>CAIJFT010000247.1 GCA_903820035.1 uncultured Opitutia bacterium
AAGGTGCCGATGAGAAAGGGACCGTAGTCCATCTCGCGCCAGGGCTCGCGTTTCACCGGGGCGGGTCCGGTGGAGTCGCCTTGCGGCAGGCCGGCGAGATAAGCGGCGGTGACGGTCACGAACTGCGACGGGTTGCGTCCGGCGAGATACGTTTCGCGGATGTAGTGGATAACGTCGTACTTCTCGCGCGGCACGAGCTGCACCTGCGGCGCCATGAGCCGCCAGCCGCGGGTGAGCGGCTGGTACATCGTGTACGGATCCCCGCCGTGGTTGAATTTGCCCTCGGCGAAACGGAGGGCGTTTGGGATCGAGCCGGCGAGATTGAGGTCCCCATGGCACGCGTGACAGACGGCCTGGTAAACCTTCTCGCCGCGCGCGAGCGACGCCTTGTTCCAGCCACGGATCAGGCCGGCGTGGTCGATGGATTTTTCGTAATCCGGCAGCGCCGAGGCGGGGAGGAGAGGCGCGCCGGGCGGCAGGCCCGCCTCCTGTGCGAATGCGAAGGACGCCGCCGAGGCTAGACCTAGGATGAAACGCAACGCGGTGGAGCGCGAGGGGGGCATGCGGATAAAGGTGGGAAGAGCGGGGCGCTTGGCGAGGACCGAAGGGTGCGCGCGGTGGCCCGATCAGGGCTGGAGGATCTGCTTGGCGGCCAGCAACCGCGTCCGCAAAACGGCGTAGTCGACGTCCTGCACGCTGACCTGCTGGTCGAGCGCCGCTCCGGCGGCGATGGCCGCGCTCTGGCTGAGCGCCATGAACACGGGTTCCATGCGGATCGAGCCGTGGGCCACATGGGTCGCGGAGACGCAAATCGGGGAGAGGAGATTTTCGCATGCGCCCCTCCGCGGGATGATCGAGCGGTAGGAGATGCCGTACGGCTTGGGCGGGACGCGCCAGATCACGCCGTCGCTGATCGTGAAACCCCGCTCGGTGACGAAGTGTTGCACCACGTGGGAGTCCATGCCGAACGACCCCAAGCCGATCGGATCCTGGGCCGAGCGCTTTCCCTCGCAGTCGTGCTGGGTCATCACGTAGTCGGAAACCATCCGCCGGGCCTCGCGGATGTAGATCATCCACGGCCAGCCGCCGTTGTCGGTGAACTCGTCCTTGGACAGACCGTAGGCCGCGACCTTCTGGCGTATCGCGGCGGGGACGCGCGGGTTGTGGCCGAGCGTCCACAAGAAGCCGCGGATGTAGGTCTCGTGCTCCCGCTCAATTTCCCGCCGCCGCTCGTAGCTGGCCTCCGGATAAGCCCAGTTGGCGCCGGGCAGATCGGAGCCGATCGCGTGCATGTTGTTCCAGTCGACCTTGGCGCCGCGCCCCGCGAGTGGTTCCACGAGGGCGGGCAGGCGGTCGTCGCCGGCGTCGAAATTGCGCAACAGCAACTCGTGGTCGATTTCGCGGTAGCCCGCGGGCTTTTCCAGCGGGATGCGGAGCGCAGGGTCGGTCGTCAGGCAGACGCGATAGTTGTAGGCCTGGATTTTTCGGTCGCCCTGGCCGTTGGCCAGACCGTCCCCGCGGAACACATACGGCAGCAATCCGCTGGCGGCATCGCCGCGCTTCACGGAAGGGTCGACGTCTTTGATGAAGTGATCCTTGTCGCGCTGCGTGTAATGGACGCGCGGCTGGGTGTCGCCGCGCCGGACTCCGGCCATGTTCTCGCCGTACTGAAGCTCGGCCTCGCGCCCGACGGTGTAGGTTACGCCGGCGGCGGCCATCAGATCGCCGACGTAGGTTGCGTCGATGAACATCCGGCCCCGGTAGGTCTGGCCGGCGAGCGTGGTGATCGCGGTGATACGCTTGCCGTCCATCGTCACGCCCTTGCCCGGGGAGCGATCCAGCGGCGCGTTGAACACGACGGTCACGCCGGCGTCGGCGATCATCTTCCGGAAGACGCGCAGGCCCACGTGGGGCTCGAAGCTGCGGATGTACTTTTCGCCGTAGGCGGCGGCGATGGCGTCATAGAACTCCGAGGCGATGCCACCGAAGGTGTTTCGTTTCCCGAGGAAGTCGCTCGCGCCCAGCCCGCTGGCACTCATCCCGCCGGGGAAGCCGGTGGGGTTGACCCAGATCACCGAGCGTCCGTCGCGTTTGGCGGCGACGGCGGCGGTGACGGCGCCGGATGAGTCACCGTAGATCACGATGTCGTGGATGCGCGCGGCATCCTGCGCGGACAACCGGAGGTTCAGCAGGAGGAGCGCGAGGAGAGCGACGGTGCGGGGCATGAATGGACGGATCGGAAAGCCAAGTGGCACGGTGGTCCGGGTCGGGCGGATTGCGCTAGAAACTCACCGTGGTCGTCACGCCCAGCTTGCGCGGGGAGTTGAGCCACTGGGCGTAGCGGAGCGTGCCGTTGGTCGAGCGGACGAGGTACACGACCTGATTCGCGTCCAGCAGATTGGAGACGTTGAGCTGGAGCGTCGGGCGGAGTTTGCCGACCGACTTGAACCGGTAGACGGCGAACAGGTCGTGCAGGAGGCGGTCCGGGAAGTAATACATCTTCCGTTTGTTCGCGTCGGCCGCGTCGGTGTACATGTAGCCGCGCTGGTTGTCGCGGAGACTGCTGCTCAGGCCCACGACCAGCCCGCGGAACATTCCCTGGTCGAACTGATAACGGTTGATGAGGCTGTAGCTCCGCTCGGCGTAACCGAAGGTTTTCTCGCCGGCGCGGCGAACGATGAGGTTGCCGCCGGAGGGTGAGGTGAAGCCGAGTTGGTGCTGGGTGAGCGGCAGCCCGGTCACCCCGGTGCCGACCCCCGAGGTGAGCAGGCCCAGGGCGTCGGCATTGAGGATCTGGCCGGACTCGGGATCAAGTTGGGCGGCGTAGGGGCTACTGGGATCCTTCATCATGGCGACCGTGAGCGGAATCTGCGCCGAGGCGGGATTGCGTGGATCGGTGCGCACGAGGAGCGGCGTGACGGTGCCGCCCGCCGTGGCGCGGACCCCCACGACGGTCTGGCCGTTGACGGTGGTGGTGTTGAACTGGTCGTTGTAGAATTGGGGCAGCACGACGTTACTGCGTTCGCTGCCGTTGGCGGTGGTGAAATTGACACGGACTTCCCAGCCCCGCAGCGGGCGCGTGGAGAGGGAGAGGTTGTAGCCGTTGGACGTCTTGCTGAAGGTGTAGGCGCCGCCACCGTTGCGGCCGTTGATGCCGTTGGGGTCGACGTCGTCCTGGGTTGCCCCGAGGGTGGCGGTGAAGTTCTGCCCTTGGGAAACGTAGTAGTTGAAATTGCCCGACACGCGGTCCTCCCAGAGTCCGAACTTCAGGCCGATGTCCTTGCTCACGCCCTTGCCCGGCGGCAGGGGCTGGTTGTAGATGTCGCGGGTCGCGTCGAGGTTGATCTTCGCGTTGGTGGCGTAGTTGACCGAGACGCGCACGCCCTTGAGCGGCGTGTCGACGACGGCGCCGGTCGTCAGGCTATCGTAGTTGAACGGGCCGCGCGCCAGACCCGTGGTGGAGCGGAGGTAGGTGGCTTCCTCGGCGCGGTAACCGGCCATCGTGTCGATCCGCCCCTTCCACCATTCGCTGAACAGGCTGACGCCGTGGCTGCGCTCGATGGTCTCCTCGTGGTAGTAGCCGGGGAGGGTGCTCGCGCCGGTGGCCGCGGTGATCGGCCCGGAGAAGCCCCACGGGTTGCCCGCCGTGGGTGGGACCGCGCGCGGATAAATTACCGGCTGGGCGATGTAGGTCTTGCCGTTCGGATGCACCAGGGAGGAGAAGGGCCACGACTGGCCGCCGATGATCTGGGTGGTATTGATGGGGAGCCAGATCGCCGGCATGTTGATCCGGCCGGAGTCGGCCGCCGTGATCAGCGCTGGATTTTGGATCACTTTGCCGGAGGCGTCGGCTTCATAGTATTTCCACTGTTCCTGGTTCGTCCACGACTGCATGTCCTGGAGGAAGGCGCTGGCTTGGTGCCGGCCCAGACGGCCGGCGTCCTTTTGATAGGCGAGGGCGGCGCGGTAACCGCGGGCGCCGGTGTGGAAGGGATTCAACTGCGGGAGGCCGGAGGTGAACGCCCACGACGTGCCGACCTGACCGGTCACCGGGTCCGCGTAGAGATTGCCGGCGCCACCGGGCGCGAAGATCGTGCTGTTGGTCGGGCTCAGCGCGTTGTTCACCCGCGCGTCGTGGCCGTAGCGCACCTGGAGCGCGAGGCCCTCGGCCAGCGTCGTCTCGGCGACGATGGATTTGCTGATGTTTTTAAACGCAAAGGCGTAGTAAGGCCCGAAGAGCGTGTCGGCCTTCGTGACGTCAATGACGCCGCCGGTCAGCGCGCTCGCGTTCGGGAAAGCCGCGATGTAGCGCGTGCTTTGTCCGTCCATCCGCTCGCCGGTGGGGAGCAGGAGGTTGAGCGGCGCGCGCACCGTGCCGGAGTTCGGGTAGGTCGTGTTGCGGGTCAGGTGCCGCCACTCGCCGCGGATCTCGAGGCGTTGCCAGGGCCGGATCGTGGTGGCGAGTTGCAACCCTTCGTTTTGCTGGCGGTTCGCGGGGCGGAAATACTTCGCGTCGCCCTTAACGGCGTTGATGCGCCAGCCCCAATATTTGAAGCCGGACCCGACATCGAGGGTGTAGCGGCGGCTGCCTTCCGAATCTCCCCCGGCGGCGAGGGTGCCCCGTAGCGGGCGGCCCACGGCGGCGCGTTTGGAGTTGGTGGTGATCACGCCGCCGGCGTCGCCGGAACCAAAGAGCAGCGAATTGGAGCCGCCCAGCGCGTCGACCCGCTCGACGTCAAAGGAGTCCATCAGCGCCGTGTCCGAGCGGAGGAAGCCGTCGCGCCGCGGGTTGTTGATCGTCAGTCCGCGCATCGTCATGCTCTTCGGGTCCTGCCGGTCGCCTTCGAGGTCGCCGCGCACTTCCTCGTTGCCGCCGGAGATGATGGCGGAGCCGAGGCCGCCGAGTTTCGACAACATTTCCGTCATGTCGACGACGCCCATCTCATCCATCAGTTGCCGGTTGAACACCTTGGCATCGAGCGGGGTTTTGCCGAGGGCGGTGTTCGTACCGGTGATGGAGTTGGTGTTCATCGCCTGGTACGTGTCGGTGGCGTCGGCCGCGACCGCGAAGGGCGTGAGCGTGACGATTTCCTTGGCCGCGCTGTCGGCGGCTGCGGCGGGCTTGGGCGCGGTTTGGGCGAAACCGGCGTGGGCGGAGATCAGGTAAACCGCGGTGAGCATAAACCGGCGGAGGGGGAGCGGGGCATTCATGGGATTTGCGAGGTGGGAAAGGGGGTGGTGGGAGGTGGGGGGGGGCTAGGAGATGGTCGCGGATCGACGCGCGATCCTTTGTGCGGCAGGCGGCGGCTGGATGGGGTTGGCCGGGGCGCCGCGGGTTAGGCTGCGGACCGGGGCGCGGGCTGGCCGAGGGCCTTCACGGTGAGTCCGACCAAAAAGGCGGTCAGGATCATGAGGATGATCAGGGTGTAGCGGCGCAGCGTGGCGTTCAAGGCGTGGAGCGGCTGATTCGGATCAGAAGTCGAATGAGTTTGAGAGTTCGTAGGCGCGGGGCGGGTTGAGCGCCCACACCGGGGAGCCGTCGCCGTTGACGGCGACGCGCCGCAGACCCTGCGCACTGAAAAGGTCCTGCGCGTTGAGCTGAATTTTCCACCGCACCTTGTTGCTCAGGATGCGCCAAGAATAGTGGATGAACGCGCCGCCGGCGATGACCGAGCCCGTCTTGTACTCCCGGCTCAGGTCCGAAACCTGGCCCGGGTAGTTTTGCAGTCCGCCGAAATTGAAGAGCTTGGTGGTCTGGCCGTAGCCGATAACCTTGCCGGACTCCCAGCGCAGATTGGTTCCAAGGCTCAGGCCCTTGAGCCGACCGTCGGCGACATTGTAGCGCCCGGTCAGCTTCGCGGTGTAAGGCGATAGGCCCGCGCGCTGATTGCCCTCGGTGAGGACGTCGCTGGCGTAGGAGACGCCGACCACGCTCGCGAAATTGTCCACGAGCAGCTGGGACGTGGAGGGGTTCTTGTTGGTCGTGCCGTCGGCGCGCATGCCCTCGTCGAAGTATTTCTTGTAGAAGGCGGCGCGGGTCGCGAAGAACTCGGCGAGTTCGGGCGCGATGCCGGAGGTGCGGGCTTCGGTCTGGTCCACGCTCGCGACGCAGTCCCAATTCCGATTCGGCCGGTAATACATCTCCAAGGCGTAACCCTTGGAAACCGCGGCCGAGGTGGCGATGGCTCCGTTCGGCAGGGCATACGGCGTCGTAACGCTGGTCCCATTGGCCCCGATGGTGCTCCACTCGGAGGTGCGGCCGGCGTTGGCGAGCGCAGTGTAGAGCGTGTTCTCGAAGGCCGGAACGCGATTCTGGACCGAGGTGGACGCGGCGGAGTTGAAGAGCTGCGACGACTTGAAGCGGGTCAGTTTCAGGTCGAGTTTGCCGCTGAATAGGGAGAAGCCGAGGCCCAGCTCGTCAGTCGTGCCCGTCCGGGGTGGAATCGCGCGGTAGAGGTTGTCCTGGCGCGGGCTGGTGGCGGCGAAGTTCTCCGAGCGATTTGCCAGCAGGCGCAGCCAGTCGGTGGCTTTGAAAACGATGCTCTCCGTCTTCGTGTCGCGCTGGTTGCTGAAGGTCGTGCCGGTGGCCAGAAAGTCGTTGCGGCTGCTGCCCGACAATGCCGGAAACGGAAACCCGCTGTCCGGCTGCAGGGAGCGCAGGGACGACTCCACCTTGTCCCGCCGCCAGCCGAGCAGCGTAACGATCCGGTTCTTCCAGAAGAAGCTTTGCAGGGAAACACCCTCGCCGGAATTTTCCTGGATCTGCCACGTGCGCACGGCCGCATTGGGGATGAGCCCCTGGCCCACGTGGAGCTGCTGGGGCGAGCGAGCCCAAGCCGCCGGTGAGGCCAGATTGTTGTAATATAAATAGTCGTACGAGCGGTTGACCTGCCGCGCCACGTCATCGGGGAAGCCGGTAAAACGCAGAGCCGTGTCGCCGACCTTCACGGGTTCACCGACGTACCAGAGCTGCATCACATAGCGGGAGGCCCCGCCGGTGGAGTTGGCGCCGGAGGCCGCCGCCGGCAGCACGTTGGGAATGTCGCTGTCGAACTGGTAGTGATAGCGGGTGCCGTAGCTGTCCTTGTCCGCTTTGGTGTAGACGCCGGTGAGGCGATGCGAACCCAGCCAGCCCAGGCGCTCGGTCTGCTTGGCGAAATCGAAGTCGTAGTTCGCCTGGACGAGGTAGTTGTTGGACGTGGTGTCGCCGCGCTCGGCGATGTTGCGGCCGTAGATGAACGGGCGCAGGAAATTCGGATTCACGCGGCCGTCGGGCAGCTTCTGGTTAATGTCGATCGAGATCTGGTTGGATTGGGAGAGGACCGCAAAATACTGGTCGAAGTCGCGGGTTTCGCGCTGGGCGGTGGCCGACACGTAAAGGTCCTGCGTGATCCGTTGGTCGAGGGTGACGTTGAAACGGCGGATGTGTTCCCTGCGGTAAGAGCCGGGCAATGCGCCGATTTCCACGGTGTCATAGGGGAAGATGCCCTTGTCGGTGACTTGGGGATCCGCGCGGAGAATGGCGGCGTTTTCGAGCGCGTCGCCGCTGCGGGCGAACTGGCTGCGGCTCGTCAGCGCCGCGGGCGCGGCGCCGGTGACGGTGCGGGCGGCAAGGATCGTGGCGGCGTTGTCCAGCGGGTTGGCCCATTGGCCGTTACCGCTGTAAATGAGCGCCGTGCCGTTCGCGAGCGTGTCCAGCGGACGCCGGATGAGGCCGAGATTTACGGCGGTGCCGTTGGCCAGCGTCACGGTGCTGGCGGGCGCGATGCCGTCGGCGTTGGGCACGGTCGGATCCCAATAGAAAGCCTGGGCGATTTGGGTCGCCGTCATCTGGGGCGCATAGGTGTTGTAGGCCCGCAGCCAGCCCGAGACGTTGTCCTGCACCGTGCGGTTGTTGGGCCGGCGACCGAAACTGGTCACGCCCTCGGCGTAGGCGCGCACCGTGGTGCCCTGAAACGGCTGGTAGGTGCCCGTGAGGAAAACCCGCTTATCGCGCAGAAACGCGGTTTTGACCTTGTACTGCTGTTCGTTGAACAAGCCGACTCCGCGCACCGCGAGTATGCCCGGGATCACGACTTCGTTGTGGTCCAGCATCACCCGGTTCGAACCAAACTGATCGATCTTGTTTTCCACCCGGGTGGCCCGCTTGCGGGTATTGGCCAGCTTGGTGGAAGAATTTACCAGACCGGCCGGCTCGGCCAGGCCGAAGAGAATCGAGTTGGCGCCGCGGAGGAACTCCACGCGCTCGGTGTTGTAGCGGTCCGTGGAACCGATCGTATCGATGAAGTTGATCGTCGTCGACGCGCTGCCCAATCCGCGGACGCGAATCACGCCGGAGCGGTTGTTGTTATCACCGAAATCGGAGCCGACGTAACCGTTGGCCCCGCCCAGTGCGGCCACCGGTTCGGCGTGGTAGGTGGAGTCGTTTTCCGCGCCGGCCACAAAGGCCATCGCGCTGGCCACATCCTTCGCCCCGAGGTCGTCCATGAACTCGGTCGTCAGGACCGTCACGGACGCCGCGACGTCCTTCAGATCGGTCTTGATGCGGCTGCCCGCGAGCGTGGAGGTCGCATGGTAGCCGCGCTCCGAAGCCGTATCGACCAGAAAGGGCGACAACACGATGGGGTCGGAAGACGAGGCGGAGGTGGGCGCGGCCGGTTTTGATCCGGCGGCCTGCGCGAGGAGCAGCGCAGGCGAGGACAAGGCGGCGGCCCAGAGCAGGGGCAAGGCGAGGGGTTTCATAGCGGTGGGGAGCAAGAGAGTAACAGCCGGAACCGGCGGGAAAAATGGACAAGTGGGGATAAACTTGTTGTTTTGCATTCCGTGCCACTACCCCGACCGCGGCGAACGGACGCCGCTCCGCCCGAAGCCCCCGCCGTCTGCCGAGCCGGACTGTTTCAGTTTGCCGCCCAGCAGGCGTTCGCCAACGGCTGCGTGCAGAGTCGCGGACTTTTCTGGTGCAAAAGCGGACGCGGTGAATTTCAGGTGAACGGGGTGACGTATCCTTTGGAGCCGCACGACGTGTATGTGCTGCCGTGGGGCCGGCGGATTACCTACCGGCCCTCGGCGCAGGCGCCGATGTTCACTTCCCATGTGCATCTCGTGCCGTGGTACCGGCCCGGGGCGCGCTGGCTCCCCAATGTTCCCCACGAACGGAGCGAGCCCGGCTTCAACTCACCCGACCGGGGCGACGCGGCTTGGCCGGGCTTCGACGGGGTCGTGCGGCTGCGGGTGGAAACCGAGGCGCCGCTCGGCCGCTTGATTGATTACGCCGTGCAGTGGTACCTGCACTCGGCGCGCGGCGAGGCGGAGGCGAGGGCGCTCGGGCTCCTGTTGATCGGCGAGTTGCGGCGCACCACGACGGCCAAGGCGTCCCTTGCCGCGCCACCACCCAAAGAGCTGGAGCGGTTGCTCGTCCACGTGGAGCGCGGCTTCCACCTGGGGCCGCGCATCGGGGAAATGGCGGCGCTGGTCGGGCGGAGCCGTTCCCATGTGCTGAAACTGTTTCGCCGTCACCTTGGGGTCTCGGCCAAGCGTCACGTGATCGACCGGCAACTACGCGAGGCCCGCGCCTTGTTGCTCAGTACCACGCTGCCGATTGCCGAGGTGGGCAAGGCGGTGGGGCTGGCCGATCCGTATCACTTCTCGAAATTATTCCGCCGGCACGTGGGGCTTTCGCCCCGCGAGTTCCGGGCCAAGCACGGTCCGTTTTCCACGCCGCCTCGGCCCTCCCGACATGCGACCACGCCGCCGCGCACGGGGCGGTAGGCGCGGCGGCCGGCGGGTCAGCTGAGCTTCGCCAGCACGTCGCGGAGCTCGTCGATCTCGAACGGCTTGGAGAGCGCGGCCGAGAAGCCATGCCGGGCGTATTCGCGCAGGAAGACCTGTTCGGCGTGTCCGCTGATCAGGATCGCTCGGAGATTGGGATCCATTTGGCGCAACGCCGCGACGGTCTCCAGTCCACCCAGATTGCCGCGCACCGTGTGATCGAGCATGACGAGATGGAACGGTCGCTTTTCCGCCTGCGCCCGGGCGAATTCGTTAATGGCCGCGGCGCCGTCGCTGACGGTTTCCACCTCATAGCCGAAAAAGGTGAGGGTCATGCGGAGGGTCTCGAGCAGCATGACCTCGTCGTCCATCACCAAAATGCGGCGGGCAATCGCGTCGGGCGTGGGCGCACTGGCGGGGGCTGCGGCGGGTTTTTCGGCCGGGGCCGGCAGCTCGGGCGAGGCCGGCAGGTAGACGTGAAACGTCGTGCCGGCGCCGGGTTTAGATTGCACCGTGATCGCGCCGCCGTCCTGCGTAATGATGCGGTGACAAATGGTGAGACCCAGCCCCATCCCTTTCTTCATGTCCCGCTGCTTGGTCGAAAAATACGGATCGAAAATCTTGGGCAGTTTGTCGGCCGGGATCCCGTGCCCCTGGTCGATCACCTCCAGGTGCACATAAGGCCCGGCTGCTAGTCCGTGAATTGTTTCGGATGCGAGCGTGACGTTCCCGGCTTTAATCCGAATCAGCCCGCCGGCGGGCATGGCCTCGCGGGCATTGAGCAGGAGATTGTACAGCACGCGCTCAATCTCGAGGATATCAACCTGGGTGACCCACAGCGAGGGTTCCGCGACCACCTCGGCCCGCACATTGGAACCCATGAGCGGAATCGGTGCGGTGCGCGACAAGAGTGCGGTGAGACGCACGGGAACGGGGCGGCTGATTTCAGTGCGGGAGAAGGTCAGCAGTTGCGCGGTCAAGGCCTTCGCGGCCTGGGTGGTCAGCTTGGCCATCTGCAGCCGGGTCAGATTTTGCGCCGGCTCCGACGGCGAGGCGAGGACGAGGTCCAAGTTCAGGCCGATGGTGGCGAGGAAGTTGTTGAAATCATGCGCCACGCCGCCGGCCAGAAGCCCCGTCGACTCGAGTTTGCTCAGCGTGAGCTGATCGGCCGCCGCCTGTTTTACGGCCGTGATATCACGGATCGACACGAGGCGGGCCGGTTTGCCCTGAAAGATACAGTCCCGCCCCACGACCTCGAGGGTGAGCGGCGTGCCATCCGGCCGGAAGATCGTGGTTTCCCATGGAACTCCCCGCTCGGCCGGGATCTCGATTGCCGCGGTCGCTTTGGCCGGCGGCGCGATCAGGTCGATCAGCTTGACGCCGATCAGGTCCTGCTGGCTGATGCCCGACACTTCCGCGGCCAACGGGTTCGCCAGCACGATCATGCCATTCCGGTGGATCACCCAGGCGAGCGCGCTGGAATCGATCACATTGGCGAAGAGGGCCTCCGATTGTTTCAGGCGGCTCGTCTGGCGCAGGAGCAGTGCGATAACTCCGATTCCCAGCAGGGCCACGGCGAGAAACGGCACGAGGTAGGGGCGCAGGTCCTGCCAGCGAAGCGGCGGGGAAAGCTCCGCCCCGAACCAACGTTTAGCAATCTCGTCGAGCCGGTTGCTGCGGATCACGCCGGCGAGCGCGGAATTCACCCGCTCCAGCGAGGCGGCGTCGCCCTTGTGGACCGCAAAGCACAGGTGGTGAGTGATGCCCCACAATATTTCCCGCCGCAGATCGGGCGATCTCATGATCGGATATTTTTGATCCAAAGCATGCACCTGCAGCAGCCCGTCGCACTCTCCGCGGCGCAGCGCCCCAACGGCGTCCTCCGGCGTTTTGAACGCGATGATCTTGGCGCCCCATCCGGCGTTGGCGAGGGCGTTGCTCCAGGCCATGCTGCCCCGGACGGCCGCGATGGTTTTGCCGGAAAAATGCGCTTCGTCGATGATCGCGGGACGATTAAGCGGCGTGTAGACGACGCCATGCAGGTAGAGGTGTGAGATCGAGAAATCCATGTCCTGCTTCATCTCGACGGCGGAGACGTTGGCCAGGACGTCGAGTTCCCCGGCGCGGAACTTAGCCAAGAGGCTACTCCACCAGTCGGCGACCACGATGGTTTCGCCCAAACCCTCCTCCCGCATGGCGGCGATCAAGTCTGCGGAGAAGCCAGTGGGTTGGCCCGCGGCGTCGAGAAAGGAAATCGGCTTGTCATAGCGCTCGACACCGATGCGCAGGGGGGCAGCGCCGAAAACCGGCGTTGCGTACCACCAAAGTAAGGTGAGGCCGAGGGCGCAAAGGCAGCGGGATGCAAAGCGATGCATAGTCTCCTGCCATCTCCGCTGCGTGGACTTCGGGGTACAACCTGAAACCCGTATTTCGATTGCTCGAAACGGATGGGGCCTAGCACCTACGCTAGTCGGGTGTTTATCGGACGACGGCCGACGTTGCCGCGGTGACCGCAAAAGGCGCGGATCAAGGTGGGTGGGTGGTTCCGGTTGCGCGCGGCTTCCCGTGCACTGTCCGTCCGCTCGCGTCGCGCTTGCCGTGGGTACGCGCTGAGCCCGCCGCGCTTGGTCGCGCGCCGAGCGCAAGGCCTGGATTTGCAGCGAAGGGAGGGCGGGCAAGTCCAGGCGGCGTGATTGAAAGGGGGCGATCGGTTACAACGGTCGTCCGCGCGCAGCGATCGCTTGCTGGGCCCACGTTAACCTGCACCTTCCCGGGATGCACATTTACCTGATCCGGCATGCGCACGCGGACGACGGGGTCGACGATGCGTTGCGACCGCTCAGCAAGAAAGGCCTCCGGCAAATCCGGGACATGGGTCGCTTCTTGCGTGAAAGCGGCGCGATGGACGCCAACGTTTTTTGGCACAGTCCACTGATCCGGGCGGCTGAAACGGCCAACCGTCTGGCCAAACGGCTGAAGTCGTCGGTAAAACTGGTCCAGGTGGGTGGACTGCGACCGCAGGATGACCCTGACGTGATTGCGCGTAAACTCGGGGACCTGCATGCGCCGGTGGCGGTGATCGGCCATGACCCGCACCTAAGCGCCCTGGCTTCGCTCCTGGTGGGAGTTGAAGCGGAGCCGCCCCGTTTTGTCCTCAAAAAATGCGGCGTGATCCGCTTGGATCGCTCGAGTCGCGGTTGGTCCGTGCGGTGGCAAGTTTCGCCGGAACTCCTGAAGTAAAAAAATGCGGCCAGGTCGCAAAACCCCTTAAGCGACCCGGCCGTGGCTTGGGCCCATACCCACGAGCCCCCTACCGCCGTCACCTGGGCGGTAAATTCCGTCGGTCGCAAGTTGCGTTCGGCCTGCGGCGTTTGAATTAACGCGGCCGTAACATTGCCGGCTGTCCGGGTGATGCGCGGTCACGGCGACGGTGCCCCCCCGGAACCGGCGTCGCCCGACCCGGCGGCCGGTTCCGGTTAAGCGGGCGGGTGCAGCCCGAGGAGGTTGCCGCGGTCGTAGGCCAGTGGGTCGTAGTGCGCCACCGCGTCCGGCAGGGCAACGTCGTAGGAGGGGATCATCGCTTTCATCCGGGCCTGGCCGGCCGGGGTGCGGAGGCGATCGGGGAAACAGGTTCTGATGACTTGCAGCGCAATCGGTGCGGAGATGGACGCTCCGGGGGAGGCGCCGAGCAGGGCGGCGAGCGAACCGTCGGGGGCGGTGACGACCTCGGTGCCGAACGACAACCGGCCGGCGTCGGCCCGTTTCAGCGCCTGCACCCGGATGCCCGCGTCGACGAGCCGCCAATCCTCGGCCCGGGCCGCCGGATAGAATTCGCGCAGGGCGTGCAGGCGGTCCGCCATCCGCTGCGTGGCTTGCTGCACGAGAAAGCGGACCAGGACGCGGTTGTGCAGCCCGGTGCGGAGCAGCGTGCCGAGGTTGTGCGGCCGCAGTGAATACGGGAGGTCGCTCGCACGACCCGTGTGATGCAGGAACTTGGTGGTCCAGGTGGCGAACGGGCCGAAGAGCAGGACGCGTTGCCCGTGGAGCTGGCGGGCGTCGAGGTGCGGTCCGCCCAGGGCGCCGGAATCGGGCGGAGGCGGCCCGTAAACCTTGGCGAAATGGCGGTCGACGACGGCGGGGTGGTCGCAGACGAGCCACTGGCCCGCGATCGGAAAGGCGCCCAGGCCCTGCGCCACGGGCAGCCCGGTGGTTTGCAGCAACGGGAGGGTCCCGCCGCCGGCACCGACAAAGACGAAGCGGGCGCGCACGCCCCGTGATTCTCCGCTGGTGGCTGCCTGCACCGTGACGTCCCAACCGGCGTGGGCGCGGCGCAGGCGGGTCACGCGGTGGGCGGTGAAAACGCGGCAATCCTCCTGCGCCCCCAGCCAGGCGAGCAGTTGGCGGGAAAGTTCGCCGAAATTGACGTCGGTGCCGTCCTCGCTCCGCGTCGCCGCGATCGGTTCGGCGTTCCGCCCTTCCACGAGGAGCGGCGCCCACCGGCGGATGACCTCACGCTCGGTGCTGAAGGCCATTCGGCAAAAAAACGGGTGCACCGACAGGGCCGCGAAGCGGGCGCGGAGGAAGGCAACCGCCGCTTCGCCGCGGGCAAAGCTGAGATGCGGTAGGCGCCGGATGAATGCGGCCGGGTGCGGCGCGAGGCCGCGGGCGGCGGCGTAACTCCAGAACGCCTTCGATTGTTCGAAGCGGGCGAAAATTTCGACGGCCTTGGCGATATCGACCGGCGCCCCGGGCCGGGCTGGCGGGGGCGTGTAGTTCAGTTCGCAGAGACCGGCGTGCCCGGTGCCAGCATTATTCCAACCGTCGGAGCTTTCGCGGGCCAGCGCTGCGCCCGCTTCGTAGACGTGAATCGAAAGACGCGGATCGAGGCACCGGAGCATCGCGCCGAGGTGGGCCGACATGATGCCGCCGCCGATGAGAATCACGTCGGGCTGGTCGGGAGGCGGCATGCGGTGGAATTGCGATGGGGTCTGAATTCCGGGCGGGGTCAATTTCGGAAGCCGGCCGCGGGGGACGAACCGGCCGAGCGGGGTCTTGATCTGAGACTCGCCTGCGGGCCGGCGGCCCTTCAACTTTGCGGGGCCCCTATGATTTCCCCGTCCCCGTCGCCCGTGGTTTCGCGTCGCCTGTTTCTCCGGCAGTCCGCCCTCGCGGCCAGCGGCGCGCTTGTCACCGGTCCGCTGATACTCCGTGGCGCCGCCGATTCGACCGCGGCCAATCGCCGGTTCACCCTCGCGGTGGTCGGCTGCGGCGGGCAGGGCCGTTCGGACCTGAAGAACCTGCTGGCGGCCGGCGCCACCCTGGTGGCCCTGTGTGACGTGGATCCGGCGCAGATCGAAAAAGCGCGCGCCGAAGCGCTCAAGGTCGGCGGCGAAGCGACGACTGCGGCGAAGGCCTACGCGGATTACCGGCGGTTGCTTGACGATGCGGCGTCGTTTGACGGTGTGCTCATCGCCACGCCCGACCACTGGCACGCGCCGCTCTGTGCTGCGTTCATGCGCGCGGGCAAGCACGTCTACTGCGAGAAGCCCCTCGCGCACAGCCTCGCGGAGGTCAGGTCGCTGCGGGAATTATCCCGGCAATCACGGGTCGTCACCCAGATGGGCAACCAAGGCAGCGCCAGTGCGTCGCTGCGGCGTTGCACCGAACTGATTCGCGCGGGCGTCCTCGGCCAGATCCGCGAGATCCGCCACTGGGGCGTGGGGGTCGTCGCGCAGGAGGGAAGTGCAACCGGGGAGGATCCGGTGCCGGCGGGATTCAACTGGGACTTCTGGGTCGGGCCGGCGGCGCTGCGGCCGTACAAGCAGGACGTGTATCATCCGTACAAGTGGCGCGACTGGTTTGATTTGGGCAACGGCGGGTTGGCGGATATCTGCTGTCACGCGATGAACCTGCCGATGCGCGCACTCGATTTGAGTTATCCGTCGCGCCTCGTGGTCAACCCGCAGGGCGACGCGGAGCGGCCGGACAAGGCGGCGGTGGAGTTTCACTTTCCCGCCCGCGGCCGGCTTGCGCCGCTGGTGTTGCACTGGCAGGGCAAGGGACTGCCCTCGGCCGAAGTGCTTGAGCCGCTCACGGAGGTGTACAAAGACAAGTTGCCCAAGGGCGGACTGATGGTGTTCGGCGAGAAGGGCATCCTCTACACGAGCCACTGGAATACCAACGGGCTGATCCGGCTCAACGGCGAGCCGCGGTTGACCGATGTGACGCGCCACGCCGCGACGCGGGACATTCCCGAGACATTGCCGCGCATCAAGGGGCACGAGCTCGAGTGGGTTCGCGCGTGCCAGGGCGAGGTGAAGGCGTTTTCGGATTTCGAAACCGGGGGCCTGCTCACCGAGATCGGTCTCGCCGGTGTCGTCGCCTTGCGGGCGGGCCGCTCGCTCGAATGGGACGGCGCCAAAATGCAGGCGACGAACGCCCCCGAGGCGGCGAAGTTTGTCCGCGGCGAGCAGCGCCGGAAGTGGCTGGGGTGAGGCTCGGGCACAGGGCGGCAGCCAGCGGATCGGAGGCGGTGGCGGTGGTGAGCTCGAAGGAGTTTCTGCGTCGTCTTGGTCCAAACCGGTTCACGCGAAGCCGCAGAGCAGGGCGCGAACGGTAATGGAGATGCGGGTGCGCGTGGGGCCGTTGGCGTGTTTTCGCGGCCGGCATTTTGGCGATCGAGTGGGCCACTCGCTGGGGAGGAGGGGCAGCTTCATTCGGCTTCGTCTTTTCCGTGGGTTCCCTGGAGCGCCGGAGTGGTTCAAGCTCCACTGGGTTCGTGTGATTGGTGTGTTTCGTGGTTTTGGTGGTCGGGAGAATTAAGAGTGGGTTTACCGGCGGTGGATTGCGCACCGCGCCCTGACGTCATCGACGTCGTCGCCCACGCCCGGGGCGAACATGGGCTTCACCGGCGCCGCGTGAGTCCAGCCGGTGACAACGCCAAGGGCGCGCGGGAAATTTTCTGCATGGGCCAAGGTGCCCGCGAGTGCAGGACGGAGCCGCGCGGAGGTCCGCGGGATTTTGAGGTTGTCTGACTTCCGGCGCGTCCCGACGGTTCCGCGCGATGGCTCCATCCAACTACCGTCCCGCGTGGTGAGTCCGCGTTACGCCAAGCTACTGGCCGCGGGGCTGATCGTGGCGGCCGGGTGGGCGGCGTACTCCGGCAGTTTCACGGGGCCTTTTGTCTTTGACGATCCCTCGTCGATTACGGCCAACCCGACGATCCACCGGCTCTGGCCGTTGTGGGATGTGCTGGAAACCCCGCGCGCCAACGTGACGGTGCAGGGCCGGCCGGTGCTGAACCTCTCGTTCGCGCTCAACTATGCTTTCGGCGGGTCGGCGGTTCACGGTTACCATGTCGTGAATTTATGGATTCATCTCGCGGCGGGCCTGACGCTCTTCGGGCTGGTCCGGCGGACGCTCGCGCGGACCGCGGTCGACGGCGCGAGCGAAATACGGGCGACGGTCTTGGCCTTTGCGGTGGCCGGGTTGTGGACGGTGCATCCCCTGCAGACCGAGTCGGTCACCTACGTGGTGCAGCGGGCGGAGTCGCTGATGGGGCTTTTCTACCTGCTCACTTTTTACGCCTTCAGCCGCAGTGCGGAGGCGATCGGGGGGCGCGAGCGTCACGGGTGGGCGTTCGTTTCCGTGCTCGCCTGCTGGGCGGGCATGGCGACCAAGGAGGTGATGGTGTCGGCTCCGGTGCTCGTGTTCCTTTACGACCGGACGTTTCTCGCGGGCGGTTTTGCGGCGGCGTGGCGGCGGCGGTGGTGGCATTATGTCGCGCTTGGGGCGGGTTGGCTGATCTTGCTGCTCTGCCTGCTGCGCGGCGGTGGCAATCGCGGCGGCGCGATCGGTCTGGGCAGCGGGGTCGGGTGGTGGACTTACGGCCTGACGCAATTTGAGGCGATCGGCCGTTACCTGCTTTTGTCCGTGTGGCCGCACCCGCTCGTCTTCGAGTACGGCGCCTTCACCGTGCAGGACCCGACCGAAGTTGTGCCGTGGGCGATGCTGGTGGTTCCGCTGGTGGCGGGTACGTGCTGGGCGCTGTGGCGGCGACCGGTCGGCGGGTTCCTTGGCTTTTGGTTTTTGGCGCTATTGGCGCCGACGAGCCTCGTGCCGGGCACGAGCCAGATGATCGTCGAACACCGCATGTACCTGTCGCTCGCGGCCGTGTTGACCGCGTTGGTGGTCGCGTTGCACGCGGCGATTGAACGCCTCGCGCCCGCCACGGCCCGCCGCGGTGCGGGGCTTTTTCTGGCGGTGATTTTTCCGTTCGGTGTGGCGGCGGTCGGGGTGACGTTCGCGCGGAACGAAGTCTATCGCAGCGAGCTGAGCCTGTGGTCCGACACGGTGGCGAAGCGCCCGGCCAATCCGATCGCGCACGCGATGCTGGCCGAGGCGCTTCTCGCCGCCGGGCGGAGCGATCCGGCCCTGGTCCATTTCGAGGCGGCGGTGCGGCTGGATCCGACCTTTTTTGTCGCCCATGAGCGCCTCGGCGAATTGCTGGTCCGGTTGGGGCGGGCAGGGGAGGCGGAGGTGCACCTCCGGGAGGCGCTGCGCCTGCGGCCGGATTTTGCCGATGCGCACAACCAGCTTGGGCTCCTGTGCGCGGCGACGGGCCGGGCGGAAGAAGCGGTTGAACGCATCGGGCGGGCGTTGACGCTGAAGCCGGAGTATCCGGAAGCGCACTTCGCGCTGGCCAACACCCTGGCGGGGCTTGACCGCCACCGGGAGGCGGTCGGGCATTATCAGACGGCGGCGGCATTGCTGCCGGACCATCCGGCCGTCCGCTATAACTGGGCCAATTCGCTGGCAGCGCTCGGGCGTAATGAGGAGGCCGTTGCGGGCTACCGCGAGGCCTTGCGCCTCCGTCCGAATCATCCGGCGACCGAGTTCAATCTGGCGAACGCACTGGCGGGTTTACGGCGGGTGGCGGAGGCGGTGGCTCATTATCAGCGAGCGTTGCAGCTCAAGCCGGACTGGGCGGCGGCGGAATTGAATTTGGGCAGCGCGCTGCTGGAGCTCGGGCGTGCGGACGAAGCGGAGGCGCATTACGTCGCGGCCTTGCGCTTGGAGCCGCAGATGGCGGAGGCGCGCGCGAGCTTGGCGCGGTTGCGGGCGGTGCGCGTCCGGTGACGGACCTGGGCGCGCCACGGCTTCCGGGTTGGTTTGCTCGTCGGCCATCGAAGGGAAACGCCCAGCCGGTCACTTCCGGTCGCGTGCCTTTGGGTTGATTCCAGGCGCCTGACGCCATTGGGTCGAGTGGCCCGCCGCCCCATGCCCCCCGATAACCCCGAGGAAGTCCGCTGGTTTTCCGATGAGGTGCGTCCGCACGAGTCGTCGCTGCGGGCCTACCTGCGTGGTTCGTTCCCCACGATCCGGGACGTGGACGATGTCGTCCAGGAGTCGTACCTGCGGGTTTTTCGCGCCCGGCTGGTCCAGCCCATCGCCTCGGCCAAGGCGTTCCTGTTCAAGGTCGCCCGGCATGTGGCGATCGATGGCGTGCGCCGCGAACGCATTTCGCCGATCGATCGTACGCGGGATTTGGCGACGCTGCACGTCATAGCAGAAGGGCCGAGCGCAGCCGAACGGCTCCATCAAAATGAAAAAGTCACGCTGTTGGCCGAAGCCATTCTGGCTCTCCCGCACCCATGCCAAGCGGTCGTAATCCTGCGCAAGCTGCAAGGGGTGTCGCAACGGGAAGTGGCGGCCCGGCTGGGGCTGACCGAGAAAGCGGTCGAGGCCCACGTTTCCCGCGGCCTGAAGCGCTGCGAGACGTTTCTCCGCAAGCGGGGCGTGGGTAGTCTTTACGACGATGAGCGCCGATAAGGAATCCCCCACGACGCGTACGGCCTTCGACTGGCCGCTCGAAACCGGCGCCACGGCGGCAGTGGTGGTGGAGATTGAGCGTTTGCGCCGGGTGCGGCGGACGCGACGGCGGCGCGTCGCGGGGTTGGCCGCAGTCTCGATCCTCGCGGTCACGGGCGCCTGGTTCGGTTTGGAGTTGGGACAGCCGAAGTCCGAGCCGATCCTCTCCGCCCTTTCCTCGCGTCGGGTGTTGGCCGACGGATCGGTCGCCGAGCTCAAGCCCGATACGGAGATCGCGGTCGTTTACACGGACTCAACGCGGGCGGTCTCACTCCTGCGGGGCGTCGCGCATTTCAAGGTGGTGAAGCACGCCAATCGACCCTTCGTGGTGACCGTCGGCGGCATCCAGGTCCGGGCCGTGGGAACCGCCTTCGAGGTCGATCTTGGCCAAACGTCGATTGCCGTGCAGGTGGATGAGGGCCGGGTCGCCGTGGAGGAGGCGGGGGCGGGCGAACACGCCGTTCGAACGTATGTCAGCGCGGGAAACCGGGTGGTGGTGGAGCGGCCGCATCCGCCGGCCACGGTCGCCCTGGCCACGGCTTCCGCGCTGCCGGCCGCGGGGCCCGTTGCCCAGCCCGGGCAATCGATCCCGCGGCTGGATCTGGCGGCGACGCCCCTGGCGGAGGTCGTGGTCATCTTTAATCGGTACAGCGGCAAGCGGCTCGTGCTGGCAGACCCGGCCCTCGGCGCGGTGCAATTGAGCGGTGTGCTGCGGGCGGACAATCTCGATGCCCTGCTAAAATTGCTGACGGCCCATTATGGCATCACGCCCGAAATCCATGGGAACGAAATCGTGTTGGGCCGCGGGCCGTGAGGCCGGTTCGGCGCGGGAGGTTGGATTTTGGGCCTCTGGGTGGCGGCTCGGATCGGCCGGGGTCGTTCGCGGTTCTGCTTTGGAGGGGGGCGAACCGTTTCCGTGTTTTAGCGACATTCGGGTCATGGCCTTTTTTCTGCGGGATTCGGCGGGGTGAATCGTCTCAACTGGAAGGCCAACCGGCCAAACCTTGGTCCTTAACCCCTTTACTTTGACTATGAATAACCGGCTCGGTGGCATTGTGTTCTTAATCGGGCTTGCCCTTGGTGTGCTGCGTGGGACGGCGGCGGAGCCGACCGCGCGCGCCATTTCGATTTCCGCAGGGGAGGCGGTCGTCACGCTCAAGCAGTTATCGGCGCAATCGGGCGCCGAGGTCGTCTTTGCCACGAGTGCGGCAAAAAACGTGACGACGAACGCGGTGCAAGGCCGTTACTCCGCCCTGCAGGCGGCCACCAGCATGCTGACCGGGACCGGGCTTGCCGCCGCGCAGGATGAAAAGACGGGGGCCATCGTCATCGCCCGGCGGCTCGCGGTTCCCGCGGAAGCGGCGGGCGCGGGTCGCGTCGAACGCGAGGTCGTCCAATTGAACCCCTTCGAGGTTTCGGCCGGCCGGGACAACAGCTACGGCGCCCTTAATTCCAATTCGATCACTTCGTTCACGACGGAGCTGAACAAGCTGCCGGTGAGCGCGGACATCTTCGACCAGACGTTCATGAACGATCTCGGCGTGATGAGCGTGGAGGAGATGGTGCAGGGCTTTGCCGCCGGCGCCGCGGTTTCATCCTCCAGTCCGGCCACGAGTGCCTCCACCCAGCAACAGTACGATCGCAACGGCTCCGCGTTGTCGCTGCGCGGTCTCGCCGCGACGTCGATTCTCCGCAACGGCTTTTATCCCGCCGCGCTCACCGGCGTCGGCTACACGACGAATTTCGACCTGCAACAAGTCGAAGTGATCTCCGGTCCCCAGTCGCTCCTTTACGGCGCCGGCGGTGGTGGCGGCGTGGTGAACTACATTTCCAAGCAGGCGAAGTTCAATTCTTCGCTGTCGGGGGAAGTTAAGTTCCAAGTCGACCAGTACGGGAAGAAGATGGGAACGGCCGACTTTAATCTGGGCGGTAAGCAGCTGGCGGTACGCATGGCGTTCATCAATCAACAGGTCGGCGGACGCCGGTTGTTCATCGGCGGTCCGCTGGTCGGCGGCTATGTACAGGTCGCCGCCCGGCCGGTGCGGAACACGACGGTGCGCGTGGAATATGAAAAGACCTCGTGGAGCCGGATCAGCAACACCGATAACACCCTGACCGCCCTCAGCACCGCGAACGATGCCCGCAACGGGCAGTCGCTGCATTATCTGCTGGCGACCAATCAGATCAACGCCGCCGCCAACGGCGCCCCCAGCGGGGCCGGCGTGATCGCCAACGGCAAGATCGACTGGGAGAATGTGGACTCCTTCGGCAGCGCGATGATCGGCGAACTCACGCGCAGTCAGTTTGTGACGGCGCAGATCGAGACGGTCTGGACGCCCTGGCTGTCCACGCGCATCGCCGGCGGCTACACCACCCGTTACAACAAGAAACTCGGCAACGGCGGCGTCGACTTCCTGGCGCCCAACGCCGCGGGCAATCCGCTCGGGGGCTGGGCGATGGATTTCAAGAGCTCGGTCACCACCTCCTCGGCGCTGTGGGGGGGGAGCCAAGCGAAGAACCTCCGGGTCTCGGCGTTGTTGAGCAACGACCTGTTCGGAGGTCGCGCCAAGAGCCAGACCGTGTTCGGCGGCGATTTCACCGGCAGTGCCGCCGCCTCCTCGGGACTCTATTACGTCGCCGCAGACGCCAACTTCAATCCGGTCAACACCGGGCAGGCGACCAACAACGGCTTCAGCAACATCCCCGTGGTCTACTGGCCGGTCGCCAACGGGCCCAGCAAGTATCCTCTGATCGGCTACGACGGCAGCAAGATCACGATCGCGGGCAAAAACTACGTGCAGGTCCCGACCAACGCGCCGGTCGCCGGCCTGGTTTCACCCAGCAATCCCCTCGGTCTGACGGGGAACTCCACCGGTTCCTGGCGCCCGACCCACGGCAATCAGAAGGGGGTTTATCTGGCCAACTTCACCAACTGGCTGGATGGCCGGCTGACCACGCTCGTCGGGGCGCGCCTGAGCCGTGTGTACACCCTGTTGTCGACGGAGAATAACTCGCGCACGCAACCCAGCCTGAACTCCATCAGTCAGGAGACCGGCAAGGACTTCAGTGCCGGCGCCAACTTCCGGCTGCTGTCCTGGTTACGGCCCTACGTGCAATTCTCCGACTCGTTCAGCCCGCCCGCGGCCCTCAACCGCGATCCCTACGGCGCCGCGCAAAACCCCTCCAAGGCGGTTGGAACGGAAGCCGGCATCAAGGTCACCAATCAGGACGGAACCTTGTCGGGTTCGGTCGGGGTTTACCGCACGAACGCCCAGAATGAGCAGACGTCGTTCTCCGTGAACATCACCGGTTTTATCAACCCGGTCGGCTTGAACGGCCGCCTCGGGGGCTCGCCCAGCAACTGGATCAACGTCGACCGGAAGTCGGAGGGCCTGCAGGCCACCTTCACGGCGAATCCGCAGCCCAATTGGCGCATGCGCGTTTCCGGCAGCTGGCAGCACGCCACGAATCAGAGCAACAACAGCTTCGCCCAAGTGTATAACGATCAGTTCTACGCGAACAACCTCGGGCAGGTGACCTACAAGGATGGCGCCGTGGTCTACGTGAGCTCCACCGGCACGCGTGCCACCGTCTCCACCGCCGGTACGGTCGGGGCCGTGCCGCTCACCCTCACCATGATGGGGACCCCTGGTAACCTCTACTACGCGAATCAAGGTGCGGTGCATGGCGCGATCAACGCGTCGTCCGGCGCGGCCACGATCCTCAACGCCCTGAGCGATCCGCAGGTGGCGCAACACGGGCCGATTCTGACCGGCGCCGTCGGTTTGCCGATTGCCCAGATGCAGATCAAACCGAGCTTCACCCCGGTGGGTACGATCCCGATCATGACCAGCGGCGACCAGGTGCAGGGCTACCCGCAGATCGCGGTGAACTATGAGTCGGTGTACACCTTTGACCGCGGTCCCTTGAAGGGGCTCCGGGCCGGCGGCGCGTTCCAAGGCATGTGGAAATACTCCGCGTTCTATTATTATCCGGTCGGCCTCAGCAACAACCCGACCAACCGGGCGCTCTATGCGTGGCCCACGCGCACGCTGTTCACCGGCATTTTCGGCTACGACTGGGCGTACCGGCGCTACCGGATTTCCCATCAGCTGAACGTGAACAACGTATTCAACCATTATCACATCGTGATCATCCCGAATTACATCAACGGTTGGGCGGGCCCGAACAACGCGACGTTTGACACGCAGCCGCGCAGCTACGTCTTCTCGACGCGCGTCAGCTTCTAGGTTCAACCCCGGATAACCTGATCTGCCTTCGTCGCTCCGCGCCCCTTCATCGACCATGAGTGATCCCCGCGGCACGCCGCTCCCCACCGCGCCGCAAAATTCGGTGAGCGCTCCGCCCCGCCTCCTGTCGGTCGACGCCCTGCGCGGCTTCGACATGTTTTGGATCATCGGCGGCGAGGAAGTGGCGAAGGCGCTGCAGCCGCTGAGCGACGGCGCGGTGCTCACCGCGTTCGTCACGCAGTTGAAGCATGTCGAGTGGCAGGGCTTCCGTTTCTTCGACGCGATCTTCCCCCTGTTTCTTTTTTTGGTGGGCGTTTCGATCGTGCTCTCGTTCGAGCGCCAACGCGCGACCCTCGGTCGCGGGGCCGCACTGGTGCGGATTGCACGGCGCAGCGTGCTGTTGTTCGCCCTCGGGATTTTTTACTACGGCGGAATCACGCGGACCTGGCCGGATGTGCAGATCCTCGGAGTGTTGCCGCGCATCGCCCTGTGTTACTTTTTTGCCGCGTCGCTGTATGTGCTGGTGCCGCGCAAAGGCATTGTGGTCGCGGCCGTGCTGTGCCTCGCGGGCTACTGGGCGGCGATGACGTTCGTGCCGTTTCCCGACGTCAATCTGGCGCACGGCACCGTCGGGAAGCGCGGCAGTCAGGCCGATGTGAAACCCGCCTCGGTTTTGACGGCGGGAGTGACGACCACGGTGCGGGGCACGTTTGAAGAGGGCCGCAACCTCGCGCACTACGTGGATTTTCGCCTGCTGCCGGGCAAGAAGCGGAATTTGCATTACACCAACGAAGGACTTTTGAGCACGGTGCCCGCGGTCGCCACGACCCTGTTCGGCATCATGGCGGGTTGGCTGCTGACAAGTCAGCGGTGGAGCGGGCGGCAGAAAGTGGCGTGGCTGCTGGGGGCGGGGGCCGTGGCAATCGGGTTGGGCCTCCTGTGGGGCCTGCAGTTCCCCGTCATCAAACGGCTCTGGACTTCGTCGTTCTGTCTGGTGGCGAGCGGCTTTGCCGCGATGCTGCTGGGCGTCTTCTACCTCGTGGTGGATGTGTGGTGCTGGCGGAAGTGGTGCACGCCGTTCCTGTGGATCGGCTCGAATGCCCTGACCGTTTATCTGGCGGTCAACCTCGTCGATTTCGATGCGATCGCCGCCCGCTTCGTAGGCGGCGACTTGAAGGCTTATCTCGAACTGCAGCTCGCAAAGGGGAGCGGCGGACTCCTGATTGCCGCCATCGGGCTGCTCCTGCCGGTGTTGCTCGTGCGCTTTCTCTACCAGCGCAGGATCTTCATTCGCCTGTGAACGCACCCCTCGGCCGGTTCTTCGCGCGATGAGAGGCGTACCGCTCGCGGGTAGATTCTGGGGTACGGTCGCCCTCGTCGCGTGCGGGCTCGGTCTCCCGGTTTTGAGCCGAGGCACAGCGGCAGAGCGACACCTGACCGCGAAACAGGTGTTTGAATCCAAGGAGGTCGTGATTTTCCACGACGACTTTCGGAGCGGTGGCTTGGAGAAGTGGAATCTGTCCGAGGACGATCGTTATCGTCTGGGGCGGGCGGATCCGGAACGCCTGCGGGTCCAGGGCGCGCCCGGTTTGGCCGGGGACCGGAAGGCGGTCCGGTTTTCCGTCCCGCGGGCGGCGGACTCGTTCCGCGCCGAACTCTCGCTGCCGAGCGAGCAGGGATTCAACGAGCGCTGGTATGGCGAGAGTCTGCTGGTGCCGGAGGACTGGGTTTTCGATGCCGCCAAGGGCCATGACATTGTCATGCAGTGGCACGCGGTTCCGGGAAACGGCCGCGCGACCTATCCCAACTTGGCGATCTCAATCCAGGACTCGCATTGGTTCATCCAGCAGAATTTTGGCGCCACCGAGCGCAAAGCCACCCGGGTAAAACGAAAACTGGATGAGCCGGTGCGGCGGGGCGCTTGGTTGGCGTGGGTGGTCCACGCGAAATGGTCGCCGCGGGACGACGGGCTGATTGAGATCTGGTTGGACGGCAAACGCGTCGTGGAAATCAAGGGCCCGAATGTTTACACGACCATCGGGGTCGAATATACGCCGTATCTTAAAACCGGCATCTATCATCCCGCGTGGCATCTGGACGTACCGGCGAAACGCGCGGCGTTCGCCCAGGAAGTACCGACGGTCACCAGCAAGGTGGTGTGGGTCGCCGAGGTGCGCATCGGCCGTGCCCAGGCGACCTATGCGGATGTGGTCCCCCGGCTGAAGTAGCCGCGCCGTCACGGGCCAACCGCGGGGAATGCCGCGTGTGGCGCCGGCCCGCCCACCACCGGGAAATCTAATAATCGCGGGACGTTGGCGCCGGAAACCGCTTCGTTCGTGCGTTTCTTTCGGTTGTCGTTTTGTTCGGGCGCACCCGATTTCCCCATGCTGTTTTACCCTTCACGGTTGAGTCTGCTTATTTTCGGCGGTGCCGCTCTGGCGCTGTCTCCATTTTTGGCGGGGGCGGATGCGGTTCCGGCGGTGCCACCCGGCCCCAGCCCGGCGGTCGGCAAGGCTGCGGCTCGGCCGCAACCGCCAACCCGCTCGCCGGATGCGCCCGGCGCACCGCGGTTCACGCGGCTCGACGGGAAGGCGGGGGTGAATCCGCCGATGAATGCCGTCGGTAATTTCGTGATTGGTCCGGACTATGTGCCGGCGCCGGAGCTCAAGGTGGTCGCCGGCGTGCCGCAGGGTAAGGTGCAGCAGTTCACGCTGAGCTCGAAGGACAGCAAATTCTACAACCCGGGGATCGCCCGCACGGCTCCGCCAACGGCGGACCCGGCGAATCCCAAGACCCAGATCGTGGCGATCCAGCCCGTGGACTACCAGCGGACCATCACGGTGTACATCCCGGCGCAGTATGTCCCCGGGACACCGGCGCCGATTTTGGTCACGCACGACGGTCCGCAGCAGGGGCGGGCGGATATGAATCTCGCCCATGTCCTCGACAACCTCATCGCGCAGAAACGCGTGCCGGTGCAGATCGCGATCTCGATCGCAAACGGCGGTGGCGATGCGCAGGGCAGCGAACGCGGCCGCGAGTACGACACGATGTCGGGGAAGTTCGCCGAATTTATCGAGGCCGAGGTGCTGCCGGCGGTGGAGAAGACCTACGGCGTGACGCTGACCAAGGACCCCGAGGCCCGCGCGACAATGGGCAGCAGTTCCGGCGGTGCCGCCGCGTTGATCATGGCGTGGTATCACCCGGAGTTATACCGGCGCGTGATCACAACGTCGGGCACGTTTGTGAACCAGCAGTGGCCGTTTAACCCGGAGACGCCGGGCGGGGCGTGGGATTTTCACGCGCAACTGATTCCGCAGAGTGCGGCGAAGCCGATCCGGCTGTGGATGGGTGTTGGCGATCGCGACAACTACAACCCGAATACGATGCGCGACGGCATGCACGACTGGGTCGAGGCCAACCACCGGATGGCCGCCGTCCTGGCGGCGAAGGGCTACCGTTACCAATACGTTTTTGCCCTGAATGTCGGCCACGGCATGGGTCCGGCGCGCCAACAGATTCTGGCGCACGCGCTGGAGTGGGTGTGGCAGGACGACGCGGCCGCAAAGTCGCGGCGTTAGAGCGGTTCCACGAGTGCGGTCGCCGCGTTCGAGCTAGGGGCGAAAACGCGGGTACGGCTGCGGACGACGTGGTCGCTGCGCTCCAAATCGGCTACAGAAAGTTTGGATCCGCTCCAGGTCGGTGGCCCGCGTCCGCCCAACGGCCGAACCCGCAACAACGACCAGGCCCGCGCCGGCTTACTTCGTCACCGGACCGCTGTTGTGGCCCCAGGCCGGCTCGATCATGCCGCGGTTCATGGTTTCCCAGACCGCCGCGAGTTCCTGTAGTTTCGCGGGGTTGGCGCCGGCCAGATTCTTCGTTTCGCCGGGGTCCGACTTGAGATGGTAGAGCTGCGCTCCGGCGGTGGTGCCGGTGCCGCCGCGGACCCGGGCCTCGGCTTCGTTGAGCGGCGCCTTCACCAATTTCCAATCCCCCCGGCGCAACGCGATCTGCTGACCGAAGCGCCAGTATAAGGCTTCGTGGGGTTCGCCGGCGTTCTTCCCGGTGAGGTAGGGCAGGAGATTCACGCCGTCCAATTGCCACTCTGGCGGCGCGGTGACGCCAGCCGCCCCGAGGGCGGTGGGGAGAACATCGAGTTGGATGACCGGTCGGTCGTCGACCTTGCCGGCGGGCAGGTGGCCTTTCCATTGCATCACGAACGGGACGCGGATGCCGCCTTCCCAGGTCTGGGATTTGAACCCGCGCAACGGGCCGTTGTTGGACGTGGTTGAGGCGGTTGGGCCGCCGTTGTCGCTGAAGAAGACGATGAGCGTGTTTTCCTCCTGTCCGAGTTCGCGGATCCGCCCGACAACGCGGCCGATGGCGTCGTCCATCGCCGCTTGCATCGCCGCATACGTGCGGCGCTTCGGGTCGGTCAGGTGCGCGAATCGCGCCAGGACTTTCTCTGGCGCCTCGAGCGGCATGTGGACCGCGTTGAAGGCAAGATAGCAAAGCCACGGCGTCGTGCGGGCTTGTGCGATGAACTCCACCGCGGCGCGGGCAAATGCGTCGGTCGTGTAGTCGATGGTTTTCACCGGCGTGGTCCCGCTCAGGATCGGATTGAACGTCTCGCCCTCGGCGTCGAGGTAATCGTGCTTCCCCCCGAGAAAACCGAAGTACGCGTCGAACCCGCGCTTGAGCGGGTGAAACTGCGGCGCGTAGCCGAGGTGCGATTTCCCGAACCAGCCCGTGGTATAACCGAGCGCCTTGAACCGGTTGCCGATGGTCTTCTCCCCGACCGGCAGCCCGATGGTCGCCGGCGTGACTTCGGCCTCGCCGGGATTGAACTCATGGCCGAAGCGCTGCTGGTAGCGGCCGGTCATCAGGCCGGCGCGGGTCGGACTGCAGTACGGCCCGGTGACATAGCCGTTGGTGAAACGGACGCCGTTGGCCGCGAGTTGATCGAGGTGGGGCGTGGGGATGTCCCGGGTGAAACCCTGGAAACCGAGTTCGCCGTAGCCGAGGTCGTCGGCGACGATGATCAGCACGTTGGGCCGGCGTTCGGCGGCCGGCAGCGAGCTGGCGAGCAGTGGCAGCAGCAACGCCGGGAGCAGCAGTCTGAGCGAAAAAGAAGCTCGGGGCATGGGAAGGAAAGGCGGGGGCCGTTCAGAGATCGAACGACGTGCTCAGGATGAACTGGCGCGGATCGATGATGCGGTAGGCGTAGGTCGAACCGTCGGGGTTGACGGCGACCCGCTGCAGGCGGCCCTTTTCCAAGGCATCGCGCACATTCAGCTGAACGCGGGCGCGGACCCGGTCGCCGAAGAGGCGCAGACTGTAACTCGTCGACCAATCGACGGCGAACCGAGCCCGGTCGTAGACGGGCTTGGTGGGATCGAGCGAGCGGACGACACCGTCCGACTCCGGGGCGGCCCCGAGGAAGCCGATCGCGGCCTTGTCCTGCCAGCGCAGCGCGCCGCCGACGCCGAAGCCCTTTAGCTTGCCCTCGGAGAACGTGTAATTGGTGAGCGCATTCCAACGCCACTCGCGGACCTGACTGCGCGGCTTGCCCTGATTCGCGACCGCGAGGGCGTACGGGGCGAGCAGCTGGGTGAGGTAAAAATCCTTCGCGTTGTTCACGGTGCCGGAGAGGTTCGTCGTGGCGATCGACGTCCACCAGAGCTGGCCGTTGTCATCCTTCAACGTGGTCCAGACCGGCAGGCGGGTGGTCCAATAGTTCAACTCGTCGGGGGCGATGTTGGAATCGATCGCCTGCTGCTGCGCGACGTTGAACTTGATCCGCCAATTGCGGGTGGGGTTGTAGGCGACCTCCACCTCGTAGCCGCGCGAGGTGACGTCCGTCAGGCCGTCCGTGCTCAAACCGGTGATGTTATCACCGAGCCGGGCGAGCCAGGATTCCGGAACCTGCATGATGCCGGCGGCGGCGGTGAGCACTTGGGCCGCGCTGGGTGAGGTGATGCCCTGCTTGGCGAACCGGCTGCGCGCCAAATTTTCCGCCCACGGGCGGAGGGCGAAGCCGAAGTTGGAGCCGTTGTTTACGCGGCCCTCGAGGCGCAGCGTGCGCTGGCCGATCGTGCCGGATTCGTTGCCGCGGGAGTTGAGGTCGGTTGATTGGTAGCGGTTGATTTTCACGCTCAGCTTGTTGTCGAGGGCCGTGAAGCTGACGCCGTAGTCCTTCCCGGTGCCGCTGGGATTGGGCAAAGGATCGCCGAAGAGCGTCTGCAACGCCGGCGCCGGGGCAAAGCTGTCGGAGCGGTTGTAGAAAATATTCAGCCAACGCGTGGGCTTGGCGACGATGCCGAAGGTCTTCGTGTCGCCACTTTGGTCGATCCACGGATTCCACACGTCCAGACCGGCGTTGGTGATGCGGCCGGCCGTGGCGTCGTACGTATTGCCGTTCGACTGCCGCGTGCGCTGCCGGTCGCGGCGGAAGCCGTAGGTGGTGACGATCCGGTCGTTGAGGAAATAGCTCTGCAGCGTGGCGCTCAGCGTGCGCACCTCGACCCGCGTGCTGTTCGTGCCCGTGATGGGTAGATCGGCGACGGTCGTCGGTTCGTTGACCCATTGGCCGGTGAGATTGTTATACCACGTCAACGTGTGCTGCCCCGTGATATCGTTGATGGGCGACGGACCGGTGTCGAAGTTGGTGCCCTGCGTGTCGCCGACGTAATAACGTTGGACGGCAGCCCGGGGGGCGCCGATTCCCTGGAGGGTGATTGCGGCCCAGCCGGTGGGATTATAAACGGTCTCGGCGTCGCGGAAGTTGGTGGTGTCGCTGCGGCGCGTTTCGCCGTGGAGCCCGAGGCGCTGCTGGCCGATCCAGGAGAGCCACGTGGGCGCGTTCTTGGGGGTAAACTGATAGGCTAGGTCGGCATTCTGCGTGTCGCCGATTTCCGGCGTGATGCCACGGAGCGGAGTGACGGCCTGGATGTAGGGCCGCTGGAAAAACGGATTCGGCCGGCCGTCGAGCAGCTTTTCGTTCACGTCGACGTAAAGGACCGAGTCGGTGTTATCGAGGAATTGAAACTGCGTGCGGGAGAACTCCTGGCGGAACCAGCCGGCGCGGGCGGCGACGACGTGTTGCGGCGTGCGCAGGAGGTAGTGCTCCAGTTCGAAGCGATAGGTGTTGGCGGTGTCGATCGCGTGATTCGCGGCGGAGGCGTTGATCGACGACCAGTCGTAGATCGATTTGTCCCGGAGCGCGGGTGCGATGTAGAGCGGGTAGAGGCCGCCCTTGTTGCGGATCAACGACGTTCCGCTTTCGAGATAGCGCACGGCGCTGTTCTGGGTGAACGGGGTCGGCGTGCCCGTGGTGATCGCGTTGGCGATTTGGTTCTGAGTGTAGAACTTGACCTGACTGTCTTCAATCCAGGCGGACAGACGGCCGCCGAGGTTGGTCGCGCCGGTCATGAGGCCGGCGGGCAGGTTGGCGTCCTGGGCGACGGGGAAAGGTCCGGATTTCACGCCGTTGCGCGTGACGGTCTGCGTGGTCGGGTCCCACGACGGCTTGCCGGAGGCGATCCACTCGGAGACTGCGTCGCGCGGGGTGAGGGCGTTGGGCCGGCGGGCGAAATTGGTGTAGCGCTCCGCGCTGCCGGTGATCGTGGTGTTGGGCAGGGGACGGGCGAGGAATGAGAGCTGCCCGCGGCGGATCCGTTCAGAGGAGGGCTTGCGGGTGAAGCCCTTGGTGTCGTCGACCGCGGCGATACGGAGCGCGAGTTTGTTCGCGATCAGCGGGCGGTTGAGATCGAGGCTTTCGCGATGGCCGCCAAAGCTGTCCAGGCGGAAGTTAAACCCGGACACGGCGCGGGTCGCGTTGGCCTGTGTGGGCACGAGGTTGACCGAGCCGGCGCTGTTGCCGATGCCGAAGAGGCTCGAGTTGGGGCCGCGGTTGATTTCGACCGAGTCGATGTTGTACAGATCGAGCGGAAGCTTGGCGTTGCTCGCAAAGTTGCCGATGGCGGTATTGGCGCCGAACGTCGAATTCGTGTTGGTGCCGGTGCCGGAGGCGCCGGAGCCGCCGATGCCGCGGATGCGGTTTGCGGTCTGGGGATCGGACGAGACGTTATCCTGCACGCCGCCGGTGCGGTTGGTGTTGAATTGGGTAAAGTTGCCCGTGCCCTCGGTGTTCGCCTCGTAGAGGAACACGTCGTTGATATCGATCGCCGCCGTGTCGATCAGCTGCTGCTTGGTGACGACCGTGATTGAAGAAGCGAGATCCTCGAGCTTTGAGTTGAGGCGGGTGCCGGAGAGCGTGTTGAACGCCTGGTAGCCGCGGTCGTCGGAGATGACCTGGAACGGCGAGAGTTGCACGGGCTCGTCCCCGGTCCGGGCGGACGCGGCGGGGCCGGGCTTGGCCGCGGTCGCTTGCGCGAAAGCGGATGCGGTGAAGGCCGAGGCTAGGGCCAGGGCGCGCAAGGCGCCGCGGAGCGGACGTGCGGGCAGGGAAATCGGGCGGTCAAACCGCGGGTTGGGACAGGTCGTCATGGGGATGCTTGGTTAAAAGGCGAATGGTCGGAGCGGCGGCGGACTACTGTCCGGCGCCGGGGCGGGTGAAGCCGCGGTTGCGGGCTTCACCGAGGATTTGGCGGAGGGTGGCGGAACGGTCGAGTTGCGCGGGCCGGGTGTCTTTGGTTTCGGCCGGATCCTCGCGCAGGTTGAAAAGTTCGTCCTGCCGCGGACCGGCGGCTTGGCGTTTCGCCGCGGCCTCGATGGTCCGCTTGTTGCGGTCGGAGGCGTAGGGAGGGGGATTGGCGCGCTCGATTAATTTCCAGTCGCCTGCGCGGATGGCGTACGTGGCGTCGGCCGCCTGCAGGATAACATGATCGCGGACCGGCGCGCCTGGTTTCACTTCAGTAAAGGCACGAAGCACATCAAAGCTGTCCTCGGCTTGTCCCGGCGGCAGCGGAGTCTTGAAGACCCCCGCAAACGTCGCGAGCAGATCGGTCAGGCAGATGACCTGGTCGCTGACCGTGCCAGCCGGCACGCGACCGGGCCAGCGGACGAGGAAGGGTTCGCGGAAGCCGCCTTCCCATTCGCTATGCTTGCCGCCACGCAAGGATCCGTTGAGGGCGAGGCCCGCTTTCATTGCGACGGCCGAATTTTCGAACCGTTCCTCGGTGACGCCGCCGTTGTCGCTGGTGAAGATCACCAGCGTGTTGTCGGCCAGTTTCAGGCGGTCGAGGGTTTCCAGGATGCGGCCGACCGTCCAGTCCAACTCGCGGATGAAGTCGCCATATTTCCCATACGGGCTGCCGGTGAAGCGCGGATTTGGCTGTACGGGCTCATGGACGGCGTTCGGTGCGTAGTAGACCAAGAAAGGTTGATCCCGCTGCTTTTCGATCCAGCCGGTCATCTGCGCCGTGAGGGTCTCCATTACGTGCTCAATCTTCCATGTCGTGCGGGCGGCTCCGACCTCCGCCGTGACGGCGGATTTCGGGGCGGGGGTTGTCTCGCTGCGGAAGGGTTCCCCTAACTCGTCGTCATCGACGAAGCCGTGGGGCGCGGCGGGCAGATTGGCCGCCATACCGAAGTAGCGATCGAAACCAACCTGCCGCGGTCCGGGTGCGAGCGGTTTCTTCCAGTCGGTGACATTGCCCGTTGTCAGGCCGAGGTGCCATTTCCCGAACATCGCGGTCTGGTAGCCTTGACTCTTACAGAGGGAGGCGATCGTGAGGCGGCCCGGCTCGATGTGCAGCGGCGCATCGGGCGGAAGGACTTCGCCGTCCTTGATGGCGGTGCGCCAAAAATAGCGGCCGGTGATGACACCGTAGCGGGAAGGCGAACATACCGAGCCCGGGGCGTAGGCTTGAGTGAAACGCCTCCCCTCGCGGGCGAGGCGATCGAGGCTGGGCGTCTGGACCCGCGTCGCGCCGTAGGGCGTCGTGCTGCCCCAGCCGAGATCGTCGGCGAGGATGAGCACGATATTGGGCCGCTCGGGTGACGTCGCGGCCGCGGACCAGCGCGGGGCGAGGAGGACTAGCACGGCGAGAGCCGGAAGCAGGGCGGAACGGGGGGAGAACTTCATCAACAGGGAACGGAAGCGTAAACGAGGCGGAGGGCGGCGATGCAGTCCGGCGCGGGCTTACCCGCGCCGGTCGATCCGTCTCAAACTTTCTTCTTCTTCCTGCCCACGATCTCGTCCGTTCGCGCCTGATTTTTCGGCACTTTCACGACGGCAAAGTCCTGCGGCTTGACGTCGTCGGCGAGCATGGCGGCGACGAGCGGGTCGCGGTTTTCCGCACCCCAGTGGCGGAGCCGTTCGCGCATGGCCAGGAGGGTCTCGCGGTGCGCGGGGTCGCGGGCGAGGTTGGTCATCTCGCCGGGATCTTTTTCAAGATCGACGAGCGACTCCCGGTTCTGGCCGTGGGCGTAGACGCAGTACTTGTAGCGGTCCGTGCGGATCATGCGACCCTCCGTGGTCGGGACATTGCCGGCCACGGGAAAGGTCTGGCTCATGTTGTTCTGCACGACGACATCCTCCCGCCAGGTCGCGACCGGTTCGCCGAGCGCGAGCGGACGGAGGCTCAGGCCACGGAGCTTGGCGGGCCGGGGCACGCCGGCGAAGTCGAGCATGGTGGGCAAAATGTCCGTGCCGGTATTGATGAATTTTTCCGCGACGCGCCCGGCGCGCTGGCCCGGGGTGCTGACGATCAGGGGGACGCGCGACGACTCCTCATAGAAAACCGTTTTCTGGTTGAAACCGTGGGCGCCGGCGCACTCACCGTGGTCGGCGGTAAAGACGATCAGCGTGTTTTCCTCGAGGCCCGCGGCTTTGAGCGCGGTGAGGACCTTGCCGATCTCGGCGTCCACTTTCTCGATGAGGCGGTAATAGCCCCAGCGCAGAGTCTGCCAGCGTTCAGGCGAAAAATTACCCACCGGGAATGCCGGGTTGGCGTGATACCCGGCGCGGATTTGCGTCATGGTGTCGGGCTCGCCGCGGGGCGGAGCCAGGTTAGCGGGAGCGGGCGGGAGTTTTTCGGCGGACGGCGGCTGTCCGATGGGACCGTTGTTCAGCTCCTGATCGCGCGCGAGTTCGCAGACGTTGTGCGGGTTGAGAAAACTGACGACGAGGAGGAAGGGCTTGTCGTGCTTGGTGCCGAGGAACTTTGCGGCGTGGGCGGCGTTCTCCGCGTCCATGTGTCCGGTATCCAGCGTTTCAAAACCATGCGTCTGGGTGGCGCCCTCGTCGTAGGCGAGATGCCATTTACCGAAGTACGCGGTCTGGTAGCCGGCCTGCCGGAAATAGGTGCCCATCGTGACAAACTCCGCGGCATCGAGCTTCGTCTTTGTGTTGTCGGTGACGCCGGTTTGGTGCGGGTAACGACCGGTGAAGATCGAATTCCGCGCCGGCATGCAGAGCGGATTCGGCGTGTAAGCGCGACTGAAGTATGTGCCGCGCGCGGCGAGTCCGTCCAGTGCCGGCGTTTTGAGGTAGCGATCACCCATGCGGCAGCTCAGCGCCTCGGCTGAGTGCTGATCCGTCATGATGAAGAGCACATTGGGCTGCGCGGCCGCGGCGGCGGCGATGATGACAGTGGCCGCAAGCGCGGACCGGAGGTGGTGCAACATGAGCTGAGGGGATGGTTCCGTTTGAGGGGTAAAGTGGAGCGGGAGCGATCAGGGCTCGTCGTCGCCCAGACCGGCTTTCTTTTTCCGTTTGGCCTCCGCCTTGGCGGTATTCGGCGGCGGGAGTGACTTGATTTGCTCGAGCCGTTCGCCGAGGTAACTGGCCGCGGGCCGGCCCAACGGTCCGTGTTCACCGACCAGATACATCGGCCGGTACAGGTGACCCAGGGCCGGATTTACGCCGGCCAACAACATCTGGGCATCGGGATGCGCGTTGCGGATCATGGCCGAGGTCTGGAAGCTTTGGTCGGCGGAGGAGATCAGCACGGCGTCCTTGGCCCAGGTGCGGCCGCCGTCGGTCGTTTTCCACCAACCCACTTCGTCGCGCCCCGGGTTGCCCAGGCCGAGGATCATCCGGGTCGTCGTGGGTGAATCGACGACAAAGTCACCGTCGTTCACGTGACCCATCCCCGCGGCGACTTCCACCGGCTTTTGCCAGGCCTTTCCGTCCCAGCGATAATAACGCACCTTCTGCGCAAACGGGAAACACAGCTGGGGCCGGCCCTCGGCGTCGACATGGGTCGTGCCGTGGCTGGGGCGGTCCTTGCCGGTGACCTCGATGCGCGCGAGGCGATCGGCGTCTTCCTTGGTGACCGGCGCCGCCAGACTCTGCCCTTGCACGTTGCGCCAGGAGCCATCACGGCAATCCATCACCATGTAGTAAGTGTCCTGCCGCTGCGCGTTATGTTTGGGGTTGGCGCAGGGATGGTAGACGTACGAGGCGGTGATCGTGTCGCCCTTGCCCTGGTCGAACCAGGCGTACCAGGAATCATCCACCGTCGGTGAAGCGGCGCTCACCTTGTGTTTCAGCACCGAGACCGGGGCGGAGAAGGTGCGGCCATCGTCCACCGATTTCTGGTAAACCCAGTCACTGCGGTGGCCGCCGTGGCGGTAAAACAAATACAGGTCGCCGTTGGCGAGTTTGATCCACTGGTTGTAGGTGCCGAACGGCGGGATGTTGTCCAGCGTCCGCCACGCGGAAATGTCGCCGGGCTTCTGCGAGACGACGTGGGTCATCTTGCCCTTGGTGCCCATGAAGAATTCCCCGAGCGGGTTCGGGCCGTACTTGGCTTCGCCGCCGTGGGAGCCGAACACGAGATGAATATAGCCTTGGCGGTCGACGATGAGCGCCGGTTTGCCGTGGTTATCAAGCTCGCCCTTGTCGATCTGGTCGGGCGACTTGCCCATGGTATTGATTCCGGCCTGAACGGGCCCGATCCACGTTCCCGTGGCGTGGACGTAGGCGGCCACGTACGGGTCTTCGTGCGGACCTTGGTAGGCGACATAGGTGACGCCCTGGTAGTGCTCGCCCGCGGGATGCTGCAGCGTGCTGAGGACGTTGCCGTAGCCGTTGTCGGCGAAGTGATCGACGTTGGCGCCGGCGCAAAGGCTGCCGGCGGCCAGTGCGCCCAGCCACCAGAAGATCGGGCGGCACGAGGAAGGACGAGAGCGTTTCATGGTTCGAAAGGTGAGGGCGACGATGCGGGTCGCGGGGTCGATCGCGAATCATAACGGCAGCGCCCATTGCGGCGCGTTACAGGTCGAAGCCCAGGCTGAGGATGAACTGCCGCGGATCGATGATCCGGTAGGCGTAGGTGCTGCCGTCGGGATTAACGGCGACACTTTGCAGCCGGCCGCCCTCGCAGGCGTTGCGCACATTGAGGCGGGCCTTCGCGCGAATTTTGTCGCTGAAGAGCCGGAATTTGTAGCCGGCCGACAGATCCATGTAATAGCGCGCGCGGCTCCAAAACGGTTTGTTGATGTCGAGATCGAGCACGGCACCGGCGAA
>CAIJFT010000248.1 GCA_903820035.1 uncultured Opitutia bacterium
CCCGAGTAGCTCGACTTGCCGCTGTTCTTGGTGGCGGGAAGCTCCCCACCCTTCGTGCCGAGCCCACTGGCCGCGGCACTAAAGAGGAACTGTCCCATCGCGTCCTCGAGGCTGGATTCGCGCGAGGATTTTTTGCTCTGCGAACTCTGGGCGTTGGCGGCCTCGTCGACCACGACGGTGACAATGTCGCCCGCCGCCGCCGCCTTACGATCGGCCACCAGGTTGCGCGCGCCCGCGCCGGAGGCAGGCCAGAGCGAACCGGCCGACAACCCCGGGACGAGCAGACCGGCGAGCAGTGCGACCTTAGAAGCGGACTTGAACACGGTTTTCATTGATGACGGTGGCGGAAAAATTGCGGCGGGACTCCGGATTCCGGAGCGTGACGGTATCCCCTTGGGCCCCGCTCTCCATCGCCTGGGCCTTGAGGGTGACGACGAGCGAGCCGTCGATCGCCGAGACCTCGACGAGTTCGCCCTTGCGGACAAGCGGGCGGCGGGAGAGGTCACGCCAACCGAGCAGACGGCCGGTCGGTACGGCCCGGGCAATCACATACGAGCGGTCGCCGGCGGTGACCGGCAGGGCGTCGCGCTCGCGGAGCACGTCGGTCCGGCGGGGCTCCACCAGCGAGGCGTCGAACGCGGCGCCCACGGTCAGTGGCTGGCGGGCAACCCACGCGTCGCGCCACAGGGCGGCGCGGAGAATGAGACTGAATTCGCCGGCCGAGGCGGTATCGGCGATAAGCCGGCAGCGCACCAGCATGGAGGCCGACGGGGCGGCGGGGAACTCGACCACCTGCAACGTCCAAGCAAACGCCCTACGCCCCGGCGAGGCCCAAGGGCGTACGAGATCGAGCTGCAGTTCGCCCTCGAGATTAAAGTGCGTCCCGAGCTCGCGCGTCAGATCAGCGAGGAGCGAATCGCGGGCGTACCCGACGGCAGCCGGCGGCGGCGCGGCCGGGCTGAGCTCACCCGCCGACACGCCGGAGACGATCAGTCCGAAACAGCCGAGGAGGCGGCGGAGCAGATTCATGATCAGCGTTTCATCCCGGCGTCGTTTTTGAGCATTTCGTCCGAAGTCTGGATGGACTTGGAATTAATCTCATAGGCGCGCTGCGCCATGATGAGGTTCACCATTTCCTCGACGATGTTCACGTTCGAGGCCTCGGTGAACCCTTGGATCATCCGGCCGAAACCCTGTTCGCTGGGTTGCCCGGCTTCGGGCGTGCCGCTTGCAGCGGTCTCCTCGTAGAGATTGCCGCCGAGGCTGCGTAGACCGGCCGGATTGGCGAAGCGCGTGAGCGTGAGCCGGAAATTCTGGGTGCCGTTGGCACTCTGGACGGTGACCTGGCCGTCCTCGGCGATATTAACCGCACTCGCGCCGGCCGCGATCGGTTGGAAACCGCTCAGCACGGGCAGACCGTCGATCGTCACCACCTGGCCCTGGGCGTTGATTTTGAAAGAACCGTCGCGCGTATAGCCGACCGTCCCGTCGGGGCGCTGGACTTCGAAGAAGCCGTCACCCTGGATGGCGAGGTCATAGCGTTCGCCGGACTGGGTGAGCTGGCCCTGGGTAAACACCTTGGAGATGGCCGCGGCGCGGGCGCCGTTACCAATCTCGACGCCCGTGGGCCGCAGATTGCCGCCGCCGGAATCGGTGCCCGAGGAACGCGGCTTTTGGTAAAGCATGTCCTGAAACTCAACCTTGCTCCGCTTGAAGCCGCGGGTGTTCGCGTTCGCGAGGTTGTTCGCGATCGCGTTCAGGTTCAGTTGCTGTGCCTCCATGCCGGTGGCGGCGGAGTAGAGCGAGAGGTTCATAGGGCTACGGGGTTAAAGTCCGGCGGAACCACGAAATGAGCCGGCGCGCCCCCCGGCGCGCCGGCCCGTAGTCGTGATTGCGGTTGCCTGTCTGGGGGAATTCATGGCGGAGAGTGGAGCCGGTCGGATCAGCCAAGCGCTTCCAACGTCTTCTGGATCCTTTGGTCCACCGTGCTGATAATCTTCTGGTTGGCCTCGTAGGCGCGGGAGATGAGGATGAGGTCGGCCATTTCGCGCATCGGCGTCACGTTGCTGCCCTCGAGGTAACCCTGGCGGAGCTCGGCCGACGTGGCCGGCGCTGGCGCTGCCCCGGCCGAAGCCGCGTACAGGCCGCCCGGCAACGGCGTGAGTTTCGCCGGATCCGAAAACGTCTGCACGGACAACTTACCGAGCGCCGTCCCGGATTGGGAAAGCACGCCCTCGCTGTCGATCGCAACCGAACCACCGTCGGCCAGGAGCACAAAGGGCGCGCCCGCTTGGCTCAACACCGTATCACCGGCGGACGTGATCAGCGTGCGGTCCGGACGGATACGGAACTCGCCGCTCCGGGTGTACGCCCGCGAACCGTCGGCCCGCTGCACTTCGAAGAAACCCTCGCCTTGGATCGCGACATCCAGGTCACGCCGGGTCGGCTGGGCGTCGCCGGCGGAGAAACTGATCCCGGAATTGACCTTGGGGAATAACATCGGCGACGACACCCCGTGGCCCGTGCCGGCATTGGCGCGCCCGTCGCTCTGCACCTCGCCGGCCGCCAAGGCGGAGAAGTTTACCGTGCGCTTGCGGTAGCCGGTCATCTGGCTCGACGCGATGTTCTGGGCCACCGAGTCCTGCCAGCGCTCAAGCGCCGACAGCGAAGCTGCATTTTGGTAGAGGCCGATATTCATCGCGCCTCGTCTAAAGCGTTCGCCGTGCCGCCATCCGCTGTCGTCCGTTAAACCACTGTCTCTCCGGCAATTAAACTTTCCTTCTCCGCACGCCTCTCGCGGGGACAGATTTGGACCCGGACCCCGCGGCGGCGGCGGCAATTTTTGCCGGCCGCCCGGTGAAACTCGGCCAGCCGGCGGCGGTAGGCTGGCTTAAGGTCGTTTCGGTTCGGCTGCAGCCGCGTGAGCGCGAAAGGCCAACGCGGTCACTCCCGGGAGGTTCCGCTGTGGCCTCCGGCTTAAGTGCGGCTACCGGCACACCCGACGTGGCCGCGCAGGGCAGCCGCCAGCCCCGCCCCCGCCTCAACTTCCCGCGGAATACAGGCAATCGACCTCGATCTGCTCCCCGCACGAACACGTGATCAGGAGGCGGACCACTTTGTCGCCTTCTTTCACCACCTCAACGCTCGCATTCGGGAGCTCCTTCGGCTCGCCCGGCCCGGTGCGCCCGGCGCACTCACTCAGCCGGGGATGCACCCCGCCTGGCGGCAGGCGGAGTGGGGTCACGGCGATGGTCTTACGGCCTTGGAGAAACGGTTTCATGGGTGATTTTTTCCGACGGGATCGCGGACACCTCCGGTACCTTACCGGGGGCGGGGGCGTTCGCGGTGCGCAACTTGCCGGAGAGTGTGAGGCTAAGCGTGACTCGCTGGTTGGAGGGCTCATCCGGCGCCACGCCCGGCAGCGGCTTGGTGTCCGCGTAACCCGTGATCCGCTCGATCAACGAACCGTCAACCGCACTTTGCACCAGCAGCCGGCGGGTGGAATTCGCGCGGTCGGTGGACAGTTCCCAGCCGTCATACCCCGCCTTGGAAAACACGATTTTGGACCGAGTATGGCCGTCGATGGTGACCCGAAACTTGTGGCGGTCGATCATCCAGGAAAGGCTCTGCATTACAAAGTTCCCCCACTCGGTAAATTCCGTCGTGTCGCCGGCAAACAGCGGTTGCGACGGCCGGTCAAAAAGGGTCACGCGCAGGCCGTCCGACGTCACCTGAATGTCGATTGGTTTATCGGCTAAATTCTGATCGAGATGCAACAAGCGGTAGAAATCGGCGGCGGCAGCGGTGAGCATCGCGAGTTCCACCTGCTTGTTACGGCTGACCTCCTTGGCGTCGCCCTGGTCCCGGCCGCTGGTCGACGAGCTGGAGGAAAGCTTGGCGGAGTTGAATTGCATGACGCCCGCCGAGCTCTGCGTGATCGCATTGAAGGGATTCTGGAAGTACTTCGAGGTGGCGATGAGGATTTGTTCATCCTGCGCCGAAATCCAGAGCACCATAAACAGCGCCATCATCGCGGTGACGAAGTCGGCGTAGGCGACCTTCCAGGCCCCGCCGTGGTGTGCGTCCGCTTTTTTCCGGGCCATGGCGGTGGTGAATCCTTACTTTGGATTCAGTTGCTTCAGGGCGGCCTCGAGGTCGTCGCCCCGGGGCTGCACGTTACTGTCCAGCGAGCGGCGGGCCACCTCGACCGCGGTGAGCGGGGCGAGCCCCTTCGCAAAGCCGGCGATCGCCTGGAGGATACATTTGAAGAACTGATCCTCGGACGCGTTGTCGAACTTGATGCGGACCGTCAGCGGATTGATAAACCCGTAGGCGAAGAAAATACCGAGGAGGGTTCCCGTCAGTGCGGCGGCCACCTTTTGACCGACCGCCGCGGGGCCGGCCGAAATACTCGCCATGGTATTGATGATACCCAACACGGCCGCGACAATGCCGATACCAGGCAGGGAATCGCCGACCAGCTGCAGGATGTGCACGGGGTGCTCGGCCTCCAGCGCCTTGGCGTCGAGTTCCGCCGTCATCAGGCTCTCCAGTTGGTCCGGCTTGATCTTACCGTCGATGACCGGCTTCAGGCCATTGCAGAGAAACTCCAGGCGGTGCTTGTTCTTCTGGATCGAGGGATACTTGCTGAAGAGCGCGCTCTTCTGCGGATCCATCACGTGTTCCTCCAGGGCGATGAGCCCGTTGCGGCGGCCGATCATGAAAATCTCAAACAGCAACTTGAGCAAATCGGAGAAATCCTCTTTTCCGGCCGACTTTCCCGCCACGGCCCCCTGAATTTTGTGCACGACCTCGACGAGAACGTGCCGCGGGCTGGCGATCACCAGCACGCCGAGGGCGATGCCCAAAATCACCACAAACTCGGAAACATGCAGCAGGACCATCGGCTGGCCACCCGCCAGCATGAACCCACCGATGGTGGAGATAAAGACGATGACTGTGCCAACGACGATGAGCATGCGGCGGTGGTCCCGGTGGGGTCAGGACGGCATCAGCGGTTGCGCATCCGCTCGATGTAGGCGCGCAAGCCGAGGATGGTCTGGGCATGAATTTGGCAGATTCGCGATTCGGTGAGGTCGAATACCGCGGCAATCTCGGCCAAACGCATTCCTTCGAAATAATACATCGCGAGCAGCTTTCTCGGTATATCGGGCAGTTCCGCGATTCGTTGAGTGAGAAACTGCAGCAACTCCGCCTTTTCCAGGTTGTCGCGACCGGTGACGTCATTCTCGTCGGCGAGCAGGTCGTGCAACGAGGCGCCTTCGTTGCCCCCTTCGGTCGGATCCCGGTCGAAGGCGATAAACGTGACTGGTTTGGCCTCCTCCACCCACTTTGCATATTCCTTGGCGTCCAGACCGAGGGCGACGCGCACTTCCTCATCGGTCGCGGCGCGGCCCACCTTTTGCTCCACGTCGTTAATGGCGGACTTAAGCTTCCGGGAATGGGCCCGGGCGCGGCGCGGGCACCAGTCCATCCGGCGGAGTTCGTCCAAGATCGCGCCGCGAATGCGCATCGCGGCGTAGCCCGCAAAGGTGTTCCCCTGCTCCGGGTTGAACTTGCGGACGGCGGCAATCAGCCCGGTGATGCCGACACTATAGAGGTCGTCGGCGTCAATGTGGGCCGGGAGGTTCAGCTTAACGCGGTTGACGACATTGCGGACGAGCGGGAGGTAGCGCTCGAGCAGTTCCTTTTCATCGACGGCGGATGGAGTGACGCCCTGATAGGCGCGCCAGGCGGTGGCCGGAGTGGCATCCGTGCCGGGGTTGGTTGCAGCAAAATTACTCATGGGAGCATAGGATCAGGGTTACGAGGCTTTGGCCGAGGGGGCCGGGGACGGAGCAGGAGGATTGGTGCCGGCCGGAGCCGGGGCGGGCGACGGAGGATGGTTTCCCGGATACCGCCGACCAAAATGGTCCAGAACCAACGGAACAGCAGACCACCGGCGAGACTACCGGCCGCACCATCGAACAGGATGCGGTCCGGCTGGTGCCCGGCCCAGTAACTGCCGCCGCCGGCGAGGAGAAATCCGGCGAAACCGCCGGTGAGAAAGACGAATTTCATGGGGAATCAGGCACCGGGACCCGGCAGGGTGCGCCGCACAATCGCGCCGGGGACATCTTCCTCGCAGTCGCCCGTAAGCGAAGGACCGGTGGAGATAAAAAGCGGCTCGACCGCCTCGTCGAAGAGGTAG
>CAIJFT010000249.1 GCA_903820035.1 uncultured Opitutia bacterium
ACTCCAGCCTCAAGAGCGGAACCGGAGTGCCGCGTGTCGCGGCCCACCAGCACCGCGCCGCACAGCGGCAACCACCGGGCGGCGGCGTAGGCCAGACGGGCGGCGAAGTCCGGATTGATCACCGGACCGCCGAACGGTCCCCGGACGCCATCCGTGCCGAAGTAACGACGGGTCATGATTGGTAGAAGGCCCGCACGGCGGTAATCTTGCGCTGCACGGCCCCGCCGAGGAGCAGGTCTCGCGCCGGTTCGAGGCCCTCACGCACGCGGGCGACGCGGCCCACGAGCCAGAGCGCAACCGCCGCGTTCAGGACGATGGTATCGACCAGGCCGCGCGGCGCCCGGCCGGCCAGCAACGCGTCCACCAGGGCGAGATTAGTCGCGAGATCACCGCCCTGCAGATCGGCGAAGGGCGAGGGAGTCAGGCCGAAATCTTCCGCCCGCCACTCACCATCGATATCCCGCCGGGTCCCGAAACCGCGTACGCGGTTGACGGTCGCCGTCGTGAGTTCGTCGATACCGCGGCCCGGGGCGATGACGCCGTGGGCGGCCAGTCCGGCCTTGGCGCCAAGGGTCTCAAGCGCCCCGGCCAGTACCGGCACCGAGGCCGCCGAGAATGAGCCGAGCAGCACATGCGCCGGCCGGCCGGGATTGATCAGCGGCCCGAGGATGTTGAATACCGTGCGCTCTCCCCGCGCCGCGAGCGCTTTCCGCACCGGCACGATGTGCTTGAAGGTCGGGTGGTAGGCCGGCGCGAAGAAGAACACGAAGCCGAGCTCGGTGAGCGCGCGCCGCAGCGTCTCGGGCGGCGCCTCGAGGTTCACGCCGAGACCGGCGAGCAGATCCGCGCTGCCACATTTGGAGGTGATCCCGCGGTTGCCGTGTTTCATCACGGTGACGCCGGCGCTGGCCAGCACGAGCACCACCACGCTTGAAATATTGAATCCACCCGCGTGGTCGCCGCCGGTGCCCACGATATCGATCGCCTGCGACGCCCAGGAGGCGACCCCGGGATCGATCGCCCGGGCCCGGAACGCCGTTGCAAAGGCCGCAAGCTCACCGGGCGTTTCGCCTTTGCGCGCCAGCGCGCTGAGAAAAGCCGCCTTGGCCTCGTCGGGCTCGACCGTCCCGGCCAGGGCAACAACCGCTTCCTCGACCTGCGCCGGAGAAAGGGACAAGCCGCCGGCAACGTGGGTGGTCAAGGCGGCAAGATTAGACATGCGCAGACGAGTCAGCCGTTCACCCGCAACGCGGCAAATAAATTTGCGCCGTACCCACAAAACTGAAACGAACTGCCGCGTGCGAAACCTTCCCCTCGCCCTCCTGTTCGTGTTGTTCGTGCCGTTTGCGGTCGCGGCCGCCGCGAACCAACCCCCGCCGCCACCCGAGCCGGTTATCGTCGCTCCGCCCGACGCCAAAACCGTCCAAGCTGCCGCCTCGGAACTCTCCGCGTTGGAGGCCGTGATTCTGGGCGTCGTCGAAGGCGTCACCGAGTTCCTACCCGTCTCGTCCACCGGCCATCTGATCATCGCCACCCGCGTGATGGGATTGGAGTCGATGGAACCAATCTTCGGAGCCGACGGCAAACCGATGTGGTTCCGCGCGCCGAAGCAAGGTCGCACCGGTGAATTGCTCACGACAAAGCTGGCGACCGACACTTATATCGTCGTGATCCAATTCGGGGCCATCGCTGCGGTCGCATTGCTGTATTGGACGCAACTCCTTTCGATGCTGCACGGTCTGCTCGGCCGCGATCCCGCCGGACGCCGGCTCCTGATCAACGTGATCATTGCCTTCATCCCGGCCGCCAGCATCGGTTTTCTCGCGCACGACTGGATCGACGAACACCTTTTCTCCATCAAGACGGTTATCTTCGCCCAAGTCGCCGGCGCCTTCCTGATGTTTTACGCCGAATATTGGTACGGCAAACACCTGATCGCCGGCACGCGGGTCGAGCGCACGGAAATCTCGCCGCTCGGAGCCGCCGGCGTCGGCGTGATGCAATGCGCCGCGCTGTGCCCCGGCACGAGCCGCTCAATGATGACCATCGTCGGCGGCTACTTCGCCGGCCTCGATCCGCGACGTTCGGCGGAATTCAGCTTCATCTTAGGCTTCGTCACGTTGACCGCCGCTTCCATCTACAAGAGCTTAAAGGGCGGCTCGGCCATGATCGCAGTCTTCGGTTGGTCACACATTCTCTTGGGCGGCGTGGTGGCGGCCGTCGTGGCCGCCGTGTGCGTGCGCTTCCTCGTCCATTGGCTGATGCGGCATGGCCTCGCGATCTTCGCGTGGTATCGCCTCGCGGTCGCCGGGGCCCTGTACGCCTATTTTTACCTCTAGGATTCGGTGCGGTGCGGGGCGAGGATGGCGCTTGACGCGTCCTTCACCCGCTCTTTACTCGGACCCTTTCACTCAAATCGCAGGCGTTTTCGTAAACGCCGCTACACACCCAACCACTTCCTCCCATGGCCAATCCGAAACGCAAGCAGTCCAAACGCCGTAGCGCTAATCGTCGCGCTGCCAACGCCTTCAAGGCGCCCGAGTTCGCCAAGGATCCGACCGATGGCTCCGCGTTTCGCCCGCATCGCGTGAACCCGAAGAACGGCATGTACCGCGGTCGTCAGGTCCTGAACGTCGAGGTCTAAGCCTCGCGCTCCTTTCCGAAGCCGCCATCCCCGTGATGGTCACCAATTCCGGCGCGACCAGTCGCATCGCCGTCGACGCCATGGGGGGCGATTTGGGCCCCTCAGAGGTGGTTGCCGCCGTCAAACTGGCGCTCCACCAATCGCACGCCATCAGCGGTATCACGCTGGTGGGTGACGAGGCGGTGTTGGCTCCGCTGCTCCGCGATGCCGGGCTGCAACGCAGCACCCGGGTGTCAATTTTGCACGCCTCCGAGGTGATCACCATGGAGGACAAGCCGCTAAACGCGCTGAAGCGGAAGAAGGACTCTTCCATGCTCAAGGCGATTGAGTTGGTGAAAAACCACGAGGCCGGAATCGTCGTCAGTTGCGGCAACACCGGAGCACTCATGGCCGGCGGAACGCTCCGCTTGCGTCCGATGGAAGGAATCGCCCGACCAGCCTTGGCGGCCATCTGCCCGAGGGAGGGTGGACACTTTGTCCTCATTGATGCCGGCGCCAATCCCGAGGCCAAGCCCGAGCATCTGGTCCACAACGCCATCCTCGGCAGCCACTACTGCCGGGTCATGCTCGGGATCAAATCCCCGCGCGTCGGCCTGATGACCATCGGCACCGAGGAAGGCAAGGGCAACGCCCTGATCACCGAAACCAACGAGCTGCTGAAGCGCGTCGACGGCATCATCCGGTACGCCGGCCCGATCGAGGGTTTCCAAGTTTTTGCCGAGCACGTCGACGTCGTCGTGTGCGATGGCTTTGTCGGTAACATCATGCTCAAGAGCTGGGAATCGCTCGTGCGCTTCTTCTCCATGATGCTCAAGGAGGAGCTGCAGGCAAACCCGATGCGGGCCACCGGCGCGCTGCTTTCCAAGGGGGCATTCAACGCGCTCCGTGACCGCGTAAATCCCGAGCGTTACGGCGGGGCCCCGCTGCTCGGACTCAACGGTAATATCCTCAAGGCCCACGGCTCCTCCAACCGTCGGGCGATCAAGAGCGCCATTCTCGCCGCCAATGATATCGTCCGCGCTGACGTCAATCGCCTGATTCTGGCGGACGTCGCCCGGGCCAACGAACTCATCGGTGAAAAGGCCTATTCCTGACGAGCCCGCTCCGCGCGGGGGCGACGTGCGCCCACCCGCCCGTGCTCGCGTTCCGATCCCTGATCCTGCATGCCTTCCACCGTTATCCTCGGCACCGGTTCCTATGCACCCGAGCGCATCCTCTCCAACGCCGAGTTGTCCAAGATGGTGGACACTTCGGACGAGTGGATTCGCACGCGAAGCGGCATCCGTGAACGCCGCATCGCCGCCCCGGGGGAAGCCACGTCCGACATGGCGGTGCAGGCAGCCAAACGCGCGCTGCTTGATGCCGGCTTGAAGGCCGATGAGATCGACTTGGTCGTCGTCGCCACGGTGACGCCCGATATGTTGATGCCGTCCTGCGCCTGCCTCGTGCAGCATAAGCTGGGCGTACCCACCTCCGCCGCCTGTTTCGACCTGAACGCGGCCTGCTCCGGCTTCGTCTACGCCCTCGACACCGTGTGTGCCATGGTGGCTTCGGGCCGTTACAAAAAGGCGTTACTCATCGGCGTGGAAAAGCTCTCCGCCGTCGTCGATTGGCAGGACCGCACCACCTGCGTGCTGTTCGGTGATGGCGCCGGCGCCGCCGTAGTCGGACTCTCCTCCGAGGAGGGCAAGGGCCTCATCGGCACACGGCTCGGTAGTTTCGGCGAAGGCGCCGAACTCCTGCACATCCCGCGCGGCGGGACGAGCGCCCCGTCGACCCCCGAGTCGATCGCCGCCCGCGACCACTGTATCCGGATGAAGGGCAAGGAAGTCTTTAAGCTGGCGGTGCGCGCCATGGACGAAGCGGCCCGCGATATTCTGGAACAATACCACTTCCGGGCGGATCAGATTTCCCTCGTGATTCCCCACCAGGCCAACTTGCGCATCATCGAGGCACTTTCCGAGTACCTTGAGCTGCCGATGGAGCGTTTCTTCGTGAACGTCGAACGCTACGGCAACACTTCGGCCGCCTCGATTCCCCTCGCCCTTGATGAGGCACGGCGGACGGGCCGGATCAAATCCGGCGACCTGACGATGCTCGTGGCGTTTGGGGCGGGCTTGACCTATGGAAGCGCGCTGGTTCGCTGGTAGTTTACTTTTTCGATGCGTCCTGCCCCCTCCCTTCGCCTGTCTGCCTTCCTTTGTCTGGTTTTCGCCGTGCTGGGGGGCCTGACCGCGACGGTTCGCGCTGAACTGGTGTGGACCGCCGAGACCGGTTGGCGCGTGGACGGCGGAGCCCTTTCCGGGTTGGCCGGCGCCGAGGGCCGCAACGCCCTGGATCAGATGAACAAGGCCCGCGCCAACGAGGAAGCCGGCAGTTCCCGCAGCGCGATCCGCGCCTACCAGTCGATCGCCAAGAAATATCCAAACGCGATCTACGCCCCGGAAGCCCTCTACCGTTCAGCCCGCCTGCGTCTCACCCGCCGCGAATACACGAAGGCGTTTGAAGACTTCCAGCAGGTTCTCTCCCGCTACCCGAACACCCGCCGCTTCAACGAAATCGTCGGGGAACAATACCGCATCGCCAGCATGCTGCTCGACGGCGCCCGCGGCCGGATGCTGTGGGGCCTGCTTCCCGGTTTCACCCAGCGCGACAAGGCGATTGAGTTCTTCGAGACGATTCTGGCCAACGCACCCTACAGCGACTACGCCCCCCTCGCACTCATGAACGTCGCCCGCGGTCACCAGCGGCTAGGCAACGTCCCCGAGGCCGTCGACGCCCTCGACCGGATGATCAATAATTACTCGCAGACGCTGCTCGCCCCCGACGCCTACCTGAAGCTCGCGCAAACGCACGCCTCGCTGGTGGACGGCCCGTACTACGATCAGGCCTCGACCAAGGAATCCATCACCTACTTCACGGACTTCATGCTGCTCTTCCCCAGCGACGCGAACATCGCGGTCTCGGAAAAGGGCCTCGATAACATGAAGACCATGCTCGCCGAAAGTAAGATCCGCATGGCGGATTTCTATTTCTACAAGCGCTCGAATTTCAAGGCGGCCCGCGTGTTCTACAACGAAGCCATCACCGCCTATCCGGAATCGGGCGTCGCACAAAAGGCGAAGGCGCGGCTCGTCGAGGTGGAAGCCAAGGCCGCAGCCGTGGCAGCCGCCGCCGCCCCCGCCAAGGACGGCGAACCGGCTCCCGCCAAGAAGAAGAAATTCCTCTTCTTCTGAGTCGGACCCGGGCGCCATGTCCGTCCCGATCATGTTGCGCGGCCTCCTCGCCGTTCTCTGCACCTGCGCGGCGCTGGTCACCTCCACCGGCTGCTCGCATTACTCCCTCGGCACCGGCGGACAACCGTCGTTCCGCACGCTTTACGTTGCGCCGGTCGGCAACAAGACCCTGCTGCCCCAGACTCAGGCGATCCTTTCGACCAAGCTGCGCGAAGCGGTGCTCCGCGATCCGCGGGTGCAGCTAGTCAATACCGCCGCCGGTGCCGATGCCCTGTTAAGCGTCACCATCAGCAGCTACCGTCGCGATGTCGCCGCGGTCCGCGAAGGTGACACCGGGCTCGCCCGCAAATTCAACGTCACGCTTGAGATCACCTGCACCCTGCACGACCAGCGGTCGGGCAAAGTAATTTTCGAGAACCGCCCGATTTCCGCCGTCCGTGAAGTATTCACCGACAGCGGTCAGTTGCAGGCCGAATACCAAACGATCCCGCTCCTCGCCGAGGCGCTCGCCGCCAAAATCACCCGGACGGCACTCGACGTGTGGTGACTACGGGCGTCGCTCGGACGAACTGACTGGCCCGCGGGCTTGAGCCCGCCGACCGCACTTCGCGACTCGGCTGGATAGTCCTTTGACGATCGGCGACCATCAAACGCGCGAACGGCTCCGAAACCTATTCCGTCTCGGCCTCGCGTAGCTCGCCGAGGTCGCTTCGACCGGGGGTTCAGGACAGCGCGGGATTGCGCCACGCCCACCTCAATAAACCCCAAAACGGGCGTGGATGAATGAACCACGCTCCGTCCAAAGCGCGCGCGGCCAGGCGCGGCCTACTTTCCGCAACACTGCTTAAATTTCCTGCCGCTGCCGCAAGGACAAGGGTCATTGCGGCCGACCTTGGGCGCGGCCTTCGCCGGCGCGGGGCCGGTGCGCACCGACTTGGTGTAAAACCACTGACCGTCGATGCGCTGAAATTCCGACTTTTCGTGCAGGGGGTGCTCGTTGCCGCCGTCGCGGAAATACGCCGTGAAATCTACGAACGCCGTATCCGGTCGTGGGCCCGGTTCGTGCGCATGCACAACCAACCGCGACCACTGCAGCTCGCCCTCACTGAGGTCCTCCTCAACGTAGGGTTGGCGCGCCGTCGACAGATACGTGCGATGCAGATGACGGTAATCACTCAGGTAGTGCGCCGTGAAACGCGACCGCATCAATTGTTCCGCCGTCGCCGCCACGCGCTCCTGTTTGAGGACAGGATCACAGCACGGGCCGAAAGCCTGACCGCTGCCACAGGGGCAGGGATCGGATAACGCGGGACGGGAACGCGGCGACGCGGGAGCACTCATGACCGGCGAAGTTGCCGCCCGCGGCCACACCATGCGAGTCAGAACGATTAACGGCTCCACGCGAACCCAACCGGACAAAACAACCCGCACCGCGGCACGGAGCCGCATCACCCCGCCCCATCGCGTTCTCCGGAAGGAGCGGAGCGGTTTCCGCCGAACCTAGTTTGCCCGCTTTTTTTGCTTCCCCGCCTTCTTTCCCTTGGCCGCCGGAGCGTCTGGGGTACTAGGCGGCGCCTGCTCCGCACTCCACTTATCCCACAACGCCTGCAGTTCCCTCGCCTTGTCAGGCTGCGCGCCGGCCAGATTCTTCGATTCACCAATATCGTCGGCCAAATTGTACAACTCGGGCGCGGGACCACCGCCCTTCGAGACTACCAGCTTGAGGTCACCGTGACGGATGCCCCACTGCGCGCCATAGCGCCAGTATAGGGTTTGGTGCGGACGCGACGCGTTCGCTCCCGTGACGTAGGGCGTGAGATCCACGCCATCGAGCTTCCAACTCGAATCAATCGCACTGCCGGCCGCAGTCAGGATGGTGGGGAGGACATCGAGGTTCATGACCGGAAAGTCATACACCTTGCCGGCGGGCCAAGTGCCCTTCCATTGCGCCAGAAAGGGCACGCGTGGACCACCTTCAAACGTGGTCATCTTGAAACCGCGCAAAGGTCCGTTGTTCGAGGTCGTGCTCTGGGTCGGACCGCCGTTGTCCGCGATGAAAAACACCAGGGTGTTCTCCTCCTGCCCCATCGCCCGAATCTTCGCCATGATGCGGCCCACGCCTTCATCCATGGCCGTCATCATCCCGGCGAAAATCTTGCGCTTTGGATCCGTGATCTCGGGGAAACGATCTAGATACTTTTGCGGGGCCTCAAGCGGGGCATGCTGGGCGTTATACGGCAGGTAGAGAAACCACGACTTGGTCTTGTTCTTCTCAAGCCAGTCGAGCGAACGCTCGGTGTAGGCGTCGGTGGTGTAGAAATTCGGATCGGTCACCGCCCGCACGTCGTCCGAGATCCGGGAATCGACAAAGTTGGTCGGGTGAAAAAACGGCGTGTTGGCGAGCGTCCCATAAAACTCATCGAACCCCCGCTTGGTCGGGCGGTATTCGGGACCCGCGCCGAGGTGCCACTTACCCACCGCCGCGGTCGCATAGCCGAGCGTCTTCAGCCGCGTCGCCATGGTGGTTTGGTCGAGGCGCAGCCCGGTGGCATTGGCCACACTGTTGAACTCATGCCCGAACCGCGTCGGGTAACGCCCGGTCATCAAACCGGCACGCGACGGGCTGCAGTAGGTCGCCGCGACATAACCACTGGTGAAACGAATTCCCTGGCGCGCAATGGCATCGATATTCGGGGTCGGGATATCCTTGCCGCCCTGGCAGCTGAGTTCACCCCAGCCCAGGTCATCGGCATAAATGATCAGGAGATTGGGCGGCGCCGCATGTAAGCGGTCAAGGCCGGCGGCAAACAGGACCGCGAGGACGGTGTAACGGAGAACCGGAGACAGAACGATCTTCATGGCGGGACGGAATCCGACCGGGTTGGCCGGAGAGCCTACACCATGCACGCCTCCGCCGCGCCAGACGAGCCGCGATTTAGCGCGATGGCGTCCGGAAATCGCCTCCCAGCGAAGCGACGCTCCCCCTGCCCCGGCGCCCGGGCACCGCGGAGGCCGTCCGTTACCTTGCCTCGGCTCGAGCGCCGCGTGGACCGCGACCACCACCCTTGAGGCCCGAGAGATACGCCACCACGTCCCGGATCTCGCGGGGCTGCAGAATCACGCCCATCGGCGGCATGATTGAGATCGGCAATGACTGCGTCGCGATCTCCGCACGCGGAATCACCTGCTGTTTGCCGTCAAAGAGGCGCACGGTCACGGCCTCGGCCGTCTCCTTCGCCAACGTGCCGGTAAACTCCTGGTGGTTTTTGAGCGTCACCGCGACGAGCCCATAGCCGGTCGCGATCTTCGCCGACGGCGTGAGCAACGATTCGAGCAGATAGGCCGGATCGCGCTGGGCCCCGATGCTACGGAGGTTGGGGCCCACCTCGCTGCCGCTACCGGATTCGACCGTGTGGCACGCGGAGCAATTGGCACCGAGGTGGTTCATCACCACGTCGCGGCCGCGCACAGTGTCACCGCCGTTGAGCAGCTCCAACTTGGCCCCCGCGGCAGTCGACGCTTCATAGGTTTTCAATGCTGCCGCCAAGGCCGGACTGGCGGCACCGCGCAGGCGCAGCGCCTCGACGACGTCGAGTTGCAACGCCGGCTCACAGCGTCCCGCCGCCAGGTCAGCGGCGTAGGTCGCGATCACCGCGTCCGCCGCCGGCGTGGCCGCCTGCGCGAGCAAGGCCAACGCCTGCTGTTGCTCGGCCGGGCTGCGGCTCGCCAGGGTCAACTTCGCCTCGGTCACCAGTCGCGCCGGCTGTCCCGGCAGCAGCAACTCCAACGCCGCGCGGTGCAGCGGCGCCGGGGCGTCAGCCGCCAAGGCGACATCAAGGGTGCGGTTCAAAGCCGGATCGCCCGGTGGATTGCCCGCGAGCAACCGCATCGCCTGCGCGCGCAACTCCGCCGATGCCCCGGTCTCCGCAACGATCGCCGCGATCTGCGCCGCGCCGGCCCTGAGGCGGTGGGCGATCATAATTTCAATCGCGAGGCTCTTCAGCTCCGCATCCTTCAGCGCCAGCAACCGGTCGAGGTACGGCGTCAGGACCGCCTCCACCATCGCCGGCTTAAAAATCCGGGCCCACCCGTCGACCCGATCAAGCCGCGGCGGGCTCGGCCACACCCGC
>CAIJFT010000250.1 GCA_903820035.1 uncultured Opitutia bacterium
CCGGCCGGTCCTACCCCGATCCAGTCCGCCACCGAATCCCGAGGTGTAGAAAAAGTACGGCATACGACAAAGGATCAGGCCCGAGGCGTAAGGCTCAGTGCTGGTTCCAAACAGGGTTGAGCTTTTCCCAAATAATCCGCGCGGCGTAGACGCGGCCGTTGGAGCCGTATTGGGCCGGGTTGCCGGGGGACATGCCCTCGGAGGTGGTGACCCAGGTTTCGCGCTCGTTCACATCGACGACCGCAAAGTTGCCGAGCTGCGCGCCTTTGTTCGGGACGAGCACGCGCTCCGTCGCCCGCAACACGACCAGACGCTCGGGATCGACCTGCGCGATAAAGAGCGGCGCGCGGTGGCGGATCACGTTTTCGTTGTCCTTGGCCCGCCGCGTATAAATCAAAAAGAGCCCGTCCCGGTGCGTGACCCAATGCGCCTGCGTGTTGTAGCTGCCCAGCTCGGCGCCGTCGTCGAACGTCCACTTGCGCGCCGGATCGAAGTGCAGGCCGTCGGTCCCGCTGGCGATGTACGCCGCCTGGTCGTTGCGCATCGTCAGGAAAAAGCGGCCGCCAAACTTCGCCAAACTCGGCTCGTAGAGCCCGCGATCGATGGCGACGCTGTGTTCGGTGCCGTGCTCGACGTAGGTGAGCTTGCCGCCGTCAAAACGACAACGCACGACGGTCGTGAAGTGAACCTTGCCCGCGATCTCCTTGGAGTAGATCGGGAGCAGGATGTCGCCGTTCGGCAGATCCACCCGTTGCGTGCTACCCGCGCCGCCCGAGGCAAACTTGGGTTCCGGCGGCATCGCCAGCTTCGCCCACGAGGTCCACGTGCGCGTCGCCGGATCATACACCGACCACACCGAGTCGCGCGGTCGCACGGGCATGAGCTTGTCGTCCTGATAAAACACCGTGTGCCCCGTGCCGATCAACCGGCCCGACGCCGCATGCCACTTCGGCGTGAAATCACAAATCGCCTCCTCGCGCGCCACATCCAGCCGATGCCGGCCCAGCGTGTCCTCGTGCACGATGATCGGCGACCACGTCACGCCCAGGTCCGACGACACGCGCGAGGCGACCGGATAAAACACGTCGCTGCGCTTCAGGTTGAGCAGCTGCATCGTCAGGACGACCGTCGGCACCGGCCCCGGGATCGCCCCGGCGCGCGGATGAAACCAACACGTCTTGCCGTCGAAGCCCTCGCTCACCACGTCGAGTTGCACCCGATAGCCGACGGGCGCGACCGCCGCGAACAACGGACAAAGCACAGCCGACAGGGCAAACGCCCGGAACAGGGAGGGGCAGGTCATGGCAGGGTCAAAAGCAACGGCGCAACCGCGGGCTGCAGCCAGCGCTTAAACCGTTTTGTATACACAAGAATTCCGAACGCCGGAGGCGCGGAGTCAACGGTTATAATCTGCGCCGGCGGCCCGCGCGCGCTCACCTGCGGGCAGGCCGCGACGGTCCAGGCATAACCCCGCCGAAAGTTCGATTTGCGCGCCACCGCGTTCGCCCTCCAGCGTGCTGCGCGTGAAGACCGCCCCCCGCGTTTCCCTTTTCCGCTCCGTCCCGGCCGAACTTGGCGAAGGCGCCCTGTGGCACCCCGGCCGGCAGTCCCTGTTCTGGATCGATATCCTCGGCCATAAGGTCTTTGAGACGACGCTGCGCGACCCGGCCACCACGACCCGCGACGTCGGGCAACGCGTCGGCGCCGTCACCCCCACCCGCGCCGGCGGACTCATCGCCGCGCTGCAAAACGGCCTCCACCGCGTCGACCTCGCCACCGGCCAGACCACCTTTTTCGCCTGCCCGCCCGAGCACGACGCCAAGACCGTCCGCTTCAACGACGCCAAGTGCGACCCGCGCGGCCGGCTCTGGGCCGGCACGATGGCGTTGGACGAATCCGGCCACAAGGGCGCGCTGTACCGTTTCGAGGCCGACGGCCGAAGCCGACGGATGCGGGAACAGGTCTCGGTGTCCAACGGCCTCGCCTGGTCGCCCGACCACCGCACGTTGTACTACATCGATTCACCCACGCGTTCGGTCCAGGCGTTCGACTATGACGCCGACACCGGCGACCTCAGCCGGCCGCGGGTCGCGATCGATCTCGCCACCACCAACGGCTACCCCGACGGCTGCACGATCGACACCGACGGCAACCTCTGGATCGCGTTCTGGGACGGCGCCTGCGTGATGCGCTGGGACCCGGTGCGGGCGCGGCTGCTCGACACGCTCCACCTCCCCGTCGCCCGCGTGACGACGTGCACGTTTGGCGGACCCGGCCTCGACACCCTCTTCATCACGACGGCGGCAACCGGCCTCAGCGCGGCGGACCGCGCCGCGCAACCGCAGGCCGGTTTTGTGTTCACCGCCCAACCCGGCGCCCGCGGTTTTGTGACGGACGGCTTCGCGGGGTGAGGGTGTCCATGTAGCCCTGCGCGTGAGGGCAGGGACCATAACGATTACACGTACGCTCCAGCCCTGCGCTCACGCGCAGGGCCACGAATCCAACTCGGCACCAGACGTCTATCTCCGGACCGGCGCAGCATTCGAACGCACGGGCTCGCGGTTCCAGAGTTTTTCGAGGTCGTTCTGATACGCG
>CAIJFT010000251.1 GCA_903820035.1 uncultured Opitutia bacterium
ACCTTTACGGCGATTTCAGAAACCGGGGCTTCGTTGGCTTCGATCGGATTAATGCCCTTCTGGCCGCCGGCCAGATCGCTGAGCCCGCGTACGATCAAGAACGGCTTGCGGTTGGCGTAGGCGACATGGGCGAGGGCGGTCGACTCCATGTCGGTGCACCGGGCCTGCCAGACGCGGAATACCCACTCGCGATAAGCGGCGTTATCGAGGAACACGGCGGCGGAGACGCCGGTGCCGCCGACGCTTACGGTCACGTTTCGGCCGGCGGCGCGCAGCGGGGGCAACGTGGACACCGCGCGGCGGGCGGCCGCAAGCAAGGCGGGGTCGGCGGCGAACTTCGGCATGGTTTTGAAGTCGGAATCCCCTTCGCGGATGACGGAGACGTCGCTCGGGAAGATCATGCCGAAATTTTCGTAGCGGGCCTTGTAATATTCGGGGCGGTGGTAGCCGCCTTTACCGTCTTCGTTGAGATAGGCGGACTCTGCGTGGTAGGCCCACGCCTCGGGGACGACGACATCGCCTACGTGGAGCGCCGGGTCGGTTCCGCCCGCGACGCCGGCGAAGAGCACGGCGGTGATGGGAAAGCGGTCGAGCGCGAGCTGGAGCTGGTAGGCGGCGTTCACGATGCTCACTCCGGTCCGAAAAAAGACGAGGTCGCGGCCTTGATAGCGCCCGCGCCAGAACGTCAAACCATTGATGGTCGTACGGGTGAAGCCGTTGTTTTCGGCCACCCCAAACTCCCGGTGCAGCGCGGCCAGCTCCGGCGGGTACGCGGCGCAAATCGCGATTAGCGGCTCAGGCGTCGCGGCTCGCAGGGACGACAGAAGTACGAGGAGGGTGACCGCGCGAAGCAGGGCGGGAAGATAGAACCGCAGAAGAAGGGCCGGCATAGGTTGGTCATCCGTTAGCAGACGCAGTGCCAGCGGGGCAACATTCCGGTGGGGTGGGGCCGCGGTTAACCTACGCTCGACGCCGAGGTCTCAACTGGCATCAGATAAGCTTTTGGTCCGTTGGTATGCGCGCCTCATTCTGAGCTAAAGTCACCCCATGCTAAACCGTTTCTTCGAACTCGATCGTCACCAAACTACCGTCGGCCGCGAGCTGCAGGCGGGACTCACCACGTTCGCCGCGATGGCGTACATTCTGGCCGTGAATCCGGTCATTTTGGCGAACACCGGGATGAACGTGGAGGCGCTGGTCACGGTCACGGCCCTGACCGCCGCGATCGCCACGGCGCTGATGGCGCTCTTGACGAATTACCCCATCGCGTTGGCGCCGGGCATGGGGATCAACGCCTTCTTCACCTTCACGATCGTGCTGGGTAAGGGCGTACCGTGGTCGGAGGCGCTCGGCATGGTCTTTGTCAACGGCGTCATCTTCCTCGCGCTCTCCGTCTCCGGTGTCCGGGAAAAGATCATCGAGGCTATACCGCACGCGCTGAAGATGGCGGTGACCTGCGGCATCGGATTGTTTATCGCCTTTATCGGCCTGAAGAACGGCGGCGTGATCGTGGCCAACCCGGTGACGTTCGTAGCGCACGGCAATTTTGCTTCGGGGCCCGTGGCGTTGTGCCTCTTCGGACTGGTGCTGACGGCGATTCTCGTCGCGCGCCGGGTGCCCGGGGCGATCGTGCTCGGCATCGCGGCGGTGACGCTCCTCGGGCTTTTCGTGCCGGCGGGCGGCGGCAAGATGGTATCGCAGTGGCCCGATCACCTGGTGTCGCTCCCGGTCTCACCGGCTCCGGTTTTCCTGAAGCTTACGTTCCATTTCCTTGGTAGCGCCAATGCGATCCTGCTCGCGGTGCCCCTGATCCTGACGCTGCTGCTCGTCGACATGTTCGATAACATCGGGACGTTGATCGGCGTGACCAAGCGCGCCGGATATCTGCGACCCGACGGCACGCTGCCCAAGGCCGGGCGGGCGTTGCTGGCAGATTCGCTCGCCACGCTCCTGAGCGCATTGTTCGGGACCTCGACGGTCGTGAGTTATATTGAATCCGCCTCGGGCGTGGAGGCCGGCGGGCGCACCGGCCTCACCGGGCTGACGACCGCGGGCCTCATGCTGGTCGCGCTGTTCTTCACCCCGCTCATTCTCATCGTGCCGGCGGTGGCCACCGCGCCGGCGCTCGTGATCGTCGGGGTCTTCATGATGCAGTCGATCGTCGATATCGACATGACGGATTTCCGGATCGCGATGCCCGCCGTGCTGACGCTGCTGGCGATTCCGCTGACCTTCAGCATCGCGGAAGGGATCGGGCTCGGGTTGATCGCGAGTGCGCTGCTCGCCCTCGGTTTGGGTGAGCCGAAGCGGATGAGCGCCCTCGGCTACGGACTAGCGCTGCTGTTCTTTGCGCAGTTCTTTCACGTCTGGATTTTTAAGGGGTGAGGGGCGGGAAGGAGTTCAGAGGTGAGAGGTGAGGGTTGAGAGACAGTGACGGTCGGGCCCCATCGGCTGGAGGTTCGCTGAACTATCCTGCAACCAATGCCCGCGAGATCCGGTTCGTGCGTTCGACGAGTTGCGGGAGTTCGACGGTGGTAAGCCGGCCCTGGTCCACGACGCGGCGGCCGTGGATGAAGCTGTAATCGACGGCGTTG
>CAIJFT010000252.1 GCA_903820035.1 uncultured Opitutia bacterium
GCCGCGCTGTTCTCCGGCAAGACCCTCCAGAAGTCCTACCATGCTCTGGCGGTCTATGGTGCGCCTGTTCCGGATACGTGGGAGGTGGAGAATCACCTCGGCGTGGTCGGACGGGTGCAAAAGGCCAGCCGGTTCGGCGCGGTGTGCAGCGGCGGCGATCCGGCCCGGACTTCGTTCCGCGTCCTCGAACGCCTCCCCGGCGCACTCCTGGTTGAGGCCCGACCCCACACCGGCCGTACCCACCAGATCCGGGTGCATCTCGCCGAAGGGGGACACGCCATTGTCGGCGACTCCTTTTACGGCGGGCCGGCGCACCTGACGGCGGGCCCGGCAGGTGGCAGGGTCGCAGCGCCGCGGGTCATGCTCCACGCTGCCAGCCTCGAGTTCCTGCATCCGATAACCCATGTGGCGCTGAAGATCAGCAGCGCCCGGCCGGCGGACTTTGAAGGGTGTTTGCAGGCCCTGCGCTCCGGAGCGCAGCGGAAGCCGTCAGCAGAGCGATAAAGCCGGCAGGCTGGTTCACGGAGAAATCGAGGCCACGGCCAGATGGAACCTCAGCTTGCAGTCCACGCGCATGCGGTCGGATCGTGCGGGAGCGTGAATTCCGCCGAACAACTTTGTCTGGCCTGCGGGCTGTGCTGTGACGGCACGCTCTTTGACCACGTACGGCTTGGGCCGGGTGACAACCCCACTCAATTGAAGTCACTCGGTCTGCCCATACTCGTTTCGCGCACCAAGCCGCCCGTCGTCCGCGCCCTCCAGCCCTGCTCCGCCCTGTGCGCGGACCGCACCTGCCGGCTGTACGCCGATCGCCCGAAGCAATGCCGCGCGTTTGAGTGCAAGGTGTTCAAAGAGCTCGCGGCCGACCGGACCCAACTCGCCGCCGCGCTCCGGCTGGTCAGGCAGGCCCGCCGGCGGTCGAACGACGTCCGGCGCCTCCTGCGCCAACTGGGCGACCACGACGAATCCCATTCGTTGAGCGTGCGCTTCCTGCGCGTGCAACAGCGCATGGAATCGGGCGGCGCCGACGCCGCGGCAGGGGACACGTTTGCGGAACTGAGTCTGGCGATGCACCGCCTGAGCCTGCTGGCGCACGAGAAGTTCCACACCCGGGCCAATCCCGATGACCCTGCTCGCAACGCCGCCACCGAGATAGTCTGAACCCTGCTGACGCAGCCCCGGCCCCGCGGCGGACAGGTCAGGGCTTTTTCACCGGCCTTGCGCTCGGCGCTCCGACCCGCGCAAACCCAAAGACCCGGTCGGCCGCGGCCAGCGCGGCGGCATCGTGGTGCACGACGCCGTACAGGGTCAGCGCAAAGATCACTTCGGTGTAATTCACGCCCTTGGGCTTGCCATCGAACGGGGACGGTTCCTTCCCGACGCCGGTCCGCGTGTTGCCCGAAACATTCACCTCCCCATTCGGGAGAATGCGCGTCAGCTGCCACGCGACCGCCGCCGGCAGCGCCGCCTCGAACTCCGGCAAGGGTACGTGGAGTGCAAGCACCTGCCCGAACAAGATCGAAACGACGTTATAGCTCGAGTCGCGGCCACCGTTTTCGACAAACACACCTTCCGGGTCCCGCAGCGTAAGCGCATGGGCGATGAGTTGACGCGACGCGGCGAGCAGTTTCGCGTCGTGCAGCACGACCCCGCAGGTGCCAAACGCCTTCGCCGCGATGATGACACGATTTACGGTGTGGCCGACCTTCGGGATGATCGTGGCGTAACCCGCCAAAATGAAGTCGCAGGCGCGCCGTAGCTTCGGCTCCAGCACGGCAAGTCGGGCGCGAAAATGCGCCTCGTGCGGCGACTGGCGGATGACGAGGATTGCCCGCCCGAGTTCCTGCAGGAAGAAATACGCCGTCTCAACGGCCGCGCCCGCCGACGCGTACAGCGGGATCGAATCGAAGCCGCCGTCCGCCCGCTGGTGGGCGAACGCCATGTCGATGCCGCGCCAAGCATCGTCCGCCAACGCAAGATCGTCCGTCACCACTCCCGCGATCACGCCGCGGCAACTCCCGCGTTGGGCCCCGGCGCCGTTCCATGTCGCCGCGCCGCGGTTGCTCCCGGTAAATCCGTACGCATCGGGCTTGTCGCCGGCGTACAAGGCCGCCAACCGGCCGACCGGAAAGGCCCGCAATACGTCATACTCCCGTAGAACCTGCCGCGCCGAGTGCGCGCCGTCCGCCCCGCCCGCACGCAACGTGAGCCCGAGGAGGACGAGGAGCCAGGTCCGTAAGATGCAGGGCGGGACGAGCCGAGGAGCGAGGTGGTTCAAGCTGACAATCACGGTGCAGCCCGACATACGCAGAGGCGACTCGGATTCGCTGAAAAGTGCTCGTCACCGTGGGGGAGTCAGGAGCATCCATTCGGCACCCGTAGTTGCAGTCATGTCGTAGCCGAGTTGGAGCGCAGCGACAGCGGGGTCCACCTTCTAAACCACGTTTTCGCCTTCGACTCAAACGCGGCTACGGGAAGGCTCAATTCACCCAAAATCTCCTCTTCCACCATGGCCGATCCCTCCCCTTCCCGCCCCGACGTGCTCTGCCTCGGAGCCGTCCTCTGGGACCTCATCGGCCGCTCGCCGCTTGCGATGGCACCGGGCGCCGACGTCCCCGGCCGCATCGTGCGGGTGCCCGGCGGCGTCGCGATGAACATCGCGCTGACGCTCCGACGCTTCGGGCTCGCGCCGACGCTGCTGACGGCCATCGGCCGCGACGCCGACGGCGACGAGTTGATCGCAGCGTGCGCCCGGCTCGGGATCGAAGCGGGCCACGCCTTCCGCTCGGCCGAATTGCCAACCGACCGCTACCTCGCGATCGAAGATGCGCGCGGGCTCGTGGCGGCCGTCGCCGACGCCCATTCGCTCGAGGCCGCCGGCGAACGGATTCTGGCGCCGCTCGCCGACGGACGCCTCGGCAGTGCAACGCAACCCTGGAGCGGACTCATCGCCCTCGACGGCAATCTGACGACCGCCTTGCTCGCGGAGATCGCGCGCTCCCCGCTGTTCGCCGCGGCGGATTTGCGCGTGGCTCCGGCGAGTCCAGGCAAAGCCGAACGTATCCGGCCACTCCTCAACCACCCGCGAGCCACCCTTTACGTGAATCTCGAGGAAGCAGGTTTGCTGTGCGACACCCGCTTCGACGACGCGCCCGCCGCCGCCCGCGGCCTGCTGCAGAGCGGCTCGACGCGCGTACTCGTCACGGCCGGCGACCGCGTTTGCTGCGACGGCAAAGCCGGAGCGGATCTGGTCACGGGCGTACCCGCAAAGGTCACCGTGCGGCGCGTCACCGGCGCGGGCGACGCGTTCATGGCCGCGCATCTGGTCGCCGAACGCCGCGGCGCCGATCGCGCGGCCGCGTTGGCCGCCGCGTTGCATGCCGCCAGCGCACACGTCGCCGGCGAGACCGGAAGTTGAAGCTGCGCCGTCGCGGTCGTTCGCAGGCTTTGAACAGAAGATCGGGAAGAGCGGAGAGCCAAAAATCCGCCCCTCCTCGTCCTGCCCGCGCTCCCCATTCCAACCTCCGGCGGGTTCGTTTCCGTCCCTGCCGCGGGTTCTTCGCCAGTTTCGCTTCGCCTCGCCCGCGGGAATCGGTCCAATCACCGCAACCGCCGCATGCACGTCCCGCTCACGTTTTCCCCCGAGGTCCAAGCCGCACGTGACGCCGGCCGGCCGCTGGTCGCGTTGGAGTCGACGATCATCACCCACGGCATGCCGTACCCGCAAAACGTGGCGACCGCGCGCACCGTCGAAGCGGAGGTGCGCGCCGCGGGCGCCGTGCCGGCCACCATCGCGGTGATGGGCGGCCGCCTCCACGTCGGGCTCTCGGAGGCCGAACTCGAGCAACTCGGCCGCGCACAGGACGTGATGAAACTGTCCCGCGCCGACCTTGCCGTCGCGCTGGCCACCGGCCGCACCGGCGCCACCACCGTCGCCGCGACCATGATCGGCGCGCGGCTCGCCGGAATCGGCGTGTTCGCCACGGGCGGCATCGGCGGCGTGCACCGCGGCGCGGAACTGAGCTTTGATATTTCCGCGGACCTGCGCGAGTTGTCCGAAACCCCGGTGTCGGTCGTTTCGGCCGGCGCCAAGGCGATTCTCGATCTCCCGAAGACGCTCGAAGTGCTCGAAACCCTGGGCGTGCCAGTGATTGCGGTCGGCCAGGACGACTTTCCCGCGTTCTGGTCGCGCTCGTCGGGCCTGCGCGCCCCGCTGCGCCTCGACCACGCGGCAGACATCGCGGCCTCGCACATGCAGCGCGGAGCGCTCGGCCTGCCGGGCGGACAGCTCGTGGCCAATCCGATTCCCGCGGCGGCGGAAATTCCGCGCGAGGTCATCGGGCCGTTCATCGAACAGGCGCTCGCCGAGGCCGCCGCGCAAGGGATCGCGGCGAAGGCGGTCACACCGTTTTTGCTCCAACGTCTCTTCGAACTCACGGCCGGCCGCTCGCTCGCGGCGAACATCGCGTTGGTGCGCCACAACGCCCGCCTCGCCGCCGCGATCGCCATCGAACTCGTCCGGCTGCGCGCGGCGGCGTAACCGTCGCTCCGCCCTCCCCTCCCCTTCCCTTCCGGCCCAACCCTTTCCTAACATGTCCTCCGACCCCGCCGCCCAGAACGCACGGCTCGCGCGTCTCCAACAATTCATGACGCCGTCGCTCGTGCCGTCGATTTCGACCGAGCTGCTGATCTCGGCCGACGGCGACCTGAACCGCGAGTTGCGGGCGTTTCTCCTCGAGCCGGCGACCAACCCGACGCGCCTCAAGGGCAAGACGATCGCGATCTGCTGCACGAACGGCGTCGAGGAGGTCGAAATCACCGGCGCGATGCGCTGGCTCACCGAGCACGGCGCGACGGTCCACGTGGTGTCGCCGCGGATCGGGGCGTTTCACCCGACGCTCGGGCTGCGCTTTCCGCCGCAGTGCGCCACGCACGTGCTCGCCATCCGGCTGATGGAAAACGCGGGCTGGATAAAAATCGACCGCTACCTCGACGAGGCCAAGGTCGCCGACTACGACGCGATGATTTTGCCCGGCGGCTGCTGGAACCCCGACGCCCTGCGCGCCGACCAGCATGCGCAGGCGTTCACCCGCGACATGCACGCGGCGGGCAAGCCCACCTGTGCCATTTGCCACGGCCAGTGGGTGATGGTCAGCGCGGGACTGCTGCGCGGTAAAAACGCGACCGCAGTCTGGAACATCCACGTCGATCTCGCGAACGCCGGCGCCACCGTCCTCGACGAGCCCTGCGTGGTCGACGGCAACCTGATCACCGCCCGCTTTCCTTATGACTTGCCGCGCATGGTGGCGGCGTTGGTGAGGCAGTTGGGAAGGTAGGCCAAGTTGGCCGCGAAAAAACGCCAAGGGACCATCCGGCAGGCGAAACTTTTCCGCGCGCCTATGGGCGCCTCGGGAGCTGCAATCGCCCTCCGATCTTTGGGTTTTTTTGCGGCGAAAAGTCCGGTGGCTTGGACTTGGCGGCGGGCACTTCCAGCCTGCTTTCCGGTGCAGGCTGGAAGCCTGCGCTACCGGGCCGCAAACTGCGCTTTCGCCTGCGCGCACGCGGCGGCGTAGACGGCGGTAAGTTTGTCCCAGCGGGCGTTGGTCGCGGCATCGATCTGTTGCCGCGCGGGATCGGCCTCGAACCAGGCGATCGTACGACGGATGCCCTGCGCGAACGTCGTGCGGGCGGTGAAGCCGGGCACGAAGCGCTTAATCTTGGTGTTGTCGAACACCGCGGACACCGCCTTGTCGCCGAGCAGGGTACCTTCGACCGCAGGCACGCAGGAGATGATGAAATCCGACGGGATGTGCACGGACTGCGGCGCCGCGATGCCCGCGGCCTGCGCGGCCTGGCGGAAGATCTGGTTCCACGTCAGCACCTCGTCCGACGTGATGTGAAACGCATGGCCGTACGTCGCGGGATTGCCGAAGAGCCCGATCAGGCCCTGCGCAAAATCGGTGTTGTGCGTGATCGTCCACAACGACGTGCCGTCGCCGGGAATGATCACCGGCGCGCCGCGGCGCATCCGGTCGATCGCCGTCCAGCTCTGGCCCCACGCGTTGAGCACGAGCGGAATCTGGTCGTCGCCGTAGGTCAGCGAGGGCCGCACGATCACGCCGGGGAATCCCGTCGCCTGGTGCGCCGCCTCAAGCTCCTGCTCGGCCGCGATCTTGAGCCGCGAGTATTCCCAATGCGGATTCGCGCGCGGCGTCGACTCGGTGATCAGGTAGTGCGCGAGCGGCTTCTGATACACACTCGCAGAGCTGATGAACACGTACTGGCGCGCTGAGTCGCGGAAGAGTTCAAGATCACGCCGGATGTCGGCGGGGCCGAAGGCAATCCACTGCACGACGACGTCCCACGTGTGGCCGCGCAACGCCGCGCGCACGCCGTCGTGGTCAGTCAGGTCGGCGACGAGCGAGCGGACGCCCTCGACGGGCCGGCGTTGGCCGCGGTTCAGGAGCCAGAGCTCGTGGCCGGCCGCGAGGGTCTGCTGCGTGGCGGCGCGGCTGATCACACCGGAGCCGCCGATGAAGAGAATTTTCATGGAAGGGAAATCAGGGCCGGCGCGGATCGCTCAACGACCAGGCGCCGACGGGAATGCTGCGGAGCTTCGCCACCGTCTCCACGACGGCGCGCTGGCAGCGCTGGGGAGGCAGGTCGGCGAGGATATTTTCCAGATCGTCGACGACGAGCTGGCCAATCAGCGGCTGGATTTCCGGCACGCTGCCGGCGCGGTGCGCCTGGATGAGCGTGTTCGGCGTGGAGCGGCCGGGCTCGTCGCGGGGGACCGGTTCCTCGGGCCAGACGTCGATGCCCGCGCGGATGTGTCCGCTCGCCGCCGCGGCGAGCAGCTCGGGAAAATTCACGAGCGCGGCGCGGCTCGCGAGCACGACGACGCTCCCCTTTTGCATGCTCGCGAAGTGGCGCGCGCCGATCTTGCCGGTGTTTTCGCTGGTGTTCGCCGCGAGCAGAAAAACCACGCGGGCGCGGGCGAAGCACTCGTCGAGCGACACGGGGATCACGTCCAGCTCGCGGAGTACCGAGGGATGCATCCACGGGTCGTGCACCAGCAGTTCGCGCGAGAACGGCCGCAGTAGCGGGAGGAGCGCGCGGCCGAGGTTGCCGCAACCGACGAGCGCGAGCGGTTTCCCGTGCAGGAGAAACGAGTCGTGATTGTCGCCCTTGAATTCCTGGCCGGTGCGGAGCGCGGCATCAGCCTCGTGCATCCGGCGGGCGAGCGAGATCGCCATGGCGAGCGCCATCTCCGCCACGGGCCGCGCGTACACCGGCGCCGTGGAAAGCACGGGAATACCGCGGCGGTGGCACTCGGCGTAGTCGACGTTGGGCAGGAAATTGCTTTCGACGTTGAAGATCGCCCGCAGGTGCGGGGCACGGTCGAGGCGCGCTTTGTCCATGGGCGACTGGCCGATCAACGCGATCGCCTGCGGCAGGTGGCGGTCAATATGCTCGGCGGACGCCGGCGAGCCGTCGTGCCACAGCACGCGCCCGAGCCGCTCGAGACGGCGCTTGGTCGGCTCATCAAAGATCCGCTCGATTCGGCGCGGATGCGGATCGAGCAAAATAACGCCTTCGTTGGTCGGCAGGGATGGCATCGGTAAAGTGCGCCGTGAGTCCAACGCGCGGCGCGGCGGGGTCAAACGCGCAGGCGCGTTCCGCACCGGGCATCAGGCCTCCCGGTGGGACCCGATGTCCTCATCGGGTCTTTCCTCAAGACTTACCTTCCGCCTCAGCCGGATGGGGACATCGGGCCCCACCGGAACGTCACCGATAATCTGCGGCGGTGAGGCTCGTCAGCACCGACTGCTGCCACGCGCGGAGTTGCTGCTCGAGTTTCGCCGCGACGGCGGGCTGGGCGGCGATGATGTTATTCTTCTCGGCGGGATCGGCGCGGAGGTCGAAGAGCTCGCGCGACGGCTTGCCCTCGCCATCGACGACGAGCTTGTAGCGGTTGTCCAACATCGCCCGCGGCCCCGCGAAGTCCCGCTCCTGGATATCGGGATGATGGAAATTCTGAAAATCGCGCGTCGGCTTGCCGTCGGGCCCGAGTTTCGCGAGCGGCGTCGTACCCTTCTGCAGTTCGAGATCGAGGTAGGGCTTGCCGCCACCCGCGGCGGGCGGACGCGGCCGGCCGTTCCAGAATCCGATCGGCTGCGGGCGCTCGGTCATCGCCCCGGCAAACAGCGGCGCGAGGCTGATCCCGTCGAGCGGGCGCTTCGGCAGCGGTTGGCCGGCAAGTTCGCAGAGCGTCGGCAGGATGTCGCTGGTGACCGCGTTGACGTCGGTCGCACGCGGGCGGCTGATGCGCGCGGGCCACTCGATGAGGCCGGGCACGCGGATGCCGCCCTCGTAGATGTCGGCTTTCTCACCGCGGAAGGGCACGGTCGCGACGGCCTCCGTCGGCGTGCCGTTATCGCCGCAGTACCAGAGCAGCGTGTTCGACCGGAGGCCGGTACGGCCGAGCTCATCGCGCAGCTGGCCGATCGCACGGTCCATCGCGGTAATCTCGGCAAAACGTTCGCGCAGCACCTCGCGTTGCAGGCGCTTCACGTTGCGGCCAGTTTCGTTGGAGGTGAGCGTCACCTGCTTGTTGGCAAACGTCGCGGGCAGGTGGTCGTAGAGCGCGAGATCCTGCGGCAGGCCGCTGTAGGGCTCGTGCGGCGAGCCAAACCAGACCACGACAAAAAACGGACGCCCCTGTTGCTTCGTCCGCGCGATAAACTTCAACGCCTCGGTCACGACGACCTCCGAGCTCTCGCCCTTGAAGACCTCGGGCGGGCCACCGTTGCGCGAGAGCGACGGATTCAGCTCGAAGAAATTGTCGTGCGACAGCCACTCGTCGAAGCCCATCGCGCCGGGATTCGTCGGCGACGACGCCTTCACCGGACCGACGTGCCACTTGCCGAAATGCGCCGTCGCATAACCGGCCTGACGCATCAGTTGCGCCACGCTGATTTCCTCGGGCCGCAGCGAACAGCCGGGCGTAAACGTGCCGTAGCGGCTCGGATGGCGGCCCGTGATCACGCTGCCGCGCGTGGGGGAGCAACTCGAGCCCGCCGAATAAAAGCGGTCCAATCGCAGCCCGGTCGCGGCCATCTGGTCGAGCACGGGCGTTTTGAGGTACGGGTGGCCGTTGTAGGCGGTTTCGTCCCAACCGTGGTCGTCACCCATAAGCAGGACGATGTTCGGGCGATCCGCGGTGGAGGCGGCCGCTCGTGAAAGGCCCGGGCCCAGCACCAACCAGCCGACGGCACCGGCGAACGTCAGGATTCGGGTAAAAACGTGGAGTGACATGGGAGATAGGAGCGAAGGTTAAACCAGAAGCGAAGCCCGGCACCGCGAACGCGGTTCAAAACGTGCCCTTGAGACCGAGGGTGAGTTGTACGCCGGTGGTCAGAACTTGGGAAACGCGGGCGTAGCCGGGTGTCTGCGCGCCAAAACGCAGCAGGGTTTCCGGCACATCGAAGACGTTTTGTCCGCTCATGTAGAGAAATAGATTCGGCCGGAGCTGGTAATCGACGTTCACGTCGAGCCGCGTGCGCGCCTTGGAGTATTCATACGCGTCCGGCCCGAGGGCCACGACGCTGGCGAGCCGCTGTTGGCCGCGGTAATTCCACTTGGCCATCACGCTGAAAGGCTTCCGGGTAAAATCGACACCCCAGTTCGCACTCTGCGGAATGAAGCCGGAAAAATCGGCGTCGCGGCCACCCTCCAGCTGGAGCTTGGTGCCGTTGACGAACGCCGCGAAATAACGGCCCCAGCCGCCGAGCGGTTGCAGCGAATGCCGCAGGTTGAATTCCGCGCCGTTGACCCGGGCCGAGCCGGGGACGTTGTACGTGGTCGAGATCTGCCAGCCGGCGTAACGCGGATCGAGGCCGACGAGTTCCAGATCGGCGACCGTCGCAATCTTCACGGCATCGCCGAAGAAGTTCCGAATGTCCTTCCGGAAGACACCCACGCTGAAAAGCCCGCCCTTCGGCGTGTAGTATTCAAGCGAAAGGTCATAATTGTCGGCCGTCCAGGGCTTCAGCCCCGTGTTGCGCGCGGTGATACGCCCGGGAATCTGCGTGGGATCCGGCACCCCGCCGGAAAAGTCGGTCTCATCGACGGTGGTGTTCGGCACCATGTTCGTGAAATCGGGCCGGCCGTAGGTCTGGGCGTACGCGGCCCGGGCCAGCAGGTTTTCCCGGATCTGGTAGGTCAGGTGCACACTCGGGTAACTGCCGTCGTACATGCGCGACGCCTTGAAGCCGCGCTCCTGCCGCGTCACCGCCAACTCCTGCAACGAACCGGCGACCCCCGCCTCCGGTCGGCGGATCCGGACGCCTGCCGCCGTGTGCGCAAAACTCCCGTCGGCCGCGCGCGCATAAACCGCGTTCGGATCGTAACGGATGCCCTGACCGTCGGCGTCGGTCCGCTCGTAACGCACTCCCGCCAACACCTTGAGCCGGTTGTGGAAGAGTCCGAGTTCGGCCTGAACGTAGCCGGCCGAGACCGACTCCTGCAGCCACTCGGAGTTGTTGAGCCGGAAGAGTTCCTCCGCCGTCACCTGCGCCGGCGTTTTGCCGAAGAGGACGGGGTTGGCCGCGTAGGCCTGCCAGACACGGGTGCTCGAAACCCAGGGCATGTGGCGGAAGCCGAAGTACTCCGGCTGGTTCACGTAGTTATTCATCTGGTACGGCGCCGGCGAATCCGGGGTGGCGGCGTTGCCGTCCGGACCGTTATAGGTCCACACGATGCTCTCGCGGCGCACGTCGCGCACCTGCACCCGGCGCAAACCACCGACCTGGATCGCCGCGGGGAACGACAGCGCCGGCAGGCTCTTGCGGACATCCAGTTTGCCGTTGGTCAGGCCGTCGCGGATCACGCGCGGCGTCGAGGCGGCGGAGGCCAGCTGGTAGTTGTCGAGGTTGTAGAGGTCCAACTCGCGCTCGGTGTTGTCGAAGACGCGGATCGATTGCGGGCGGACGTCGTTGATGCCGGCAAGACTCACCCGCATCGGCACGCGGTTGGTGATCGAGAGTGTCCGGAAGTGCCCGTGAATGGTGTCCTGGTAGCCGCCGGAGGAGTTCGACTGCCCGAGCGCCGCCACCACCCGCCAGTTGCCGTCGTCCAGCCGATAACGCAGCCCGACCGCTTCGGTGTCCAGTTGCTGGCGGACGCCCGCGCCGACGTTGCCCCAGGTCACCGCGCCGCGGCCGGTGGCGCCGGAGGTATAGTCATCGCCAAACGTCAGCGGCACGCCGCCCGCCACCGTCGGCGTCCCGTTCGTCCCCGTCGTCAGCGCCATGGAAACGTTCGAACGATCGGAAACAAAGCGACTGCGCTCGAGGTTAAGGGAGAGAACGCCGTTGGGGGTGACGCGCCAATCCGCCTTCAGGCCGAGGGCATTGCGCGCGTTCGCCCGCGGCACGCTGGCCAACTGAAAGGACTGCAGGTAGGGCTTGCTGATCGACGTCGTGAAACCCGTCCCCGTGGCGCTGAACCCGCGCGGCACCCACTCCATCTCGATGAAGCGGTTCTGGCTCTGGCCGGTGACGACGAGGCCGAAATTTTTCGTGACCGGCAGCGTGTAGTCGAAGGTGAAACTCGGCAGCACCTTGTAGACCCGCTCGTCCGTGGTGTGCGGCAACTTGTCCAGGGTGACATTCCGGTGGTTGCCCGACAGGCCGAAGCTGTAGCGGAGTTGCGCGCTCTTCCGCTCGAAGGCGCTCTTGCTGACCATGTCGATCGAGCCGGCCATCGAGTCAGCGGGCGTCGCGGGCGTCGGCACTTTCGTGACCTCGAGCCGCGCGATGTTGTTGATCGAAACCTGGGTGAACTGGAACACCCGCGACGAACCCTGCGGATTGCCGGTATTCGCCATCTGCAGGCCGTCGCCGGAAACCACCGCCTGCGCGGTGGGAAAGCCGCGCACCGACACCGAGGCGACGGAGCCGCCGGACTCACGGTCGTACTCCGCCGTGATGCCCGGCATGAACTTGAGGAACTCGCCGACGTTGCCGTCCATCACGTCGCCCAACGCGTCCGCCGCGATGACGTTTTTAAGATTCGGCGCAAAGCGCTGCTCGTTGATGGCGATCGCGGCACCGTCGGTTTCCCGCGCCGTCGAAACAATAAAAGAGTCGAGCTTCACCGTGCCCGAGGCGTCCGCGCCATAACGGGCGACGTTGGTCAGATTGACATCCTGCGTGAGGGTCTCGCCGCCGCGGACGGTCACGGAGACCTGTTGCGGGTCCATGCCGGTGAAGAAGACCTCGAGCACCACGGGCCCGGCGGGCAGACCGGACAAACGGTAGGTGCCCGTTGGATCTGAAAAGGCGACCCGATCGGTCCCCTGCACCGCCACCCGGGCGTTGTTGAGATACTGCCCGGTAGCCACATTTTGGATGCGACCGGCAACCGTGCCGGCGGCCGCCACCCGGCCGGCGGACTCCGCCCCGCCGAGGCCGGGCCGGACGA
>CAIJFT010000253.1 GCA_903820035.1 uncultured Opitutia bacterium
AGGGCGAGAACCTGCAGGGGGCGTTTCTCGACGTGATTGCGCTCGACGCCCAGCGCGTCATCGCCGTCGGCGCCGACGGGCTGGATCTTTCGACCGGCGACGGCGGCAAGACGTGGACGAGGCGCAAGATCACCGAAGACGAGTACCACTTTAATCGCATCACGCGAGGCTCCGCGCTGACCCTCTACATTGCCGGCGAACACGGCACGCTGCTGCGCTCCACGGATCTCGGGGCGACCTGGCATAGCCTGAAGACACCCTACGAGGGCTCTTTCTACGGCGTGATCGCCCTCGACCGGCAAACCCTCCTTGCCTACGGACTGCGCGGGCACGCGTATCGTTCTTCCGATGACGGTGCCACCTGGCAGAAGATTGAAACTCCCCGCGCGGTCCTGCTCGCGACCGCCGTTAAGATCGGCGGCAGCCAACTCGTGCTCGCGGGACAAGCCCGCACCGTTCTCGTGAGCCGTGACTTGGGCCGAACCATGGACCGGGCCCCGGACGTCCTCGGTACCGCCGTCGCCAAGTTACTCGAGCTGCCGGACGGCAATGTGCTCGCGCTGGGCGAGGCCGGAGCGACCCGCCTCGAACTCGGTGCTCTGTTTCCCGCGGCGGAAAGCGGGCCGGCCAAACCCACGCGCTGAAACGGCCTCTCCGCATGCTCGAGAAAATCACCGCCTGGATGTTCCGTCACCGCACTCCGCTCGTGTGCGGATTCGGCGTTTTGACCGCGGTGATGGCGTGGTTTGCCGTCCACCTGAAGGTCGATGCCAGCTTCAACAAATCGCTCCCCCTCGAGCACGAGTACATCCAGACGTTCACCAAGCACCAGCGCGAATTCGGCGGGGCGAACCGCATCATCGTCGCGCTGATGACGGAACGCGGCGACATGTTTACCGCCGGGTTTTTCGCGGAGCTGAAGATCGCGACGGACGAGGTCATGTTTCTGCCCGCCGTGGACCGCGCCCAGGTCCAGTCGCTCTTTACTCCGAACGTCCGCTTTCTGGAGGTGATCGATGACGGTCTGGCCGGCGGCAACGTCATCCCCGCGGACTTCACGCCCACCGCGGAAAACTTCACGCGCGTCCGGGAGAACATCATCAAGTCGGGCCGGCTCGGTCAGCTCGTCGCCAATGATTTCACCGGTGCCATCGTCAGCGGCCAACTGCTCGAAGTGGATCCGCGCACCGGAGAAAAAATCGATTACGCGCGCGTCGCGGAAGCGCTTGAGGCCGTGCGCACGCGGATCGAGCGCGAGAGCCACGGCGCAATCCGCGTCCATATCATCGGGTTCGCCAAGATCATCGGGGATGTCACCGCCGGCGCCCGGGACGTGCAACTGCTGTTCGGTCTCTCAATCGTCGTGACCTCCCTGTTGGTGTGGAACTACGCCGGCCGGTGGAAACTCGCGGCGGCGCCGATCGTATGCTCGTTGATCGCCGTCGTGTGGCAACTTGGCGGTCTGACGGCGCTCGGCTACGGCATCGATCCGTTTTCCATTCTGGTGCCGTTCTTGGTTTTCGCCATCGGCGTGAGTCACGGAGTCCAAAAAATCTGCACGTTCCGCAACGAGGTGTTCAAGGGCCAGGACGGTCCGACCGCGGCGCGTGCGGCCTTCATGCAGCTGATCCTGCCGGGGATTGTCGCGCTGCTCACGGACACCGTGGGCTTTATCACGATGCTGGTGATCAAAATCCCGACCATTCAGGAGCTGGCCATCACCGCGAGTCTTGGCGTCAGCGTGATCACGATCACCAACTTCCTCCTCCTGCCGCTGTTGTTGTCTTACCTGCGCCTACCCGCTTCCTACGGGCTTTGGGTTACCCGGCGCCGCTCCACGGGCGATGCGCTTTGGGCGCGGCTGGCGAAGGGAATGAAGCCGGCGCCCTCAATGGTGATCATCGTCATCTGCTTCGGGGTCGGGGGCTGGGCCTTTTGGAAATCGAGTGAGGTGCGGATCGGCGACACCCAGGTCGGCGTACCGGAACTGCGCCCCGACTCCCGCTACAACCGCGATACGGCAATCATAACCGGCAAGTTCAGTATCGGGGTCGACCTGCTTTCCGTCATCGTCGAGACGGGGCCGAACGGCTGCGTCGATTACGACGTCGTTTCCCTGATGGATGAGTTCGAACTGCGGATGCGCCACGTCCCCGGGGTGCAATCGGTGGTCTCGCTCCCCGAACGGGCCAAGATTCTCAACGCGGCCTTTACCGAAGGTTCGCTCAAGTGGCGGATCCTGCCGCGCAACCCGCAGTCGCTTGCGCAGGCCGTCTCCCCGATCGAGACCGCCACCGGCCTGCTCAACGGCGACGGCAGCGTGATGCCGATTTGGATTTTCCTGACCGACCACAAGGCCGAGACCCTCCAGGCGGTGACCGCCGCCACGAAAGCATTTGTCGCGGAGCATCCGTCGCCCAAGGCGAAGTTCCGGCTCGCGAGCGGGAACGCCGGCGTGATGGCCGCGACCAACGAGGTGGTCGCGGCCGCCGAGAGACCGATTCTGCTCTGGGTTTTCGGTGCCGTCATCGCACTTTGCCTGATCACGTTCCGGTCCATCCGTGCCCCGCTCTGCATCGTCATCCCTCTCGCGATTGTCAGCTACCTCGCGTACGTGGTGATGGTTTATCTCGGGATCGGCCTCAAGACCTCGACCCTGCCGGTCGTCGCGCTCGGGGTGGGCATCGGCGTCGATTACGGCATCTACATTTTCGCGCGTCTGCAGACGGCCCTCAACGCGGGCGAGTATTTCGAGGACGCGATGTTCCGCGCCTTGCGCGATGCGGGCGGGGCGGTGGTTTTCACCGGCCTGACCCTCGCCATCGGCGTCAGCACCTGGGTGTTTTCCAGCCTGAAATTCCAAGCCGACATGGGGCTGCTCCTGACCTTCATGTTTCTCGTAAATATGGTGGGCGCGATCGTCCTTTTGCCGGCCATCGCCCGCTGGTTCTGGCGCCACCACAGCGGTTCTACCGTGGTGCCGTTTCCGATGCGGAAACCCTGAGCACTCCGGCCCGCGGGGCGACCACGTCACGGTCACTGCACCGCGGAGCACGCGGGTCTGGAGTCGGCGTGCCGGCCGGGCATCGCCGTTGTAAATACAGTCTGGCCTCCGGCCCCGGACTGACTTCCGTAGCCCCTGTGCCTACCGAGCCCCAGGTTCCACTTCTCAGCGACGGCCAACGGCGCATCATCGGGGCCACCCTCACGCTCCTCGCCTTCCTCGCCTCGGTTGCGCTGGTGATTGTCGCCCTCATCGGCTTGGGCCGTCTGGCGGCCTATTTTTCCGCCGTGATCTGGCCGCTTGCCGCCGCCGGCGTACTGGCGCTGATCCTGCGTCCAGCGGTGGAAATCATCGAGCGCCGGCTCAAAATGCGCCGTATCGCCGCGGTCGTGCTCTTGTACGGGACCGTCGCGCTCGCGACCGCCGGTCTGTTCCTGCTGATCCTGCCACCCGTCGTGGAACAGTTGCTGGATTTTATCGGTTACCTGCCGGTCTTTTGGGGGAACGTCACGGCCTATCTCGACGCTCACTCTCCGCAGTGGGTCGCGCTCAGCCAAAAATACCTCGCCCATCCCAGTATCCGCAAGTTGGTCGACGGTCTTGCCGCCGAGAGTAAGAACCTCTTCAGCCAGACGTTGCCCTCTTTGCGGGCGGCTTTCGGCGGTATCCTCGCGGTCTTTGCCTTCTCCACCCACCTCGCGCTTGTGCCGGTGTACCTTTTCTTTTTCCTGCTCGCGGGTGCCCGGCCCGCGGCGGATCTCGGCCGCCAGTTGCCGTTCCTCAAGCCGGGCGTGCGTGACGACGTCGTGTTTCTCGCCGGCGAATTCATCAAGATCATCGAATCTTTTTTCCGCGGCCAGATTGTGATCGGACTCTGCATGGGCGTGCTCCTTGCCGGCGGCTTCAGTCTCATCGGGTTGAAATTCGGCCTGGTCATCGGCCTCGCGCTGGGCGTGCTGAACATCATTCCGTACCTCGGTACGATCATCGGGTTGGCCATCGCGCTGCCGCTGGCGTTCTTTCAGCCCGGTGGCGGTTGGCAGCTGGTCGGGCTGGTCTTGCTGGTGAAGGCGGTGGTGCAGTGCGTTGAAAGCTGGGTGCTCACGCCGAAGATCATGGGCCACCACACTGGGCTGCATCCGGTCGCGATTATCGTCGCGGTGTTCTTCTGGGGCACCGCCTTCGAAGGTATCCTCGGCATGCTGCTGGCCATCCCGCTCACCGCTTTTTTCGTGACCGCCTGGCGCTTGGCCAAACGGAAATATTTTGCGGCCGATTAAACGGGAAGCGCCAAGGGCGCAACGACGGCAGGCGATCGCGCTTCCAAAAATAGCGTGGCCCCGTTTTCGCCTTCGGCTCAAACGCGGCCACCGAATTCTTGGCACTCCTCCCATCCCGAGCTTGGATTTGGTGCGAAACGTCGCCAACTGATCCCCCAACCGAGGCCCTCGCCCGGCACGCACCACGCTCAACGCCTTGCCTTCCACCTCCGCCCGCCCCCCTGCCGAGTGCGCCAATTGCGGCACCGCCCTTCCCGCGCGTGCACGCGCGTGCCCGGAATGCGGCGCCGACGAGCGGACCGGTTGGCGCGAGGCCTCGGTTTACGATGGCCTGGAGCTCCCGGAGTCCGCCTGGAGCGACGATGAGGCGACGAGCCCCGAGCGGAAAGCTCCGCGCGTCAACGGACTCGCCTGGTATTGGTGGACCGCCGGCGTCGTCCTTGTTGTCTTGCTCGGCGCCGCATTCTTGGGGCTGCGTTGACGCGGCGAAGACCAACCAACCGATGGCGTGGAACGTACAGTTTCAATCCGGCGTTTGGCTGCCGCAGATCGGCTGGTGGCTCGATGCCCCGGCCCGGACGAAGCGTTCGTTCATCTCGCACGCGCACTCCGACCACATCGCGCGCCACGAGGAAATTCTCTGCACGCCGGAGACCGCGCGATTCCTGCACGTGCGCCTGCCCGGCCGGCGGGCGGTAACGGAGGTCCCGTTCAACCGCCCCCACGCGCTGGAGTTCGGGGTGACCGCGACGTTGTATCCGGCCGGCCATATCCTCGGCTCAAGTCAGATCCTCCTCCAATCGGAAGAGCACGGATCCCTGCTCTACACCGGCGACTTCAAACTGCGGCAAGGCCTGACCGCGGAGCCCTGTGCCGCGCCGCACGCGGATACCTTGATCATGGAAACGACCTTCGCGTTGCCGAAATACGCGTTTCCAGCCGAGGCGAGCGTTACTAGTCAAATGGTCGCGTTCTGCCGGGACGCTGTAGCGGAGGGGGCCACGCCCGCGTTGCTCTGCTACAGTCTGGGTAAAACGCAGGAGGTCCTGCGCGCCCTCGCCCCGGCCGGCCTGCCGGTAATGCTGCACCCGGAGGCGATCCGGCTCACTAAGATCTACGAACACTTGGGCGTCACGTTTCCACCGTATCGGGAATTCAATGTCCGCGAGGTCGCCGGGCATATCGTGATTTGTCCGCCCCACGGCCGGAGCGTGCTCAACCGCATCCTCGGCGTGCGCCTCGCGGCGGTCACCGGCTGGGCGCTCGATCCCGGCGCAATTTACCGCTATCGCTGCCACTCCGCTTTCCCGCTTTCCGACCACGCCGATTAC
>CAIJFT010000254.1 GCA_903820035.1 uncultured Opitutia bacterium
CTGATCCGTTACCTGCGCGAGCTCCTGCTCTCGCCTCTGCGGCGCGCGGAACTGGGCGCCGCGGGGCGGAAGGTGGCCGAGCAACGTTTTAGTCTGGCGGCGCTCGCCTCGCGCCATGAGCAATTCTACGCACAGGTCATTTCCGATTACCGCGGTGGCCCGCCTTAGCCCGCGAAGGCCCGGACCCTTTCCAGACGCCAATCCCCTTCTCCTTCAATGCCTCCGACCCTTGCGCTGCTCATCGGCGTCGTCTTCATCCTCTTCGCGTTTCGCGTGTATCCGAAACAGGGTTTCACCGCCTCGGGCGCGCTCTTTTGGCCGACCCTCTGGTACCTGGTCGTGGCGACGCGCCCCGTCGGATTTTGGCTCGACCTCTGGGGCATCCCGCTGCCCGGCGACAGCGGCGATCCCACCGACGGCAGCAGCATCGAGCGATACTTCTTTCTTTCGCTCACGCTCATCGGATTCTGGATTCTCTCCCGGCGCCGCTTCGACTGGGGCATGGCCCTGCGACTCAATCCGTGGCTCACCGCCCTGCTGCTCTTTATGGCGGCGAGCATCATCTGGTCGCAGTACCCTTTTGTATCCTTCAAACGCTACATTAAGGTTCTTGGTTCCATCGTGATGGCGCTGGTCGTGCTGACAGAGGAACATCCGCTGGAGTCGATGCTCACCGTTCTCCGGCGCTGTCTCTACATTCACCTGCCGATGTCGCTCATCTGCACCCGTTATTTCCGGGATATCGGCGTGAGTTTTGATTATAGCGGCGCTCATTCGTCCTGGAACGGTATTGCCACGACCAAAAATACCCTCGGGCAAGTCGCCATGCTTGGCATCTTGTATTTCTCCTGGGAAATCCGTCGCTGTTGGGGCCAGCAGGGCTGGAGAAATGTCCACTTTATCTATTTGGCCATCGCGGCATTTCTCCTGAAGGGAGCGGCCGACAGCGTCAGTATGACCTCGGTCTCGATGGCCGCCTTTGCGCTCATCGTTTTCCACCGTATTCAGGCCCTTCGCTTACAGCCCTCCGCGGTCCGGCCCTTTGTGCGCCTGGTCTTCGGCGCGACGATGGCCCTGGTGACCTTCTTCATTATCCACAGCGTCGTCGTCTTCGCCGAGGATTCCGTCTTCGGCAAAATGATCACCCTCCTCGGTCGGGATATCACCATCACCGACCGCATCTACATCTGGGGCGAGGTATACGCCGTGGCCGCCAGCAGCCCGATCGTCGGGATCGGCTACGGCGCGTTTTGGATCGGCCGACTGGTCAATATCCCGTGGAATGCCAACATGTCCTGGGTCCTGGGCCAGGCACACAGCGGTTACGTCGATACCTACCTGCAACTGGGATACGTCGGCATGTTCCTCCTCGCCGGCGTACTCTTCAGCACCATTCCCAAGCTGCTGAAAACCATGTCCGAGAATTTCGACTTCGCCTGCCTGCGCATCACCCTGCTCCTGACCATCGCCTTCATCAACGTCTCCGAATCGACCTTTCTCCGCGGCGATCACCACCTGTGGTTTATGATGTTGCTGGTGCTTTGGGTGCTGCCGCCAAAGCCCGCCCCCGCGACCGACCTTGGCACTCCGTTGCCCTCACCTCGATAATATCGACTGGATAGTTGGGATCTAAAACAAACCGAACCGTCGACAGCGGGAGGGAAGGTCGCAACAATCCGAGAAGTGGAAGTGGCCAGGTTCTGCGCTCAGCGGTCGGAGAAAACGACCCGAATCCTCCCAGGCCCAAATCCGCCTACCTGCGCTGTTATTGTCGAAATTCCACGTAGCCCGCGACTATTGCCAAACACTTAACAGGAAGGCCGGGGAGATCGGGAAGAGAGATTCCATTCGCAACCTTTCCGCCCTTCCCGTGCTTCCTGTTCAAATTGCACGTCCTCGATTGCGGCCGAGTCGAGCCAAGTCGTGCGCTGGTGTTTGAACTGCGGTGCCTAGAGTCCACCGCCAAATCCTGTGACCACCCATCTCCTCGTTCCCCACGGCTTTGAAGCCAACTACGTGGTGGGTTTTGCGCGCGGGCTGGCGGCCAACGGCATCCGCCTCCTGGTGGTTTCAGACGGCGACACGGCGCCGATGCTGGAAGCAGCCGGCATTCCCCACCGCAATCTGCGGGGCAGTGTGGACCCGAAGCGGTCGGGCTGGAGCAAGGCGCTGAATCTGGTCCGTTATTACCTGCGCCTGGCCGCAATCATCGTACCGCATCGGCACGGCACCGTTCATTTCTGCGGCCTGCTCGGAAGCCGGATCATTCTCTTCGACGGGATCTTCTTGCCGCTCTGGCTGCGCTTTTGGTCCACGCGTTATGTGCACACCGCCCACAATGCGCTTCCGCACGGTCGTGAGCAGCAACGTATTTTTTATTGGGCCTACCGATGGATCTACCGCTTTCCGCATACCATCCTTGCCCATACGGACAAGGTCGCCGGGCAACTAACCACGGACTTCGGCGTCGATCCCGCGCGCATCGAAGTCATTTCTATCGGTCTTAACGAGGAGGTCCCCGCCACCACGCTCTCGACGTCGGCCGCTCGCCTGCAATTGGGCCTGCCGGCAACCGGCCCTATCGCACTCTTCTTTGGCAAGGTTGAGCCCTACAAAGGGGTCGACGTCCTCGTGGAGGCATGGAACACGGTGCGGACTCCCCAAGCCCATCTGGCGATCGCCGGCACTTGCCCGGACGCCGACTACGCCGCCTCCGTTCGGGCGACTGTCGCCCGTTCAGCCCGGCCCGCGACAGTGGAGTGGCGGAGCGGCTTTGTCGCCAACGATCAGGTCGCGATCTGGCTCAAAGCCTGCGACCTGGTCGTCATGCCGTATCGGCACATCTACCAAAGCGGCGTCGTGTTCCTCTGCCTGCGCTTCGGCGTACCGATCGTTGCGACCAACGTCGGATCACTCGCGGACTACGTCGAGTCGTCCGGAGTCATCGCGATCACCAATGACCCCAATGGCCTAGCCGAGGCGTTGGATCGCGGCTTCAGCCTTCTCGAAACATTTGATCGCAACGAAATCGCCCGGCGCGCGGAAAAGTACCGCTGGGAACACCAGTGCGCCGCAATTAAACACTTGTATGAGTGAGGAGATACCAAGGGAATCCGCCATGCGGCGCGTATTGCTCATCTCGAACAAGGTTTTCCACTACCGGGTTTCGAACTACAATTATTTCGCCCGCCGCTTCCGCGAACTGGGCTGGGAATTCTGCGTGCGCGCCAATGAGTTGGAACGCAGCAACCCGTATCCGCTCGAGTTTGACTACCGGGAAATGCCGTTCCGCTTCGGTGACTACCGCCGGGAGATTGAACGGCTCAACCCCGACGTCGTCCTGCTCTTTCTCCATCTCAAGAACACCATCATTTGGCCGCTGCTGCACTGGCTGAAGCTGCGCGGCACGCCCGTCGTTTACTGGAATAAGGGCATCAACCTCGAGGTGCGCCACCCTTGGCTGCGCAACCAACCCTTTTACTACGTGCACTCGCTGAGCGATGCGATCGTGCTCTATTCACCGCATGAGGTGAAAGACATCCGCCCGCGCAACCGGCACAAGGTCTTCGTCGCCAACAATACCGTCAACTTCGACGCCTTCCCCGCCGTCGAGGCCTCCAAGGAGGACCTGAAGCGGGAGTTCGGCATCCCGTTTCGCAAGGTCGTCCTGTTTGTCGGCCGGATGCGCTCGGTGAAAAAAGTGGAACACCTGATCGCCGCCTTCAACGAGATCAACGACCCGGATTGCGGCTGTGTCATCGTCGGCGACCCGATGCAGTACAACCTCCCCTCGCTGATCCGGGGAAAAAACGTGATGCATCTCGGCGAGGTCCACGATCCCGAAGGTCTGAAGATCAGTAAACTGTTCAAACTGTCGGACCTGTTTGTTATCCCCGGCGATGTCGGTCTAGGCATGAACCAAGCTTTCTATTGGGGTCTGCCGGTCGTCACCGAAGCGGGCCTACAGCCCCCGGAAATCCACTACCTGACCGAAGGCCGGAGCGGCTTTGTCGTCCCGGAAAATGACCTCGCCGCGCTCAAGGAGAAGATGCTGCTCCTGTTGCGCGACGATGCCCTGCGGGCCCAGTTTAGCGCCAATGCGCGGGAAGACATCCTGCGCGATGCCTCGATCGAGCGAATGTTCTCCGGTTTCAAGGACTGCGTGACCGCCCTCACCGATCCGAAATCCCCGCTGTGCGCGGCGAAATTCCGCTGATCACGGCTCGATCCGCCCGCCCCTTCGCCCCGCCCGCTTTTGCCTAATCGACCACCCATGGCCACGCCGCCCGCCAATCCGCAACTGCTGACCGCCCTCGAGCGGTTTGTCGGCTGGCTGGAGGATTTTGGGGAAACGTCGCAGGACCATCAGGACTTCTATGCCAGCCGGGTCGGCCGCGCAGCGAAGCATCTCTATTATCGCCAGCCACTCCTTGGAATGGCGGCCGTCCTGCCGATGGTCGCGTGCGAGGCCTTCGCCCCCTGGACGCGGTGTTTCTTCTTCCCGCGGATGCGGCTGCCGATCTCCGATGCCCATTTCGCCATGGGCTATGCCCGGCTCCATCGCGTGACCGGAGCGCAGCGCTACCTCGATCGGGCGATCCATTTTCTGGCGGTGCTGGAGTCGACCCGCTGTCCCGCGTTCAAGCACCACGGGTGGGGCTACCCGTTCGACTGGCAGACCCGCAACGGCATCTTGGCCCGCGGGACGCCGCTGATCACGACCACACCCTATTGCTACGAAGCCTTCACCGACGTCTATCGCATCGACGGAAGGAACCACTGGAGGGACGTCATGCGGTCGATCGCCGAGCACGTCCTATTGGATTATCGCGACGTATCCGCCGGCCCGGACGCCGCCACCTGCACGTACACGCCCAACGGCGGCGAGAATGTGGTCAACGCGAGCGCCTACCGCGCCTTCACGCTCTTCAGCGCGTGGCGGGAATTCGGCGACGAGCGCTATCACACCCCGGCCATCCGCAACCTCAATTTCGTCCTCCAATCGCAGCAGGCGGACGGCTCCTGGCCCTACGCCATGGATGGC
>CAIJFT010000255.1 GCA_903820035.1 uncultured Opitutia bacterium
AACGCGACGGGTCGGCACGGAAAACCGGGGCGTTCGTGCATTGGAGCCGGCATGAGATCAGTCGGTGTGTTGTCACCTCGCACGGGAAGAAGATCGACTTTCCCAGCCTGACCCCATCGCAACCGCGTCGGTTTTGCGCTAAGTGCAGCCCACGGGTTTTGCGCTGACGCCACGGGCTGACCGTGCACCGTCGAGGGACCATGAAGGCCGTCCCCAAGATGCAGGATGTCGCGCGCGTTTCGGGCTATTCACGCGCCGCCGTCTCGATGGCGCTGCGCGGCAACCGCACCATTCCGGAGGCGACTCGCCTGCGCATCCAGGCCGTGGCCAGTCGACTCGGCTATCGGCCCAGCCCGCTTGTCGCGGCGCTGATGAGTCTGCACCGGCGCCGTCGCGTCGGGACCGAGGCCACGACCGCCATCGCCTACCTGTCGTCGCATTCACCGGAAAACCCGTGGCGACGGCAGCAGGTTTATCGCAGCATGTTCGCCGGCGCGTCGGAGCGCGCGACGGAACTCGGCTACCGACTGGAGGAATTCGATCTCGGGGCCAGAGGCATGACGCCTGGCCGGATGGGGGAAATCCTCCGCACGCGCCACATCCATGCCGTGATTGTCGCGCCGCTACCGCACCGCGACACCCAGTTGGACTTCGATGTCTCGTCGCTCGCCGTCGTCAGCCTCGGCCTGAGCGTGCAGGCTCCGCTGATCGAGCGCGTCTCGAATGATCACTTTCAGTCCGCCGTGCTGGCGGTCCAGCGTTGCGTGACCTTGGGCTATCGGCGCATCGGTTTGGCGGTGAGCGAGGAAACCTCCCATCGGCTCGATCACCGCTGGCTGGGCGGCTACCGCCTCGCCGTCGAACAACACGGCTTCGGCGGGCACGTGCCGCCGCTGATGACGGCTCGAACCGCCGGCCTGATCGCCGCGATGCCGGCGTGGTTGCGCACTCACCGTCCTGATGTCGTCATTTTGGGCAACTCCGAGGCAAATCTCTTCGCGCGTGTGCCCGTCGCGATCGGGGTGGTTGATCTCGGTGTCGCACGGCGCGACGACGCGAAGACCGGCATTTTCCAAAACTATCAACTGCAGGGCGCCGTCGCCGTCGAACACGTGATCGCCAAGCTCCAGTCAAACACCCTTGGCCCCTTGGCTGAGGCGCATCTGCATCTGGTGGCCGGGATCTGGGTGCCCGGCCGCAGTGCCCCGGGCCCGGGCCGCCGCCGGCCGTCGCTGGCGTAGGGTCACAGTCGTAGCGCCCGGTTACTGAACGGCGTCAGTAACCGCGCCATTGGCACCAGACTCCCGCCGGACAACCGTGGGAAGGCGGACCCAACGATCGCCCGTTCAATTCCAACCAGCCGCCGCACTTCTTCCCGTGAAACCCCGTAATATCTTCCCCCTCTTCGCCGGCTTTCTCGCCGTCGGTGCCGCCAACGCCCAGATGCCTCCGCGTCCTCTTCCGCTCCAAGATGAGACGGTTACGCTGAGCATATTTACCGTCAATGCCGACAAAGACTCCGGCTATCAGGCTTCGGACACGATTGTCGGAGGCCGTCTCAAGACCAATTTGCTGAAGACTCCAACCGACGTCACGGTACTGACGCGCGAGTTCCTCGACGATCTCGCGGTCACCAATATGGCGACCGCCGGGAACTGGCTGACGGGTTCGGACCGGACCTTTCCCAACGACTTCAGCGGCGGCACCGATTTTGGGGCCGCGACCGGTTTCCGCTCGCTCGGCGCCGGCACCGACACGCGCAATGGGTTTCGCGCCGACTCCACGATCGAGCCCTATGCCGTCGAGCGCATGGAAGGGGCGCGCGGTTCGAATGCCATTCTGTTCGGC
>CAIJFT010000256.1 GCA_903820035.1 uncultured Opitutia bacterium
AGGTCCGAGGCAGACGGCGCCGTACTTTACGCTGTGGCTGGAAGCCGGCGCGGCTGAGGCCGCTGCCGCGCACGCGATCGCGCCACGGAGCCCGCCGGCACCGGTGAAATTCCCGCCGCTCGCGGCGTCGGCTGCGGCGCAACGTACGCCACGACCGGTCCAGGTGTACGACGAGTTTGATGATGCGGCCGCATCCGGGGAGTTCTTTGCGGCGCGCAACGAGACCACGGGTTTCTCTGTCGAGGGCGCGGCGGTACGCGTGCTCGCGGCGGATTTGCCGGTCACACGCTTCGCGATGCCGCTCGTGGGCGGTCACCGCGATCCGCTCGTGCCGCTCGCCGACGGAGCCGCGCCTTCCTCCGTCGGGGCGAACGCCCGCACCTACGTGGAGGTGCATGTACCGAAGTCCGCCCGGGCCGGGCGCCACCGGATCGCGCTGGAGGTCGACGGGCGTACGTTGGAGCTCACCTTCAACGTTTGGAATTTCACGCTGCCCGACCGGCTCTCGTTTATTCCGCAGATGAATTGCTACGGTCTGCCCGGGTCCGAGCGTGCGTACTATCGCTTGGCGCACGCGCATCGCACGGTGTTGAACCGCCTGCCGTACAGTTGGACCGGGCGCGTGGACCGCACGGCAGGGCCGGTGATCCGGCCGGACGGCACGTGGGATTGGCGCGCCTGGGATGCAGCGTTTGGTCCGCTGTTCGACGGCACGGCCTTCGCGGATCTGCCGCGGGCGGGCGTGCCGGTGGACGCGTTTTATCTGCCGCTGAACGAAAACTGGCCGATGAACCACGAGCGACATTTTCGCGGCGGGTACTGGATCGAGTCGGCGTACGACGACGCGTACTGGCTGGAATTTCGGGCCGCCGCTTCGCGCGTGGCGTCGCACTTTGCCGCCCAGGGTTGGACCGAGCCGATGTTCGAGTTCTACCTGAACAACAAGGTCGAGTTTAAGCGGACGCGGGACAACCGCTGGGATGCGACGTCGGCGGCGTGGATCTTCGACGAGCCGGTGAACACGCAGGACTTCTGGGCGCTGCGCCGCTTCGGGTTGGAATTTTGGCGCGGGGTCGCCGACGCGCCCGGGGTACGCTTCGCCTTCCGCGCGGACCTTTCGCGTCCCGAGTGGCAGCGCGACCTTTTGGATGGCGTCACGAGCGTGGAAATCGTGAGCGGCGCGCTGCGCACCTACCGTGACCGCGTGATCGGGCGGGCGGAGCGATTCGGCAACTTCGTCGCGATGTACGGATCGGCCAATTCCATCGGCACGCCGAACGCGATGCCTGCGGCGTGGTGTGTCGAGACGTGGGCCCTCGGGGCCGATGGCGTGGTGCCGTGGCAGACCATCGGCAAGGCGGAGGCGTGGCGGACGCCGGATCCGTTGGCGCTGTTTTATCCGACGGAGTCCGGCCCGGTGCCGAGTCTGCGGCTGAAGGCGTTTCGCGCCGGGCAGCAACTCGCCGAATATCTCACGATGTACACGGTGTTGTCCGGCGAGAGCCGTGCGGCCGTCGGCGCGGCGGTCCTCGCTGATCCCGCGCTGCGGCCGGTCTTCGAGAAAAAGTCTGAGGCCGATGCGGGTACGGCACGTTTCACGGCCGCGGCGAATCCGGCGCTCGCGGATCTGCGGCGGAGACTAGGTGGGTGGCTCGACGGCCAGGCGCCGCCAACGCGCGAACGCTGGCATGATCCGCGTCCGGCGCGACACGATCCGGCGAAAGTGAAGCCGATTGCGGTGTTGCCGCCGCCATGAGTGTCGATCGGCGAATGCAGTGATGGCGTAGCCGCGTTGGAGCGCAGCGACAACGTGGTTCCTTCCGTTCGGTCCACGCTTTCGCCTTCGGCTCAAGCGCGGCGACAAAAACGTGGTGCTTTTGATTCTGTGTATTCCGTTCGTTCCGTGCGCAAATACTTGGCTCTGGGGTAAACGCTGCACCGAGCAAGGTAGCCGCGAAAGGGCGCAAGATGATCCGTCCGGCAGACGCAGGATTTCCGCGCGCCTATAGGCGCCTCGAGTGCGTCATTCGCCCTCCGATCTTTGCGTCTTTTGTGGCCAAGGGTTCGGCGGCTTGGCGGTTTGGTGCAGTGAACGATTTCAACATCTGGCCGGTTACCTCGGTCCGCGGGCTTGGCCGGTGGGCTCCGTGGTCGGGTTGAGGGCGCGCGGTGGCCTGACGGTGGATGTGGCGTGGGCGGCCGGAGCGCTCACTCGGGCCACGTTGCGGGCCCCCACTCCGGTCACGGTGCCGGTCCGGTGTGGCGCCGTGGTGAAGCCGGTTACGCTTGCCGCCGGTGAAACCCGGGCGTTGGACGCGGCGTTTTTCCGTTGAGGCCGGCGGGTGCGCGGTGGCTTGCTGGGCCGGATGAAAATCGCTTTCCCGCGGTGGTGGCTCGGATGGCTCCTTTTGATCGGGCTCGGGCTGGCGCGGGGAGCCGAGATGCCGCGGGCCTCCCGCATCATGGCGGTCGGCGATTCGATCACGGAAGGCGGCAAGACCTTTGCATGTTATCGTCCGCTCCTGGCGGCGAAGCTGCGCACCGCGGGATTGGCGGTGGAATTTGTGGGCACGCGCGGCGAGGGGGAGTTGCGGCACGAAGGCTACGGCGGGAAGAATGTCGAGTTCCTCGCGCGTACGGTGCCGGCGCATTTCGCCGAACAGCCGGCGGACATCGTGCTCCTCCATGCTGGGCACAACCACTTCGTCGAGGAGAAGCCCGTCCCCGGCATGGTGGCCGCAACGGAGCAGTTGATCGGGGCGTTTCGCGCCGTGAATCCGCGCGTGATCGTGCTGCTCGCGCAGGTGATCCCCGCGGGGAAGTTGCCGAAATATTCCTACCTGCCGGAATTCAACGCTGAGCTCGCGCGTCTGGCCGCGCGGCTGCACACGCCCGCGCAGCCCGTCGTGGTCGTGGATCAGGCGACCGGCTTTGACTGGCAGTCCGATACGATCGCCGACCTGGTGCATCCGAATGTGTCAGGCGCGGAGAAAATGGCCGGACGCTGGCTCGCCGCGTTGCAGCCGCTCCTCGGGCGGCCGGTTGCGGTGGCCCGTCCGGGATCTTAAGTGTTTTCGCGCGCAGGGGGTTAATTTCCACGGTCCCCAGGTTGTTATTCCTTCGCCGTAGGCCGGCCCGATGCGAACCCGGATTCGTCGCCGCAATCGCTCAAGGGACGTGTTCAAGCAGCGCGGCCGCCCGCTCGGGGCGCCCTTCGCTGAGTAAGTCCCGCGCGTGCGCGTGGATCAGTTTCGCCGTGGCTGGGTCGCGCTGCAGGGCTTCGCGGATGGATTCCCATGCGGCGGTTTCCTGGCCAAGATCAAGTTGCCGGAAGCCCGCCCGGGCGAAGCCTGCGGCGTCGTTGGGGTTCGTCTCGGCCGCGAGGCGCTGGCGTTGCGCCCACTTGTCCAGCCAACCTACGCGTCGCTCGCCATCGGCAAAGTAGGCCGGGCCCAGTGCGGCCAGGTGGCGTGCGTAGGTTTCCCGGCGCATCTCCGCGGTCCACGGGTTCGAAGGTGTCAGGACTCCGAGTTTCCTCAATTCGACGGCCAGCGCCTGAGCAATGCGTTGATGCCCTCCTATCGTCGGGTGCACATGGTCCACGTACCAGTCGAAGCCCGGCAGGCGGTCCGGGCATTGCGCCGCCAGGAGTTCGCCGGCGTCCACGAGCGGAGTATGGGTCTCGGCCGCGATGCGAAGGAGGCGCTGTTCGACCGGGGTGATGATCCGCAGCGGGCAGATGTCGCCATCCTTGGCTTTCAGGAAGTAAGGCGCGGCCTCGGAGGCGCGGCCCAGGCGATCGAGCAGACGGGCGATCCGGAAATTCAGCAGAGGGTGCTCGCCGTCGATGGCGGCGGCCTCCCGGTAAAAGTTCAGAGCGCGGGCGGAGTCGACCTTCTCGGCCGCCGTGGCGAGGTCGAACGCCGCCTGCCAGTCGGCTTCCGGTTCCGGCGCCAGGCCCGCCCGGTGCTCGGACTTGAACGGCGGGCAGTCGCGCAGGTTGGAACCCAGACGTATCAGTACGAGTGGGACGCCGGCGGCGCGGCAGTCGGCGACGATGGTGCGCACCGAGGCGTCATAGTGTGCGACCACGCGTTCGTGCCAGGGGGCGTCCCGATGGTAGGACGCGTAACCGCTGGCGTGATCGAGCCGGGTATCGACGGCGGGGCCGAGCGGTTCGTCGGGTGTCGCGTCGGAGCCGGGTAGCGGGCGGGTGGGGGGCGCGCCGGTCAACCAGTATCGGGCGAGCCCGACGAGGCGGAGACCGAACGCCTGATCCTGCAGCCAGGCCCAGAGGGGGGAGCGGGTCTTCAGGTCGTGGTAGGTGCGGTCTTCGAGGAACTCGTTGTGGCCGGTGGCGAGGATGATCAGGTCGGGCTGGTGGCGCAGCGCCTCTTTGACCAGGGGAACGATGCGGTAGCTCGCGTACGAGACTCCGCCGCAGTTGATCACCTGCCACGGTCGTCCGGGCTCGCCACCGGTGAGTTCCAGCTCGAGCCATTTGGGGAAGGCCGTCTCACCGAGGTAGGGATGGCCGTAGACGGTGGAGCCGCCGAAGCAAAAGGCGCGGAAGCTCCGGTCGGGTTTGGTGGCGGGAAATGCTTGAGGCGCGATGAACGGTTCGCGCGCGCGGGCGGTGCGGTAGACCGCACCCTGGCGCTCGAAGAGCGGAAAGTTTCGGCCGAAGCCGGCGAACGGATCGGGCTGGGCGGCGGGGCGGCCCCAGTCGAGCAGTCGCAGCCCGGCTTCCAGCAGGAGGAGCGGCAGGAGCCCGACCGCGACCGCGGCGATCACGAACAGCCGCCGGCGGCGGCTGGCACCCGACCGGAGCCGCGCGGTGCTTTCGGGGGTTGTTTTCGGAGTATCCATTTACGTAGGGTCGTCGTGTTGCTCGCTGCAACGGCGGCACGAACCGAGCAAGTCGGATTACCATGAACCAAAACTCAAGCCCATCCGAGCGTCGTCCGGCGAAGTGGATCGCCCGGGTGCGACCGCTCTTCGGAATCGCCGCGCTGGCGGGGTTGGTCCTCAACCTCGGCTTGGTCGGACGGTTGGTCCGGCAGGAGCAAGGCCACAGCCGCGAGCATGATTTTTGGACCCTTTGCCAGCCGGGCTCCACCCCGGCGGAACGGGAGAGCGCGTTTCGGCAGCTTGTAATGGCGGGCAACCAAGAGTGGCGCGCGGCGGAATTGCGGGCACTGAATCTTGCCGGTTTCACCGCCCCGGGAGCCGATTTGCACGCGGCGGTTTTCCTGCGGACCAATCTGGCGGGGGCCAACCTCGAGGGCGCGAATCTGAGCGGGTGTACGTTTGAATTGGGCGACTTGACCGGGGCGAAGTTGAACCGAGCCGGTTTGGCGGAGGCACGTTTCGTGCAGGCGATCCTAAAGGGCGCCGTCTTTCATCGCGCCAACCTCAGCGCCGGCTCCATCGAACAGGCGAAGGCGGAGGATGCCGATTTTTCCGCCGCAGACCTGTCGGACACGGATTGCCTGATGGCGAACCTGACGCGGGCCAACCTGAGCGGGGCGAATCTCTCGGGCGCGAAAATGGAATCCGCGGTGTTGCGGGAGGCGAATGTCCTGCTGGCGCGGTTCGACGGGGCCGACCTGACCGATACCGATTTCACCAACGCGAATTGGTGGCGCGCGCGCGGGTTCACCACGCGGCAACTGGACGTGCTGAAAAAGAAATTTGTCCCGAACGCGGACGCGGCGGTGGCGCTCAAAGAGGATTATGCACGTTGGTCCGGCGAGCCGTTGACGCACTGAATGCCCGCCCCGGCGTTTTCTGAACGCATGGGCTTGGCCGGAGTGATACCCGGAGCAAGCCGCCGGTTGAACGTCGCAAAACCGGCGCGCCGCCTCGGCGTTCGCGCTATGTCCGACCAAGGCGCGCCCGCCTTGGTGCAGGGCACGGGGGGCGGGAAAATGAATTCACCCCTTGTCAGCCGGGCTCAGCTTTCAACTGCATGATCCCGACTTAGAACAGGGAGTAGATGAACGGAGCGGCGGCGGTTCCGCCGAGCACGACCAACAAGCCGATACAGAAGAGCGCGGAGAGCAGCGGGATCATCCAAAACTTTTTGTGCTGCTTCAGGAATAGGAGGAACTCGCCGGCCAGGCCGGGACCTTTCTTGCCACCGGCTTCCGCAAAGGAACGGGCGTTGTCGTCGGGCATGGGCTGGATTCAGAACTGGCGGTAATACGATTCCGGCGGACCGGGTGGTGGAGCCTCACGCCAGTAGGTTGACGCACCGCGGTCGAATCCTTTTTGCAGCGTGCGGCGTCCGAGCGCGCGTCTCGCCCAACCGATCGGGGTGAACAGGAGGTAGTAAATACCGGCGAGGAGGAGGTTGCCGACGACAAATCCGCCGGCGCACGCGATCGCGTACCACAGGACATAGCAGGGCCGGGCGATGGCCGGGATCCACCGCAGCACCAGTCCGACGCTCGTGCCGATTCCGCCCACCGTGGCGGCGAGGAAAAGATTCCATCCCCCGCTGTGCCATCGTCCCGCCAGCAGCAAGCCGGTCGCCACGAGCGGAAAGCCCACGATGAGGCTGGCGGCGAATCGCCGTCGCTCCGCCGGGCCGGGTCGCCAATTTACTTCGTGAAACGGGTTCAGCATCGGGGCGGACTTTTCAATCCAAAGCGAAGTGATGGACGTAGCGCGCGCGGTCGGCGGCGCCGGTCGCGGATAGTTCGTTCCGCCGCAGGATGCAGTCTTCCAGGACGAGCAGATCCATCTCGGTCGCCAGAAAACAGCGGCAGGCATCCTCCGGCGTACAGACCAGCGGCTCGCCTCGGATGTTGAAGCTGGTGTTGATCATCACGCTGCTGCCGGTCTGCCGCTTGAACTCCCGGAGCAACCGGTAAAACCGGCCGTGCCGCGCCTCGTCCACGGATTGCACCCGCGCGGAAAAATCGACGTGCGTGACGGCCGGCAGGGTGGAGCGTGGCACGCTCAGGCGGCGGCGCAGGTCGGGATCGCGCGGGCAAGGGGCCAGTTCCGCCGGCGGCGTGCGCCGCAATTCGGGCCGGATTGCGGCCACCTGCATCATGTAGGGCGACTCCGCGGTCAGATCAAAATACTCCGCCATGTCCTCTCTTAGTACCGCCGGTGCGAAGGGGCGGAACGATTCGCGGAACTTCACCCGCAGATTCAGTTTCGACTGCATGGCGGGATCGCGCGCATCGGCGAGAATACTGCGCGCGCCCAAAGCCCGCGGGCCGAATTCCATCCGGCCCTGAAACCAGCCCACGACCTGGCCGCCCGCGATGGCCGCGGCCACGGTCCGCAATAATTCCGCTTCATCCGGCACGTGAGCGTAGCGCAGCCCCTGTCGGTCGAGTCCGGTGCGAATGGATGCCGGGTCGAAGGCCGGCCCCAACCGGGCGCCGCGCAACGGGTCCGCCCCGCTGGCCGTTCGCGGGTGGTTCAATAACTGATGGTGCACAAACAGCGCGGCGCCGAGCGCTCCGCCGGCATCGCCGGGCGCGGGTGGGACGTAGATCTCCTCGAATATTCCCGCCCGGGCCAGCTTGCCGTTCGCAACGCAGTTCAACGCCACGCCTCCGGCCAGACACAGCTTGCGGGCGCCCGTGATTTTTTGCGCGGTCCGCGCCATGCGCAGCATCGCCTCCTCGGTCACCTGCTGAATCGACGCCGCCAGATCCATCTCGCGTTGAGTGATGGCGGATTCCGGGAGTCGCGGGGGGCCGGCGAAGAGCGCCTCCATTTTTTTCCCGGTCATCCGCCGGCCGGCCCCATAGTCGAAGTAGCTCATGTCGAGCGCGAGTGAGCCGTCCGCCTTCAGATCCACCAGCTGCTCCAAAATGACCGAGGCAAACCGCGGCTCACCGTACGGAGCGAGGCCCATGAGCTTGTACTCGCCGGAATTGACCCGGAAGCCGCAGAAGGAAGTGAGCGCGCTGTAGAGCAGCCCCAGTGAATGCGGGAACCGCTGGGTTTGGCGCACCGTGATCCGGTGGCCTTGGCCGTGGCTGATCGCCGCGGTGTCCCATTCGCCGACGCCGTCGACCGTGAGAATCGCCGCGTCGTCAAAGGGCGAGGGATAGAACGCGCTCGCGGCGTGGGACTCGTGGTGTTGGCAAAACGCGATCCGGTTCCGCGGCGGCCCGCCCAGTGCCCGGCTGATTTCACGGCGCAGGTTCACCTTGGTGCGCAGCCAGAGCGGCATGGCCTGGAGGAACGAAGGCAGCCCGACGGGCGCGTAGGCCAGATAAGTTTCCAGCAGCCGGTCGAACTTGAGCAGGGGCTTGTCGTAGAAGACGACGTAGTCGACGTCTCCGGGTTTGATCCCGGCCTCGGCCAACACGAAGTCGACGGCGCGGGCGGGAAAGGCGGCGTCGTGTTTGATCCGGGTGAACCGCTCCTCCTGCGCCGCCGCGACAATCCGTCCGCCGGCCACGAGACAAGCCGCGCTGTCGTGGTAATAGCCGGACAAACCCAAAATGAGCGGGGTTTTCATGGCGCCGTGAAGGCGGGGATGGCGGGCACGGGCAGCGAGCATTCGCAAGCTGCCCGGGATGGGAAGTCAGAAGCCAACCGGTTCCCGGCGCCGGGCTCAGAACCGCCCGTTGACACCGGCGGTGATCGTGGTGCCGCCGTAGAGGGTGAACTGCATCTGGTCACGGATTCCCCGATACGCCCGCTGCGGTGCGTCGGTGAGGTTGTTGACATCGAGGGAGAGGGTCACGGCGGGCCGCAGTTGGTAGCCGATGCCCGCGTTGACCACGGTCCGGGCCATGATGTAGCGGTTCCGCGCCGGGGCGCCGTCCGCGTACTCGATCAGGTAGTTGCCGGTGTGGTTCACGATGACGCGCGAGGAAAAGCCGCGATGGCGCCAGAAGACGCTCAGGTTGCCGCTGCGCGGCACCAATTCGGGCACGTCCCGCGTCGCGCGGTTGCCGACGCCGCCGAAGTCGCCGTGGCTGTCGAGCAGGGTGACGTTGGCCGCCGTGCCCAGGCCCTTCAGGACTCCGGGGAGGGAGGTGAACTGTTGCTGGTAGCTGACTTCCCAGCCCTGCACGTACGCGGTGCCGGCGTTGGCGCTGCTCAGGCGGGTGAAGCCGCCGTACTCGCCGCTGTAGCCGTTGTCCGTGCCGGTGCCGATGGTCCCGGTGTTGATGCCCGTGACGATGTAGTCGCGGATCGTCTTGCGGAACCAGCCGACGGAGAGGTTGCCGACCGGTTCGAAGTAGTACTCCAGCGACGCATCCCAGTTGGTTGCGGTTTGCGGGAGCAGCGAGGGGTTGTTCACGGTCAGCGTCTGGGCCGGCTCGTTCACGGTTTCATTGGGCAGGAAATTGGTCATCGCGGGACGTCCGAAGCTCGTCGACCAACTCAACCGCGCCTTCACGTTGCGCGACAGATCCTCGGTGAGGTGCACGCTCGGGAAGGACTTCGTGTAGCCGCCGTTCAGGGCGCGCTTGGTATTACCGTAATCCTTCTGGGCTGAACCGACGGGATCGGCGACTTGTTGCGCGACGGTGGTGGCGGTGCGGGCGCGGACCCAGCCCCAGCTTTCGGTTTCGGTCTTTTCCGTCCGCACGCCGGTCAGCAGTCCCGTGTTGCCGAAGCGTCCCTGCGCCATCACGTAGCCCGCGCTGACGCTCTCGGTCACGCGCCGCGTGCCGGTGTATTGGATCTGCTGGGCCCAGTAGCGGTCCTCGCTCCAGAGGGCGGGATTGATCGGATTGCGGTCGTAGAAGAACTGGCCCGCGTACCAGAACGGCACCTGCCGGCCCGTCTTGAGGGTGTTGAGGATGGTGATCGACGGATCCGCCGGCAGGGTGGTGCCGAGGTAGGACCAGCGGCGGTTGCGGTTCACATCCTGGGCCATCTGTTCGCGCCAGCTGAAACCGGTTTTGAGGAAAGACTTCAGGTCGAGCGGCAGGTCGTACTTCAGGTTGGCGTGCGCTTCCCGCACCTCGTGGTCGTTGTCGACATTGTTGTTCTGGAAGAACCCGTTCAGCCGGTAATTTTCCGGCTTCGAGATGTCGAGGCCCGCGGTCTGGGTGAACTTCGGATAGAGATCCGAGGCGGTGCGATCCAGGATCCAGCCGAGGTTGTTCACGCGCATGGTGAAGACGCCGCCGTCGTTGCCGGAGCCGTTGTTGATGTGGGTGAAACTGAACATCCCGCTATAATCGAGCTGCACGCGGTTCCAGGTGTGCTCGGCGCCGAGGTCGATGTGGCGCGTGCGGAGGAAGAAGTTATTCGGCCCCTGCGTGGCGACGTCGAAGTTCGAGGCGGTGGATTGCCGGACCTCGGTGATCCGGTCGGTGTAGCCGGGTAGAATGCCGGCCGTCCCGGTCGTGCCGACCACCTGGTTGGTGAACGCCCGCGTGGTGAAACGCAGCTTACCCATTTCGTTCGCGTCGTTGTAGACGGTGTTGAGGGTGAGTTTGGTTGTCGCGGACAGCCGGTAGTCGAACTTCACGTTGATGCTGCCCTGCTTCCGGTTGTTGTATTGGTCGAAGGTGTTGTAGTCCCAGAGGAAGGCCGGTTGCGCCGTGGTGTTTTGGAAGTCGCGCGTCGTGCTGTGCGCCGCGCCGACGTTTTCGCTGTAGAAGGTATTCACCGAGACCCCGAGGTTGTGGTCGCCGCCCGCGACGTCGAAGACCTCGACATAGCCGACATTCAGCAGCGGATGACTGCGGTGCGGTTCGCGCAGCGGGATCACCTCGGTGAACGGCGGGGCCCAGCGCACCGCGAGGTTGTAATTGATCCGGCGCTTTTCCTTCATGCCCAGCGGCGAGCGGCTCTTGAGATTGATCGTGCCGCCGAGCGAGTCCGCGCCCTTGTCGGGCGTGTGGCCTTTGACGACCTCAATGCCCTCAAACATCGCGCCCGGTGAGGTTATTGATGCGGGTGGCGCGGCCCATGCCGCCCTGGCTGGAGAGCAGTCCGCCGTCGAGGGTGATGGTGTTGGAGCCGGACGGCATGCCGCGGATGGTGAAACCGTCGATGCCGTTCTCGAGGTTCAGATTGGTGGTCGTCACGCCCGGCATCATGATGGCGAGCTCGCTCGCGCTCATGTTCGGCAGGTTGCCGTAGGAATCCATGGCGAGGACGTTTTTGGTGTTCGGCGCATTGCGTTGCGCGGTGATGGCGGCGGCGCCGCCCTCGCGCTCGCTCGCCACCGTGAACGCCGCGAGTTGGTAGATGCCGGCCGTCAGTTCAAAATTGCGCGTCGCCCGCTGGCCACCCGCGACGACCACGGTGTACTTGAGCGGATCGAGGCCGATGTAGGTCGCGGTGATTTCATGGGTCCCCGGCGGCACGCCCGTGAGGGTGTAGCGGCCGGTGTTGTCGGTCAGTCCGTTCAAGCCGAGCGCGGGCAGCGCGACGCGCACGCCTTCCAGCAGGTCGCCGGTGCCGGCATTGCTCACTGAGCCGGAGATGATGCCGCCGGCGGTTTCCGCCCGCAGGCCGGTGAGGCCCGGCAGCACGAAGAGCAGGGCGAGCCAGGCCAGCCCGCGCGGGCACGGGCGCATGAAATCGAAGACTGAGCGAATTCGGGGGGTGTTCATCGGAAAGGGGGTTTGGTGAGGCGCGTCGCAGCGCCGGGAAATCCGGAGCAATCTGCGGGGTAGGACGCGCCGAAGCGTCCGAAAAAATCCGGCGGGGTGCAAGCGGAGGCTCGGTCTTGCGCCCAGATCGTTGGCCCGGTGAACGGTGAAGGCTCAGGACCGCCGCGGAGCCGGCGGATGGGACGCCACCGCCCGCCCGGCGCACTACGGTCGCGCCCAGGCCGGGGTTCCGAACCAGTCGTGCATTTCCTTCGTAAACGGTGTCACGACCTCGGCCGGCTCCGGCACGGCGCCGCGGTCGCCCGTGTCGGTGATCCAGGTATCGAGCGCGGCGCGCAACCGGGCGAGGGCCTCGCGGTGCTCCGGCAGCGGCGAGTTCACGAGGTTGTGGATTTCATGGGGATCGTTCCGCGTGTCGTACAGTTCTTCACCCGGCCCGCGTCGCTCCATCAGGTCCCGCGCGGGGCCGGTCAGCCGGCCCGCCGTGTGCAGGTCCCGCATCAGCGCCTGGATGAGAAAGCATTTCTCCTTGTAGCGATTCAGCGAGGCAAACGTCGGGCCCTCGGTGTAGGTGCGAATCAGGTGAAAACGCGCCTCGTGCACGGAACGGATGCGCTGGACGCTCTCGTCGATGCGGTCGCGGGCGGCGAAGGCGAACTGCCGCGGCGGGTCGGCGCGTTCGCCGAGGAAGACGCGGCCCTGCATCAACGGCGGTCGCTCCAGCCCGGCGAGGGTCAGCGTCGTGGCCGTCACATCAATGAGGCTCACGATGCGGTCGCTCACGGTGCCGGGCGAGTATCCCGCCGGCGGTGGGAAGTGCTTCGGCCATTTGATGATCAGGGGGACGCGGAGGCCGGTGTCGTAACACCAGTGGATGCCCCGCGGATCGAGGCGGCCGTTATCGCCGAAAAACACGATGATGGTGTCGTCCTCCAGGCCGTCGCGGCGCAGGCGGTCCAACACCCAGCCGATGCGGAGGTCCAGGCCGGAAACGGAATTGAGGTAGCGCGCCCACTCCTCGCGCACGACGGGGTGGTCCGGATAATAGGGCGGGGGCTCGACGTTTTCCGGCGTGGCGTACTTCACATGTTCGTCTTCGCCCACCCACTTGACGCGGTCTTTCTTCCACGTCTGCCGGTCGTAGATGTCGTATTCGATCTCGTGCGAGTTGACGACGGCGAAGAACGGCGCGCGGCCCGCGAGTGAGGACCAGTCATCGGAGCCGGGATGGTAAACGGGGCCCTCGTTGACAAAGTTGAGGTCGAGCTTGCCGGTGCCGATCGCGAGGGGGCCGATGGTCTTGAGGTTGGCGGTATAGTAGCCGGCGTCGCGCAGCCGGTGGGTGAGCGGGCGGACGCCGGGCGGGAGCCGGAAATCGTCGCTGCGGTGCGACCGCATCGGGTGCGTGTCCGTGCTGGTCTGATACATCCCGGTAAAGAACGCCGAGCGGCTCGGCGCGCACGCCGGGTTGGTGGCGAACGCATGGGTGAAGCGGACACCCTGGGCTGCGAGGCCGTCGAGGTGCGGGGTGTGTACCTGTTTGGCGCCGTAGCAGCCCAGATCGTGGGTCAGGTTTTCCCCGACGAGCCAGAGGATGTTTGGCCGGGCGGCGGGCGCCGCGCCGGCGCTCACCGCGAGGGCGGCACCGGCCATCAGGAGCCGGGCCAGTCGAGCCATGGTCGCGTTGCGCATCAGGCGAGTTCCCAGCCCTTGCGGTAGGTGCGGCGGACGATGCTGGCCGCCTCTGGAGCGTTGGTGGCGGTCAGGGATTTGGCGTCCCAGTCGATGCGCCGGCCCACGCGCAGCGCGAGATTGCCGAGGAGGACGGTTTCACTGAACGGGCCGGAGGAGGCGAAATTCGAGAGCGCGGGGGTGCCGGTCTTGATGGCGTTGAGCCATTCCACGTAAGCCCCGCCGCCGTCCTCGCCCTTGCCTTCCTGCGTGCCGCCCGGAACCCGCGCGATCGACTTCGGCGGTTGGGTGAAGCCGTTGGTCAGGGACTCGGGTTTGTAGACCCAGTCCTGCCGCGACCGGTTGAAGAACATCCGGCCCTTTTCACCGACGAGCACCAGATCGAAACGGCGGAAGACGTGGTCGGCGGTGGGGAAGTCGGCCTTCCAGAGCTCTTCGGGCGGCGTGTGTTGGTACACGCCTTCTTTTGAAACCACGCCGTCGTACCAGACGAATTTGACCGGGCCACCCAAGATGCTCCGGGGAAACTGGTAGGTGACCGTCGACCACCGGGGGGCGGAGATGGCGTTGCCGCCTTCGTGTTTGGCCTCGACCGAGGTGGGCGCCGTGAGCCCGAGGGCCCAGTACGGCATGTCCATGATGTGACAGCCCATGTCGCCGAGGGCGCCGGCGCCGAAGTCCCAATAGCCGCGCCAGTTGAACGGCGCGATTTCGGGGCTGTAGTCGCGGAACGGCGCCGGTCCGATCCACAGGTCCCAGTCGAGGCCCTTGGGCACTTTTTCGGCCTTCGGCCAGGCGGTCATACCCTGGGGCCAGATCGGACGGTTGGTCCAGGCATGGACCTCGCTGACGCGGCCGATGACGCCCGCGCGAATGAGTTCAACGCCGCGCCGGATCGGCTCGCCGGCGTGGGCCTGGTTGCCCATCTGGGTCTGAACCTTGCACTCGACGGCGGTCTCCGCCATCCGGCGGGCCTCCCAGATGGAGTGGGAGATCGGCTTCTGACAATAGACGTGCTTGCCCCCGCGCATCGCGAGCATCGAGGCGTGGAAGTGATGATGATCGGGCGTTGAGACCGTTACCGCATCGATCCCGGGCATGTCGCGGAGCATCGTCCGGTAGTCGGTGAAAAACCGCGCCTGGGGAAACGTGTCGAGGATCGTCTCCGCCGCGCCGGCCTTGTTTTTCTTCTGCTTCTGCCGGCCCAGCCCCGGTTGCCGGGGATCGGCCACGTCGCAGAGTGCGATGATTTCCGCGCCGGCCGCCGCGGTCGCCATCGTATCAACCCGGCCCTTACCATTGGTGCCGATGCAGCCGACCTGGATGCGACTGTTGGCGCCGCGCGCGGCGGCGGGCAGGATGTGAAAGCCGAGCGTGGCTATGGCGGAAGCGCGGATGAAGTCGCGACGATTGAACGGGGTGCTTTTCATGGGGTCCTTGAGGACTCCGAGCATGGGCCCGCCGGCGGGACGTCGTCACCTACGAATTAAGAAGCCGGTGGAAAGGTTCTGCGACGGGGACCGCGGTGCGCGCGAGGGCTGGTGGCGCGGCGAGGGGAAGGGCGCCGGCTCCTTCAGGCGTGTCGACCAATTCGGTGGCCAATCCCTAGCTGTCATCGTTCGTCACCTGCGACCTCCCGAGGGAGCGGGACTACTGGGTTGTGACAGCAGAGGCATGTATCGGAATAGTATGCCCTTTGTTTTCCTGAAAGAACCGGCGGACACATCCCTCTACGGCACGCGGCCTCGAATCTTAAGGTAGTTTTCCCTGCTGCCGCCGGAGGGGGCGGGCGGGCTGCGTTCACGCTCCGACCATTAGACAGGAAGGCCGGGAAGAGCGGGGAGATTTCAGTCCCGGCCTTTCCGTTCTTCGCGCGCTCGCTGTTCCGCGGGCGATTGTTTGAGCAGCGGGCTCGGCGCAGCGTAAATCCGGACGGCAAAGCCCGCCCATCGGGTGGGCCGACAACGGCGACTCACGCGGCCCGGGCGCCGGCGTTGACCCGCGCGAGCAGTTGCCGCGCGAATTCGGTTTGATCGCCGCTGAGGTTCAGTCGCTGCGCCTTTTGCCAGCCGATGAGCACAAGCCCATTGGCTTTCACGCCGTCGTGGAGCGGGACGAGGACAAATGCTCCCGGCGGGTGGCCGGCGCGGCGAAACCACTCGGGCAGGTAAGGGGCGAGCGCGGCTTCATCGGTGTCGTGGATGACCACGTTGCCGCGCAAAGAGAGGCAGACGCCAAAGACCGTCCGCTCGTCGCCCCGCAGCGCGGCGTGCGCTTGAAACGCCGGCCAGTTTTGCCCGGTGCCGTAGACCAGCGGCAGACTTTGGCCGCCGGGTTGCTTGAGGAAGGCCCAGCACTCGTCCGCGGCGAAGTTGGCGCGGACATGTTCCAAGGCCTCCGTCCAGTCGTCGCCGGCGGGAAGTTCCCGCGACCGCACGGTCGTCGTCGCTGGCAGCTCGGCCAGACCAATCTCGGGCTGCGGGAGGGGGCCGGTGCGGAGGGTGGTGGGCTCTTCCGCCACGTCGGGGGGTGAGGCGGGCGACCCGGCCGTGGGGAATGGGAGGGTTGCGCCCGAGTCCGTTGGTTTGGCGGTTGTGTCCGTGGTGGCCGGCGCGGGGACTGCTGCGGCCGCGCGCAAGTCGTCGGTCGGCAACTCCGCGGGCAACGATACTGGGAGGCCGGCCGCGCCCGCCCTGGCCTCTGCCGCGGTCACGACCCTGGCGTGGATGCGTGTGAGGTTGGCGGTGGGCAGCGCGCGGATGCCGTTGCACCGGGAGAAACTGGCCAGCCGTGAATCCACGTGGAGCAACGCCGGCTCGATCAGTTCGGCTGCGCCGGGCAGCAACCGTTCAAAGCGCTGGGCGAGCCGCTGCGTGTGTTCCGTAAACGCCCCGCTTCGCAGGTTGCCGTCGAGCGCACACCGGGCGAGCCGGCCGCCAAAGTCCGAGAGGGCCAGCAGTCGCGCGTCGTACCGCGTGGCGATGCCGGCCATCGACTCGGGGTTACACTCGTGCAGGGTCGCCATTACCTCTTCGGGAAGACAGACCGCTGAAAGCAGGTGGCGGGTGAGTTCGAGCGCGGTCAGGCCAAAGCGGTCCTTGAAGGCGGCGTCCTCCGAGCGATCGGCGCACAGCACCTTTGCCTCGCGGTAAAGTTCGAGGGACACGACGGGCAGCACGATGCGGCCGAACTGGCGCAGGGTGGCGCAGGCAAACGCGAGCTCGGGTTCGACAAAGCCGAGGGTTTGCGCGCAGCCCTGCGCGAGCAGGCCGGCGCAGAGCGCCTCGGTGGCTGCCTCGCGTTGTTCCGGCGGATTGCCGTCGCGGCCCGTACTTTCGATCAACATCAGCGAAACGGCGAGGCTGCGGATCCGCTGAAAGCCGATCTGGTGGATCGCGTGCGTGAGACTCGAGAGCCGAGCAATGCCTGGATTGTGCGCCAGGGTGTTGGCCACCGCGAGGACGCGGGACATCACCGCGGCGTCCTTTTCGATCAACTCCACCAACTCGCCGATGGTCACCTTCTGAATGTCGGTCGAGAGCGATTCGATCACCTTCAGCAATTCGGGCAGGCCGGCGCCACGTCCGGATTGGAGTGCGGACTTGGCCCGTTCCAGGGTCTGCTGGGCCGTCATCGGGGGGATCACCTCGTTGCTATCGGACGTTCGGGGTCGAAGTTGAGCGCTCCGTCGGCTCCGGGCGGGGCAAGGCCCGCGGGCAGGCGCCGCGGAGACTTTTGACAATCGGGGTCAGACTTGCGATCAAGCACCATGAGACCGTTTCGCGCCGGTTGGGGAATCTGCGTCGCACTCGCCGGCGTGGGCCCGCTGCCCGCTGCCGCGGTCAACCCGGTGTGGGAGGCCGAGGCGGCGGCGGTCAACCCGGCCCGGGCCGAGGTGGTCGCACAGGATTCATTTCCCGGCAAACGCGGCGTTGCGCTCCGCGCCGGCGTGGCTTCGCTGGCCGACGGGACCGCGGGCGAAGCCGATCTTGTCTTCCGCGTCGAGCCGGCGAAGGCGGGACGTTACCGCTTCACGAGTGTGGCGGCGGTGGATGCCGCGGGCGCCGAAGTGATGCGCAAGGCAAAGACGAAGTTCGAATCGCTGTACCTGCGCCTGCAGATCGGTGACCGTCGCGCTACGCGTCGCGTCGTCTTTGTGCCGTGGAGCGCGCCGGAGCTGTGCACCCAACACCTCGGCAACTTTGAACTGGCGGCCGGCGCGCAGGACCTCCGCGTCTGGCTGCCGGCGGGCGTGCGGCTCGATCGTTTGGAAATCACCCCGTACAAGCCGCCGACCGTGCCGCCCGAAGCCGTCGCGTATCGGCCGACGATGGTCCCGCCGGCCGCGCACCCGCGGTTGTGGGTCAACGCGGCGTCCTTGGCGCAGGTGCGCGCGAACCTCTCGCACCCCGACCACGCGCCGGTGTGGGAGAGGCTCCGCGCGGCGGCGGCAAAGCCGTTTGCCTTCAATCCCCCCGCCGAGGGCGAGCTCGCGTTCAATACGCCGCTCGAGCAGGCGGCTTACGCGAAGGCGTTTGTTCACCTGATGACGGGCGACGCCCAGGTCGGGCGCGAAGCGGTGACGCTGCTGCTCGGTTATCTGCCGCGGGTGGAGTTCGGCAACCTGCTTGATATTACCCGCGAAACCGGCGCGGCGATCTACGCTGGAGCGTGTGTGTACGATTGGTGTTACGGGCTGCTGTCGGCCGCCGAACGGGAGATGTTGCGCCGTCACCTCCTGCGGCTCGCCGACGACATGGAGTGCGGCTGGCCGCCGTTCCGGCAAAACATTGTCAACGGCCACGGCAACGAGGCCATGATCAACCGCGATCTCCTGAGCCTGGCCATCGCGGTCTACAACGAGGACCCGGTGCCGTACCAGTATTGTGCGTACGCCGTGCTCGAGCAGCTCGTGCCGATGCGGAAGTTCGAGTACCGGTCGCCGCGGCACAACCAGGGCATCAGCTACGGCGCGTACCGCTTCGCCTGGGAGATGCACGGCGCGTGGCTCTTTCGCCGGATGACCGGCCGGGAGGTGTTCGACGCCAACCTCAAGACCGTGCCGCAGTACTGGCTCCACATGCGCCTGCCGAACGGCGAGATGCTGCGCGACGGCGACGGCTTCTCCGCCGGGAAGTACTTCAGCTACGCGCAGACCGCGCTGCTCTGTTCCGCGTACAACGGTGATCCCGTGCTCAAAGGTGAGTTTCAGCGGCAGGGCGGACTGCCGTCGAATCCCGTGCTCTTTCTGCTGCTGGACGACCCCGCGGTGCCGGCCGACCCGCGGCTCGACCGGCTGCCGCTCACGTTTGATTTCGGACCTATTCTCGGTGGCATGGTGGCCCGGACTGGCTGGACGATGGGGGACGATTCGCCCGACGTCGTCGCGGAGATCAAGGGCGGGGGCTATCACTTCGGCAATCACGAGCACGCCGACGCCGGTGCACTGCAAGTGTACTACCGCGGCCTGCAGGTGGCGAAGCTTGCGCAGTATGGATTCTACGGCACGCCGTACGACCTGAACTTCGCCAAGCGCTCGATCGCGCAGACGATGGTGCGGGTGACCGACCCGCAGGAGACGATCATCCGGAATCTGGCCAATGACGGCGGCTCGCGCTTCCTGCAGTCGAATCCCCGCACGCCGCAGCAGGCGATGACGGATCAGACGTTCAACTATGGCCGGGTGCTCGCGTGCAGCTTCGGACCCGACGCGGCCGCGCCGGACTTCAGCTTTTTCGCCGCGGACCTGCAGGCCGCCTACGGGCCGAAACTCACCGCGTACGTCCGCAGTTTCTGTTTTCTCAACCTGCACCGCGCGGACCACCCGGCGGTGATGATTCTGGTCGATGACCTCACGGCGAAGGATCCCGCGTTCAAAAAAGTCTGGCAGCTTACGACGTTGCAGCCGCCGGAACGGCGGGCGGAGGGGGTGAGGCTTTCGAATACCTCCGGTGGCGTGACCGGCCGGATGGACGTGCGTTTCCTGCAACCGGCGGCGGCCGATCGCGTGGTCGAGATCTTGAGCGGGGCCGAGGTTTATCGGATCGGCGAAAAGCTCTTCACGCCCCCGAAGTCGGCCGAGCCCGAGGCAAACGGTCACCGTATCGTCGTATCACCGCGAACAGCGCAGGCGCGCGACCGATTTGTCACCGTGCTGCAGGCGGGCGACGGCGAACCCCTGCCGGTGGCGAGCGAGGAGTCGGCCGATCTCTCGATCGTGCGCGTGGCCGACCGCCTGGTCGCCTTGGCGAAGGGCTCGCAGTTACTGGCCCGTGCGATCGAGTTCGCCGTGCCGGAAAATACCGGGACCTGGCAGGTGCTCGTAACCGGGCTGCAGGCTGGCGCGTGGCGCGTCGAAGGACCGGGGCTCAAGGCGACACAAGTCACGGTCGCGGCGGGCAAACACACGTTGCATTTCCCTGCGACGGGTGGGCGTTACCGGCTGACGCCACAATAAATCGTAGCCCGCAGGGTGAGCCGCGGGACCCGACGTCACGAAGTCCACCGCGATGCCCGTCTCGACGTAGGCGCGTTTGACCGGGAGGCGAGAACGTGGGCGGATCGTGCGGGAGACCACGTTGTCGGGGCGCTCCAACGCGGCGACGAGGTTCATGGACCGGCGGCGGATGAAGGCGGTGAGCGGGGCCCCGTCAGCCGGCGTGATGCCCTCGGGAAGCAAATTGATTAACGCTAGTCGGAGGCGCCCGATGTCCCCATCGGGCTGGATTGGTTTGGCCTGCGCGTGGCAGAGTGGGGCGTCGAAACGGCCCGTTGGGGAAAACGGGCCCCGCCGCCACTACACCCCTTCCTGATCATGAAACGATTCCTCCGCCTCGCCCTGCTGCTCAGTCTGTCTGCCGCGTCGTTTGCGGCCGTGGCCTCCGCCGCGGAAACCGCCGCGCAACGTGACGCCCGCATGCAATGGTGGCGGGAGGCGCGTTTCGGGATGTTTGTCCACTGGGGACTCTATTCCGGATTGGCCGGCACGTGGGACGGCAAGCCGGTTGCAACCAAGGGCGGCATGGAGTGGATCCAGCAGCGCGTGAAGGCCGACACGGGGGTCTACGCGCAGCGCGCGATCCCGTTGTTCAAGCCGACGCCGGGGTTCGCCCGCGAGTGGGCGCAACTCGCCAAGGCCGCGGGCTGCCGCTACCTCGTGTTCACCACGAAGCACCACGATGGCTTTGCGCTGCACGATTCGGCGGTGAGCGATTATGACGCCGGCTCCGTGCTGCACCGTGATCTGGTGAAGGAGATCGTCGCGGCCGCGCGCGCCGAGGGGCTCAAGATTGGTTTTTATCACTCGGTGATCGACTGGCACCACGATCAGTACGCGTACGCGAAGTCGAAACAACTGCCGCATCCGCTCAGGGGTCAGCCGTATCCGAATGGTGAACGCAACCATGCCCAGTACCTCGACTACCTCCACGCCGAGGTGAAGGAGCTCGTTTCGAACTACGGGCAGGTGGACGTCCTCTGGTGGGATTACAGCGCGCAGGATTTCCAGGGCGACGAGGCGTGGCGCGCGACCGACCTCATGAACCTGGTGCGCACGAAGCAACCGGCGGTGTTGATGAACAACCGTCTCTTCCGCACGCCCGAGGCCGGTTGGAAAGGCATGGGGACCGAAGGCTACGCGCCGCAGCTTGACCCGCAGTACGGCGACTTCATCACGCCCGAGCAGCACATCCCCGCGACCGGCATGCCCGGCATCGACTGGGAAACGTGCATGACGCTCAACACCACGTGGGGCTTCAGCGAACACGACCACGCGTGGAAGTCGGATGAGACGCTCATCCGCAACCTGATCGACATCGCGAGCAAGGGTGGCAACTACCTGCTCAACATCGGGCCAAAGGGCGACGGCAGCGTGCCAGCCGAGTCGGTGAAATCCCTGCAGGCGATCGGCGCGTGGATGAAGACTAACGGCGCTGCGATCTACGGCACGACGGCGAGTCCGTTTGCCCAGCTCGAGTGGGGGCGCGTCACGCGCAAAGGCCAGACCCTCTACCTGCACGTGTTTAACTGGCCTGCGAACGGCCAACTCCTCGTGCCGCTGCAGAACCAGACGGGTCGGGTTACGCTGCTCGCCGCGCCGGGTACGGTGATTTCCGCCACCGCGGGTCCCGACGGCGTGCGGTTGCAGTTGCCCGCATCGGCGCCCGATGCGATCGCAACGGTCCTCGCGCTGCAAATTACGGGCGAGCCGCGGCCCGTCGGGAAGTGAGCCGGTGCCGTTCCCACGACCCTCCATGAAGCCCCTGTCCTTCGCCTCGGCGCATGTTCTGCGCCGTGATTTCCTCCGGCTCTCGGCCGCCGCCTGCACCGGCCTGACGGCGCGTCTTTACGCAGCCACCGCGTCCGCCTCCACCGGACTCGGCGACGACCTCGATCTCAGCCGCTGGCTGCAGCCCGTGCCCGCCAGTGCGATTTTCGAGGATCCGGCGTACTGCATTTGGTGCGGCTCGGTGGTGCGCGGTGACGACGGACGGTTTCACCTGTTCTATTCACGCTGGCCGCGGAAGCTCGGGCACAAGGCGTGGGTCACGCATTCGGAGGTGGCGCGCGCCATGGCGGACTCGCCGACCGGACCGTTCAAGCATGCCGCCGTCGTGTTGCCGGCGCGTGGCGAAAAGTTCTGGGACGGCTCGTGCACACACAACCCGACGATTCTGCGCGTCGGGAAAAAGTACTGCCTCTATTACATGGGCAATTACGGCGACGGCGTTGTGCAGCAGCCGCTCAATTGGATTCACCGGAATCACCAGCGCATCGGCGTCGCGCTGGCGGATTCGCCCGCCGGGCCCTGGACGCGTTTCGACCGGCCCGTGGTCGATGTGAGTGCGGATAAGGAGGCGCCCGATGCGTTGATGACGTCGAATCCCGCAACCTGCGTGAGGCCCGACGGCGGCGTGCTGATGGTGTACAAGGCGGTGGCGACGAAAGGAAAGGCGCCCTTCGGCGGGCCGGTGGTGCATTTGGTTGCGACCGCGGCCCAGCCGGAAGGTCCGTTCCAAAAGAGCCTGACGCCGATCTTCACGCGGCCCGGCGAACACTTCGCGGCCGAGGATCCGTTCCTCTGGCACGATGGCGGGCGCTATCGGGCGGTGGTGAAGGACAACAACGGCATCTTCACCGGCCGCGGGTATTCGCTCGCGTTGTGGGAGTCGCGCGACGGCTTCGATTGGAAGCTGGCGAAGCACCCGTTCGTGACGACGCCCGAGATCACGCGCGCCGACGGCACGACGTTGAAGCTTAACGCCCTCGAGCGACCGCAGCTCTGGATTGATGCGCGCGGCGAGCCCGCCGTGCTGTATTGTGCCGGGGCGTACGAAGCCGACCGCGAACGCAGCTTTAATGTCGCGATCCCGTTGCGGCGGCCCCGGTAGGCTCGGGGCAACGCAGACTTACGGTCTGCCTCCAGTAACGCGTAGAGATCGAGCAATCCAACAAGCCTAGCCGCAAAAAGGCGCAGAATGGCCCGTCCGGCAGGCGCGGTCTTTCCGCGCGCCTATAGGCGCCTCGAACGCTTCAATCGCCCTCCGATCTTTGCGCCCCTTTGTGGCTAAAATTCTGGCGGCAGGAGGCAATCCTACGGGTGCGCGGCGCGACTTTCGACAAGACCTGAAGGGGCAGGGTGCGAGGTCGCTTGCTTCATGATTGTTCGCGAGTCGTGACGAGCCCCCTCGATCCGTTTCACGCGGAGGCGCGGAGCACGCGGAGCCCAATCCGAGGTTCTCCTCCGCGTGCTCCGCGTCTCTGTCTTCCCCTTTTTCTTCGCAACGGCACATCGCTCCATTTCTCATCCCCC
>CAIJFT010000257.1 GCA_903820035.1 uncultured Opitutia bacterium
GCTCAAAGCCGCGCAAACCCCCGCGACGTTCCTCGCGATGCGGATCGCGTTCAGTACCGGCACGATCGTCCTGGCCCTCGGGGCCGCCGCCCTGATCGCCGGCTACAAGGTCACGGAGGCGGACGTCGCCGCCTCGCGGCGACGCGGCTAAAGCGGCGGAGTTCCGGCGACCATGGGCACCGCTCCGCTTGCGCGCCCCGTCTCCGCACCCGTCCGGTTACCGGAAAGCGGCGGCGATTTTGATCAGGGTCGCGCGAGATGCGCGGGCTTGACCCGCACTTCCTGCAACGCCTTCAGCGGGTGGAACTATTTGATCTGCGGACCGACGTCGGTGAGCTCACTGACCTTGCCATGCGGCAGCCGGAAAAAGCGCGGGAGTTGCAATCAAAGTTGCGCGCTGGTCAGGCGCGATAGGCGCGGAAATCCCCGGGAAGAATCGGCATCACGATCCGCTCCCCAGGTCGGTAGCGGCCGGCGGCGTCAAACGAGTCCCCGAAATAATCGCTCCGCCCGCCTGCCGCCGCGGGACCTGCTGCGCAGGATGCGCCCCCTGCGCGAACTGGCTCGATGCCCCAACCTATGCGTCAAAGCCTCAGGCTGCTATGCCTGCGGGGCCACGGCCGCGGTGGTCGTGGCCGAACGGGTGCTGGAGTGGTATTCGCCCAACCGCGTCCCCTGGGGATCAGACTTCAGCCCGGCCCTGGGCTACGGGACCTTAGCCGACACCTTAGCCGTTCTGGACCGGCTTGGATTGTCGGCAGCGGAACGCCGGCTTGTCGCCGGCCGGAACGTGGAACGACTGCCCGCCCCAAAAAATTGACGCCATGCCATCGCCCCACGCTCGTTTCGAATCAAACCCGCCCTGCGCCACACTTTGTTCCGTCAGCGGCGTCGCCAGAGGCACCTTCCTTTTGGGCTCGGGCCAACGCCGTTGGGGTTCACCCGCCAGCCGCAGCGTTCCGTAGGACACGGCACAAGCAAACCCGTCGCGCCGTGGGATCCATCGATCGCCTCGTGGAGGCCGCGGAGGCCCGCCTTGCCCATTTCGTCGGTCGCCGGGTTTCCCCGCAGGAGCTAGCGGTCGCCACGTTTGCGGAGATGAACGTCGTCTACCCCGAACTCCGGTCCGCTCACGATCGCGTTCGCATCACCGGCAACGCGCAGTTACTGCCTATCAACGTTGCCATTGACGGCATTCTCCGGAAAACCGACGCATGAATAACATGGAAACACCTACTACGACCATAGCAGTCATCACAGGCGGAGCCGACGGCCTCGGCCTCGCCCTGGGCACCCGGTTGGTGCGGTCCGGTCGACGGGTCGCCCTGTGGGACCTGAACAACGAAAAACTGCAAGCGGCGGCGGCGATCCTCGGCGAGCGAGTGATCACCCAGATCGTCGACGTCACCGATCCGGTCGCGACCAAAACGGCCGCGGACGCATTGGCGGCCGCGCATGGCGGTATCGACATCCTGGTCAACTGCGCTGGCATCACGGGACGGACGAACCTGAAGTCGCATCAGGTTGAGCTCGCCGATTTCGAACGGGTTATGCGGATTAACGTCACCGGCAGCCTGCTCGCGTTTCAGGCGGTGATTCCGCACATGCTGCAGCGGAACTACGGCCGCGTCCTGAACATCGCATCGATCGCCGGCAAGGAGGGAAACGCCGGCATGCTCGCTTATTCCACCAGCAAGGCCGCCGTCATCGGTATGACCAAGGTCCAGGGCAAGGACTACGCCGAGACGGGTGTCCGCATCAATGCCCTCGCACCCGCCGTCATCCACACCGCCATGGTGGCCGCCATGCCCGAGACACAGGTGCATTACATGACCGATAAAATCCCCCTGAAAAGGTGTGGCACGCTCGACGAGTTCGCCGCCATGGCGGAGTTCATCGTATCGGAGCAGAATAGCTTTTGCACCGGCTTCACCTTCGACTTGAGCGGTGGTCGAGCCGTGTACTGAAATTTGCGCGTGCATCGGACGCGCCGCCGAACGCGGCAAAGGGCGGCCGGGCCTGCGCGCGCTTGCCGGGCCGGACACCCATCGCTGCCACCGATTGCGCAGCGCGGCATTCCGGCGATCGCCCGCACCTCTTTTCTAATCAAAATTCCTTCTCCAGCCGTATGGTCAGGTGGACCCGATGTCCTCAACGGGTCGTTTCGCGACACACTTGACTCTCCCACCCAGCCCGATGGGGACGGCGGGCCCGCCCCTTACTGGTAGAAAAACGTGAACGTCATCTCCTGCTGGGTGCCGAGCATCGCCTTCATATCGTCGGTCCAAACCCCGTAGGGGGCGCGGTCCGTGATGGCGCTGACACACGCGCGGGAC
>CAIJFT010000258.1 GCA_903820035.1 uncultured Opitutia bacterium
GGCAGGCGGTCGAGTTCCGCGATGAAGGCCGGCACCAAGGCGGGATCGCGCACATCGCGCGCGGTGCGTAACGCGAGGTCCCGGAAATCAGGATCATCGGACCGCAGTTGCGCGAGCAGCAGCGGCATGGCGTCGGGCCCGCCGGTAAGGATCGCGCCGCGCGTCGCCGTGAGCCGCAGCGGCAACGGGACGTCGGCGCGGCGCACCGCGTCGTAAAGCCGCCGCGCCAGCGTAGCGCGGCCCTCAACGGCATCCTGCGCGGCAACAAAGAGCGACCCTTCGGCCGCGGCGGCGCGAAGTTCGGGCGTACCGCGGGCCAACATTTCCCCGAGGACGCGCACGGCGCCGGGCGTCGCGATGCGGCCGAGCGCGAGCACCGCGGCGGGCGCGGCGACGGACTGCGGCGCCGCCGCGAGTTTCTCCAGCGCCGGCACCGCCGCCGCCTCGCGGCGCTGCCCGAGGGAGTGGACGACACCGATGAGCGCGTTGCCTTGCAGCCGGCCGAGGGCGTCGCGGAGCGCGGCCCCGGCCGCGGCGTCGGGCATGCGCTCAAGTCCGTCGCGGGCGTACTGCCCGAGGTGCTCATCGCCGAGCAGGCCGGCGAGTAAGGGGACGGCGTCGGGTGTCGCGACGAGCGCGAGCTGCTGCAGCGCGCGGGCGCGGTCGGCCAGTTCCGCGTTGGACTGCACGACGCCGATGAGCTGGCGCGTCTTGGCGGCGTCGGGGCTGGCGGCGAAGGCGGCGGAAATCGCCAACGCGCAGGAAGCGAAAAGGGAAGAGATTTTCATGCGGACGATCGGCGGAGATTAAAGCGGTTCCGAAAATTCCGCAGCCGTGTTTGAGCCAGCGGCGACCACGTGATCACGAATGAGGACCACGTTATCGCCGTGCTCCCACGCGGCTACGAGATGAGTGAGGTCGCCATGGGGAAAAAGTCGGCGGGCGGATTACACGTGCCACGGTTCGCGCATGGCACGGCGGCACATGCGGTTTGCCTCCTCGTCGCCGACGAACTCCTCCTTCACCGGGTCGAAGCGCAGCGTGCGGCCGAGCATCCAGGCGATGGCGGCGGCGTGGCAGGCGATATGCGAGTGGCGCATGACGTCGGCGTTGGCCGCGGGCACGCCCCGCGACTTCACGCAATCGAGCCACTCGCGGGTGTGTTGCGCCGGATCCGTGCCGCGCATCGTGAACGCGCGCCACTCGGCGCGGAGCGAGGCCGGATAAAGCTCGATCGAACCGTTGTCGCCGGTCTCCACCCAGCCTTCATCGCCTTCGAAACGCACCGGGCAAGTGCCGGTGGCGGCGACGGGCAGGTTGCTCGCTCCGGGGGCGGCGGACGGCTGACCGATCCAACCCTCGGGACGCATCACCAATTTCACGCCGTTGGCGTAGCGGGCGTAGACCGTGCCGCCGTCCGGCTCGTACTCCACCGGCACCGTGGTGTCGGCCTGGTTCGCCCATTGGCAGAGGTCGACGGTGTGTGCGCCCCAGTCGAGGAGCTTGGCGCCGGAGTCGAAGTCGTAATAACCGCGCCAGCGCCGGTCGACGACATAGGCGGAATTGTAGGGCCGCCACGGAGACGGCCCGAGCCAGAGGTCCCAGTCGATGACGTCCTTGGCCGGCTCCGGCTGCGCCGGCAGCCAGGTCGTGATGCTCTCCAGCTTGTAGATCGAGGCGTGCAGGGTGTGCAGGCGGCCGAGTTTGCCGCTGCGGGCGAGGTGCACGGCGAACTGGAAGTTGGGGACGTTGCGCCGCTGGGTACCCGCCTGGAAGACGCGGCCCGTGCGGTTCATCGTATCCGCCAAAGACTGGCACTGGCCGATGGTGAGACCGCAGGGCTTTTCGCTGTAGACGTCCTTGCCGGCCTTGGCCGCGAGGGTCGAGGCGAGCGTGTGCCAGCGGTCGCCGGTGGCGATGAGCACGGCGTCGATGTCGGGGCGCGCGAGCAGTTCGCGCAGGTCGCGGTACGTTGCGCAACCGCGGTCGCCGTAGCGCTCGTCGGCCAGCCCCTTGATCTCGGCGCGCATCCGCGCCTGGACGTCGCAGGTGGCGACATATTGCACATCGGACTCGGCGAGCATGGGGCCGAGAACCTGTTTGCCGCGCGGGCCGATGCCGATGCCGCCAAGGACGATACGGTTGCTCGGCGCCACGCCACCCCCGCGGCCGAGGACGTGCGCGGGGACGATGAGGGGGAGCGCGAACGACGCGCCGGCGACGGCGGACTTCTGCAGGAAACGACGACGCGTGAGCGCTTGACCGGGGGCAGACGGAGTTGGCACGGGGATCTCCAGGTTTTTTTTCTTTGGGGGGGGGGTGGCGTCAGCAGGCCAGCTGCGCGACGGCGGCTCAACCCCGAACGCAGGATGCGGGCGCGAATTGCGCGGTGGGGCCCGAGCCCCCCCCCTGGGCGGTCTAAAGCCGGATGTCGCAAGGAAACGACCCGATGGGCACATCGGGTCGCACCGGATGCATGTGGCACCTGCGAATCGAGGAGTAAGGTCGGGTTGACGCACACCGCGCTTGAGTCAGACTTTCGCCATGCGTCCCGAACTACCCGAAGCCGGATCGCCGCAAGCCGTGATGCTTGCACTGATCAAGCGGCACCTGAGTCTAACACCGTTCGAACCCTTTCGAGTCGTGACGACGAGCGGGCGGGCCTACGAGGTGCCAACGGCCGATCACGCCTCGGTCTTTCCTCTGATGCGCCAGTTGACGATCGCGGACGACTCCGGCGGCTTGGTGGAAATTCACACCCTGCACGTTTCTTCGATTGAAAAATTGACGCGCCGCCGCGGGCGGTCCGCAAAAGCGGCGTAAAGCCGTCCCCCCAGACCCGTCACTTCGTCAGAACCAGCACGGCCGTCACCGGATAATGGTCGGACGGGAAGCGTCCGTCCCGCGACGAACGGTCGATCGTCGCCGCCGTGGCCTTGAAGTGCGAGGAGTGGAAAATGTAGTCGATGCGCGAGCCCTGCACGGTGCCCTTGAACGCGTTGAAGCTCGCCTCGTTCGGCTCCCGCTTCGGGTAGAGCGTACGGTACGAGTCGATCCAGCGGATCGCGTCCTTCGCGAGCGGCTTGAGCAGCGCGAGGTAGGCGGGGTTGTCCTCGGTGATGTTGAGGTCGCCGGTCAGGATCGCGGGCACGCCCGACGCCACCGGGGCGAGGCGTTCGTTGATCACGCGACCGGCTTCCTTGCGCGCCACGGCGCCGCGGTGGTCGAAGTGGGTGTTGGCAAAAACAAATTCCCGGCCCGTCGCGATCTCGCGCAGCCGGATCCAACTGCAGATACGCGGCAGGGCGGCGTCCCAGCCCTTGCTGCCGGGCGTCGAAGGTTGGTCGGACAACCAGAAGTCGCCCGCGACCACCGGAGTAAAACGGTCCTTGCGGTAACCGATCAGGGACCACTCGCCCTTCCGCTCGCCGTCGTCCCGCGCCACGCCGCTGAAGGCATACGCCGGCATCCGCTCCTCGATCGCGTCGCGCTGCAGTGCGATCACTTCCTGGAAGCCGATGAGGTCCGGCTTGTAGCGCATAATCGTCTCGAAAAACAAATCCTGCCGCTTGTCCCACGAGTTATCCCCGTCCTTGGCGCTGCCATAGCGCACGTTGAACGACATCACCCGGAACGGCGGCGACGCGGGCACCGCAGCCCGGATCACGGGACTAAGCACGGCGAGAAGGAGCAGGAAAAGAAGAGAACGTTTCATGGCACGAAGCTTGGACGGTCGGGACCGTTGGAAGTTGAACCAAATCCGACCGGCCAAGCAGCATTGAGTCCAACTGCGCCGGACACAAGATCAGCCACCCCGCTCCCGCCTTCGCCACGTGGAACGATTTTAGGAATTGAGTAGCCGCGTTGGCGCGCAACGACAACGTGGTCCTCGGGCGTGGCCACGTTTTCGCCTTCGGCTCAAACGCGGCTACGAAAATCTCCGATCCGCTCTTCAACCCCTACCCCGTCATGGACCGTCTTCGCCGCTTCGCGCTGTTTGTCACCCTGCTCGTTTTTGCCCACGGCCTGCCGGCCGCCGGATCGGCGATTCCCGGCATCACAATCCCGCCGGAAGATGGCAAGCTGCGCATCATCGCCTTCGGCGCGCACCCCGACGACTGCGAGATTCAGGTCGCCGGCACCGCCGCCCGCTGGGCCAAGGCCGGGCACCACGTGCTTTTTGTTTCCGTCACCAACGGCGACATCGGCCACTGGCGCGAGGCCGGTGGCCCGCTCGCCCAGCGGCGCAAGGCCGAGGTTGATCAAGCCCATGCCTTGCTCGGAATCCAGGGCGTCGTCCTCGACATCCATGACGGCGAACTCGAGCCCACCCTGGAAAACCGTCGCACACTCACCCGCCTCATCCGCGCCTGGAACGCCGACCTCGTCCTCGGGCCGCGCACCAACGACTACCACCCCGACCACCGCTACACCGGCGTGCTGATGCAGGACGCCGCGTACATGGTGACCGTGCCGTTCTTCTGCCCCGATGTGCCGGCGATGAAGAAAAACCCGGTGTTCATGCATTACACCGACCGCTTCCTAAAGCCGCAGCCCTCGAAGCCGGACGTCGTCGTCTCGATCGATCCCGTCCTTGAGCTGAAGCTCGACGCGCTCGGGGTGATGATCTCCCAGTTCGCCGAGGGCGGCGCCAACGGGAACGCCTCGCTCTACCCCGCTGATCCCGCTGGGCAGAAACAGCGCCAGCAACAAGTCCGCGAAAGTTTCTCCCGCCGCTTCATGGGCACCGCGACGCGTTTCAGCCGCGAACTCGCCACGTGGTATCCCGGCGCCACCGCGCAAGGCGTGAAGCACGCCGAGGCCTTTGAAATCTGCGAATACGGCGGCCAACCCGAC
>CAIJFT010000259.1 GCA_903820035.1 uncultured Opitutia bacterium
GCGCTTCGGCGGCACGGCCCGTTACCGCCTCGAATTTGATGCGCCCGCGGCCAAGGCCGACGACTGGCGGCTCGACCTCGGCGACGTACGGGAAAGCGCCCGGGTGCGCCTGAACGGCCACGACGTGGCGACCGCGTGGAGCGTGCCGTTCGCGGTGCGCGTCGGCGCCGATCTGAAGCCCGGCCGCAATGTGCTCGAACTCGACGTCACCAACCTCGCCGCCAACCGCATCCGCGATCTCGATCAGCGCAAGCAGCCCTGGAAAATCATGCGCGAAATCAATTTCGTAAACATCAACTACAAGCCCTTCGACGCATCCGGTTGGGCGCTCACCGCGTCCGGCTTGCTCGGTCCGGTCGCGCTGACACCGTTGCGGGCCGTGAAACCCTAAGGCAGCCGCGCCGGCCCTTCCGCCGTAGGGTCAGCGCGGCTTGCGCACGCCTTGGGAGGTGCGCGCAAGCGCAATGCGCCCACAAGCGGGCTGGCCTACGGCGCACGAGCCGGCGCGGGCCCGATCCAGGCGAGGGCCAAAAATCGGTTGTACGGCAGACAAACGCACCCACGCTCGGCCAGATGTCGTTCCAACCCGCCACCGAGGTGACCGTCTGATGCCCGAAGCCGTCAAAACTCTCCTGGAAATTCTGCTCGTCCTGGGCCTGGTCGCCGCCAACGGCTTTTTCGTCGCGGCGGAGTTCGCCCTGGTGAAGGTTCGCGCGAGCCAGCTCCGTCCGATGGCCAAAACGGGGGGCTGGAAGGTGAAGTTCGCGCTCAAGGCGACGGAGCATCTCGACTCGGCGCTCTCCGCGACCCAACTCGGCATCACGCTCGCGAGTCTTGGTCTGGGCTGGGTCGGCGAGCCCTTTGTCGCCCACCGGCTCACGCCTTGGCTCGCGGACTGGGGCATCACTGACCAGATTGTGGTCCATTCGATCTCGTTCGCGGTGGCGTTCGTCATGATCACGTTTCTGCACATTGTGTTCGGCGAGCAGGCGCCGAAGATGCTCGCGATTCAACGGGCGAAGTCGGTGACGCTCTGGTTGTCGGCGCCTTTGATGGCGTTTCACTCCGTTTTTTATCCATTCATTTGGCTCCTTAACGCGACCGCCAACCGGATCCTGAAGATGATCGGCCTCGATCCCAACCAGGGGGGCGAACACGCCTTCAGCTCGGAGGAATTGGAGTACGTTTTCAGCCAAGCCCGGCATGCTCACCCCGGCGATGCACTGATCAACCGCATCATGGTCCGCTCGCTCCGCCTGCGTGAAGTCACCGCGCAGCAGGTGATGCGACCGCGCGAGCAAATCGTCGCCCTTTGGGTCGAGCAAGCGGTCCCCACCAATCTGCGGGTCGCCCAAACTGCAGGCTTCAGCCGCTTCCCGGTCTGCGCCGGCTCGCTCGATGACGTGCGCGGCGTGCTCCTCGTCCGCGAGTGGCTCTGGCAGATCCAACTGCTCGGCCCCGAGGCGTCGTTTGAACCGCTCCTGCGGCCGGTGTTGACCTTCACCCTGAAGACGCCGATCCACACCATGATCGAACTCTTCCGGACGTCGCGGGTGCACCTTGCCGTGGTGCTCGATGCCGACCTCAAGACCGCGGGGCTGGTGAGTTTCGAAGATGTGCTGGAGGAAATCGTCGGCGACATCCGGGATGAATTCGACCTCGGCCGCGGCCCGGTGTTCGAGCACAACGACACCGCGATCATCGTCAGCGGCGTCTTTACCATGCGCGAATTGCAGGCCGAAACCGGCTGGGCCTTCGAGTGGCAGCCACGCGAAACCGTCGCGGGGTGGACCGAACGACTGCACGGCAAGGGCCTGAAACGCGGCGCCAGTTTCGTCACGGGCGATTACCGCGTGACGGCGGTCGACGTCGCCGCCGAACAGTTGCGCCGGATCAAGGTCGAGCGCTTACCGGCCACCAACAACTAGGTCGGACTGAACTAATCCGCCCCAGCCGGGGGCGGTCCCACCTGCCCCGCTTGATTTTTTCCGCAACCTGCTAAACTAGCGGGCTCGACGCTTCCCTTCCGGGTCGCGAAACCTTCCACTCTCCCCCTTAAACCTCCACCATGTCCAACGCCGCACCGCAAAAGTTCGAGTTCCAAGCCGAGATCAAGCAACTGCTCGATATCGTCATCCACTCGCTCTACACGGAGAAAGAGATCTTCATCCGCGAGCTTGTTTCCAACGCCTCCGACGCGCTGGAAAAGCTTCGCCACACCCAGCTGACCGAGAAGGATATCTTCGACGACAAGCTGGAGCTGGAAATCAACGTCACGACCGACGACAAGGCGAACACCCTGACGATTCAGGATTTCGGCATCGGCATGTCGCGCGCCGAGCTGGTGGAAAACCTCGGCACGATCGCCCACTCCGGCTCGAAGGCCTTCCTCAAGGCCCTGGGCGAAGGCGGCGCCAAAAACTCGAATCTCATCGGCCAATTCGGCGTCGGCTTCTACTCGGCCTTCATGGTCGCCAAGTCGGTCAAGGTCTACGCGCACTCCTGGCGCGCCAACGAGCCGGGCAACGTCTGGACGAGCGACGGATCCGGCAGCTACGAGCTCAACGAGAGCGAAAACGACCGCCGCGGCGCCAAGATCGTGATCGAGCTGAAGGACGACTGCGGCGACTTCGCCCAAGACTGGAAGGTAAAGGAGATCCTCGAGCGCTACAGCGCGTTTGTGTCGTTCCCGATCAACCTGAACGGCAAACGCATCAATACCATCCAGGCCCTCTGGCTGCGCAGTAGGAACGAGATCAAGGAGGAAGAGTACACCGAGTTCTACAAGTTCCAGTCGCACGCCTACGACGAGCCGCGCCTCCGCCTGCACTTCAGCGCCGATGCACCGCTCGCGATCAACGCGCTGCTCTTCGTCCCGAAGGAAAACACCGAGAAACTCGGCCTCTCCCGTCTCGAACCGGCCGTATCCCTCTTCTGCCGCAAGGTGATGATCGACGCGAAGCCGAAGGACCTCCTCCCCGAGTGGTTGCGTTTCCTCAAAGGCGTCGTCGATAGCGAGGACCTTCCGCTGAACATTTCGCGCGAGACGATGCAGGATAAAGCCCTCATCGAGAAGCTAAACAAGGTCATCACGAAGCGCTTCCTGAAATTCCTCGACGAAGAGTCCCGCAACCGCCCCGACGGCTACGCGGAATTCTATCAGGAATTCGGCCACTTCCTGAAGGAGGGCGCCGCGCTCGACTTCACCCACAAGGAACAACTCACCAAGCTGCTGCGCTTCGAGTCGTCCCTCACCGAAAAGGGCAAGACCACCTCGCTCGCCGACTACGTTACCCGCATGGGCAGCGAGCAAAAGGAGATCTATTACCTCGTCGGCCCGAACCGCGCCTCCATCGAGTCCGGCCCGTATCTCGAAGGCCTCAAGGCCCGCAACCTCGAGGTGCTGTTCTGCTACGAGTCGGTCGACGAGTACGTCATGAACAACGTCCGCGAATTCGACGGCAAGAAACTGACCGCCGCCGATCACTCCGACGTCAAACTCGCCGACCTGCCGAAGCCCGAAGGCGCCTTGAGCGAGGACCACACCAAGACCCTTATCACTTGGCTAAAAGATACGCTCGGGGCCCGCGTCGCCGAAGTGAAAGCCAGCGAACGCCTCGTCGATTCGCCGGTGCTGGCCCTCAACGCCGACAAGATGATGTCACCGCACATGCGCCGCATGATGAAGGCCATGAACAAGGAGGGAGCCGACAGCCCGCTCCGCGTAAACCTGGAATTCAATCCCCGCCACGCCGTCATCAAGCGCCTGTTCGAGACCCACACCGCCAACCCCGAGCGCGCCAAGCTCGTGGCGGAACAACTGCTCGACAACGCCTTGATCAGCGCCGGCCTCTTGGACGATACGACCACGATGATCGCACGGCTTAACAAGCTACTGGAAAGCGTTTAATCGATTTAAATACCCAAAGTATGGCACGCCTACCATACTTTTTTGGTTGCGGTATGGCAGGATAGCCATACCGTGCATGGCACCATGAAAATGACCATGCACATCGACGAGGAAGTGTTGGATCGGGTGATGAAGGTCACCGGCGCCAAGACCAAGACTGCGGCCGTCAAGATCGCCCTTACCGAGATGGCTCGGCGGCACAAGCTGAAGGAGCTCTTCACCGCTGGACTAGGCATGAACGCGGACGAGCTGAAGAACGCCATTGATCCGAATTCCTACCGGGAATCCGAACCCGCCCTTCACCTCGTCGCCGAAGACAAGCCGGGCCATGCCTGACCTCATCCTCCCTGACAGCAATATCTACATCGGCGCGCTCCGCGCGGGGAACGATCCGTTTCCCGCGCTGGCGGCGGCGATCGAACGCGACGACGCGGAGCTCGTAACCTGCGGCATGGTCGTGATGGAAGTTTGCCGCGGCCTGCGCGACCCGAAGCTCCTGGAGCGGTTTCGCGAGCGCTTTCGCGTCATGCTGTTTCTGCCCAGCACCAGCCAGGTGTGGGAACGCGCCACCCACCTCGCGTGGGCGCTCGACCGGCAGGGCCGCACGCTGCCCGCGCCGGACTTGCTCATCGCGGCGTGCGCGCTCCATGCCGGCGCGAAGGTGTACACGCACGACGCCCACTTCCGCGAGATCCCCGGTCTGCACGTCATCAACTCGCTTTGAACCACCGACCGAGCATCTTGCCAAATCCCTAACCGGGCCATGCACCTGCTCCCGTAACCGGCTTGGAACGCAGCGATAACGTCGGCCCGCGCGTCACGCCCCCAGCATTGTCGCGGCTCTCGCACGCGACTACACTCCACCACCCACTCGATCGCTTTCCCCATGCTCCCACGCCTCGTCTGCCTCACTCTAATAATTGTCGGTTCCGCCCTCGCCGCCGAACCGACCGGCAACCTCGCCCTGTGGTCAGTCGAACAGATGCCTGGCGGCCGCGTGACCGTCCGCGACGAAACGTTGGTGATCGAGGACGTTGGCGGCAGCACGGTCTGGTGGCGCGAACAAATCCAGGCGCCGTGCGAAATCACCTATGACGTGACGGTGGTTTCACGCGGCGGCCCCTTCGACCGCGTGTCCGACCTGAATTGTTTCTGGATGGCGCAGGATCCGAAGTCGCCGGGCCAGCGCCCTTCCGGACGCAGCGGCAAATTCTCCGATTACGACTCTCTGTTCACGTACTACGTCGGCTACGGCGGGAATAATAACTCCACGACCCGCTTCCGGCGCTACGACGGAACGGCCGCCCGGCCGCTGCTCCCCGAGCATGACCGCCGCGAGCAGCCGCTCCTGCTCGCACCCAACCACACCTACCGCATCCGCCTCGTTGCCCGCGACGGGATCGCGGAGTACTGGCGCGACGGGGAGAAGATTTTCACGTTCCCCGATCCGCTGCCGCTGACGGCCGGGTGGTTCGCCTTTCGCACCGTGAAGAGTCACTTGGAGGTTAGGAATTTTGCGGTGAAATCCATCGGCCCGGCAAGGCCCTGAGCCAGCGAAGGCGGACGTTGAGGTTGGGCAGTTCGGTGCGGTAGGGACAGCGTTCGCGCCCGCAGCTAACGCCTGGGGCGACCGCAGTTTGATAACTTCGGCAGCCGCCCCGACGCGTAACGACGACGTGGTCCGCAGGCGTGGCCGCCTTTTCGCCTTCGGCGCAAACGCAGCGAAGAGAAGATTCGATCCGCTAGAGCCGCGACCAACGCAAAACCGGCCGATCCACACCCCTAACGCTTACGCCGAGACTTCGGCGGGAAAGGCGGAATCGATTCATCGATCGCATTAGCCGCGCCCCGGCGCCGCGGCCGGTCGCTCCACGTGCGCAAAATCACCGCATACCCGATCACGCCGCCAACGATGCCCACGATGGCCGCCCCAAGGTAGAGCGACGTCACCGCATGGGCCGAGACGAGGATTTTGGGATCGTTCCAAGCGTTGTGCCACACCGTGCCGGCACTGGCACCCCGCGCGACTTCGCCGACAAAATAGCAAACGGGCAGGTGCACCGGAGCCGTCAGGGGCGTTGAGAGAAACTGCAGCGCGATGCACAGGAGCAGGTTACCCCGGACCGCGAGCGCGGCTACGGTGGCAAACACCGACTGCGCCGGCAAAAAAGGTACGACTGTAATCGGAAAGCCGACCAGCCAGGCCCGAGCCAGAGATCCGCGCGTGGGTTGCCACAACGATTTACTGATCACCGCGTCGCCGAACCAGCGGTGCAGCCGCCCACCCTTCATCGAGCTGCGGGAAAGGCGCTGGCGGTGCATCCAGCGGAGGAGTCGAAGGGAGAATCGCACGAGTGGAGGCCATCCATGCGCCCCATCACGCCGTAGCGTCAACCTCAATACATACTTGCGCCCGGAGTCTCGCACCCTGACCGATGCGGGCCCGCCCGGCGGGCGGGTAAAAACCTTCAGGTAATGCCCGACGAAAAGCCCGGCCATCGGCCGGGCCGACAAAAAAGGCGCCCGCTGCCGGGCGCCTTAGCAATCGAACCGTCTCCGCGCCGCTCAGGGCAAGACGCGCACCTTGATGTTTTTGTATTCCACCTTGCTCGCCGGGTCGTGCCCCTGGAGCGCAAAGGTCCCACTTGAAAGCAGACGACCCGCCATGTTGGCCGGCGGCGCGGCGGGCGTCGGCTCGGTAAAGTCGATGATCGGCTTTCCATTCACGAAGGTCTGGATGTGCTTACCCTGCACCTTTACGACCATCGTGTACCACTCGCCGTCCTTCGCGGGCGCTTCGAAGTTGTCCTTGATCGCATAGAGACCGGCGCCCTTCTTGACGTCCGAGTGCGTATTGTTGACCTGCACCTCGTAGCCCTTATTCGGCCAACCGGTCTCCTGGTATTCGGTGTGGATGTACACCCCGGAGTTCGCCTTCGGGTAGGTCCGGATATCGAGCGAAATTTCGAAGTTGGTAAACTTCGCCCCGTTCACCGCGCCGGTATAGAAAAGGTGCGAGCGCTTACCGAAGACGGTCAGCAGGCCGTCCTTCACCGAAAACGTGCCCGGCGTTTCACTGGCTTTCCAGCCGTCGAGGGAGTTGCCGTCGAAGAGCAACTGCCAGCCGGCGGATTTCTCCTCCTTCGTAAGGGAATTGGGCTTCGCATCGGCCGCGAAGAGACGTCCGGCGCAAAGACCGGCGACGACAAGCAGGGATAGGATTTTTTTCATAGGGATAAAGTGGCCCGAAACGTTGGCCGGCCGGACGCACGGCGGCGAGTTCCGTTGTGGGGAAGTTATCGCCGGGGGAACCGGACCGGTCTTTTTCCCTGACCGAAGCCCACCACCGAGGGCGCCGCTTCGTCAGCGCCGCCCTCCCCAGCGAACGGATTGTCGAACACGGTGAATCACGTTCCCGCCCACCTCACAGGCTTACGCTGAACGTGACATCGGCGGCGTTGAGCGTGAGCTCCTCCGGCACAGTCACGTCATCCACTTGCAGGACGATCGTATTCGCACCCGGCTTGGCCTCGACGGTAAAGGCCTGGCTCGCCTTGACCAAGGCCCCGTTGACCCAGATGCCCTTGACGTCGCCTCTGAGGGTGAAGCGTACCTGACCGCCGCGGGCGGAGGTAAACTGCGTCGCGGCAAACAGGCCGCGGTTATTATTTCGCTGCGGAAAAACGCCCTCGACCGTCCCGCGGGTCAGCGCGCCGCTCGTGTGGGAGAGCGCCGGCTGCCAACTCTCGAGCGAAAAATCGCCGCGGATGACGCGCTCGCTGCCAAGGTGCTGGTTGGCGCTGAGGATCAGGTAAAGCTTCCACGCTCGGGCGACGCCGCCGCGGGCCGCGTCATACGCGCCGGGCTTCCCGAGCATCGAGAGGAATTTCACCAGATCGAGGCGCTCTTCGGGCAAGAGCGCATCGAGCAGGCCGGCCGGCATGAGCGAGCCAACGCTGCTCCGCCGGGTGATGCTCTTGGCTGCAATCGAAACCTCCTGGTTCGCCGCGTTGCGCAAGACGACCTCGTTCTCAGTCTCCCGCGCGATCATCCCGTTGTGCTCCTGTCCGTCGGCCGTGGTGATCAGGACCGAATGGTAGCCTTCCTTGATCTTCGCATTGGGATACAGCAACGACTCAACGAGATAGTCCGGCGGCGCGCTTGCCCCGATACTGGTCAGGTCCGGACCGATCCTGCCGCCGGCGCCGCCGATGGCGTGGCACGCGGTACACGCGAGCTCCGCCCGTCGGTAGAAATTCTCTCCGCGCACGGCATCACCCTTGGCGAGTGCTTCCTTGGCCAACGCTTGCAACTCCGCGGCGGACAATGGCGTGCCGCTCACGCTCAGGCCGGCCGCCTTCAGCAACACGTTCACGAGGGCCTGGTGCTGCGTGCCTTCCCGGGCCGGGCGCAAACCGGCGCGAGCCACCGCCGCGGGCAAAGTCTCCTTGGAAAACGCCTCCGCTAATTTCGCACTGGCGCCGCGGATGCTCAGCAGGCTGCGCCACAGCGCCGCCGCCGCGGCCTCGTCGGTCGCCACCTGCAGCACCGCCACCACATCCGGAAGCGCGGCATTGAGGTTCAGTCCCGCCAAGGCGACCACCGCCTCCCGCCGGACCTCGGCCGTCGCCGTCGAGTTCGCCCCGCCCAACTGCTTGAGCTGCGCGACCACGTTGGCGCCGCCAATGTCGCGCAGGGCCGTGAACGCCGCGGTGCGTTCCGCCGGTGCCGCCCCGACCCGGCCCGCCGCCTGGGTGATTTGCGGCGCGAGTGCCGCCAGCTTCCACGCGCCGGCCAACGGCAACACGGCCAAACGGGTCGCTTGTCCTGGAGCGCCCAACAGGGTTGCGACCGTCACGAGGTCGCCCGCCGGCTTCACGCTGCGAAGTCGGGCCGCCCCGGAAAGAGCATTGAGGGCCCGCACCGCAACCGGTTCGGGAAATTCACCCGTCAACGTCTGATCGAGCAGCCGGCGCAATTCCGCCGGACCACCGGCTGAACCGATCAATTCGATCCACGGCCCGGAACCGTCGCGGGGAATCCCCTGCCCGGCCACCAGCTGGCCGAGCACGTCCGCGGCAAGGGCGGGCTCGACGGCGTTGAGCCCAAACTCGAGCAGTTTCTCCCGCCCGGAAATTTTCCACGCGCCCGACTTAACCGCGGCCAGCCACGGCCCGGCGAGTTCGTTGACCGTCAACCAAAGCGCGTAATCGAGAAACGGATCCATCGGGCGTTCGAGAACGGTGAGCGCCAACTCCGCCGCGCGAACCGAACCCTGCCGGCCGAGCGCCCGGACGGCCTCGACCCGCACCCGCGGATGAACATCCGCGACGAGCTTTTCCAACTGGGCCATCGCCCCGGCCACCGGCAGCGTCCGCACGGCCGCCGCCCGCACGCGCGCGTCCTTGGCCGTTAACAAACCGCCGGCCGGTGCGGCCGGGGTGAGATTGAATGCCTGATACATCCACAGCGCCTGCAACTGCGCCGCTTCCGTCCCCTGCCGCGCCGTCCATGTTGCCAAATCCGAGCGTACCGCGGCGGCCCCGCGCTCGACGAGCACGCGCCGGGCATGCTCCTGATCGAAACCGCTCGGGCCGGCGAGCCGGTCCAACAGGTCGGTGTTCTTCAAAGTCGTCAGATCGACCTTCGGTGCCGTCGGCCGGCCCTTGAAGGTCACGCGCCAGATGCGACCGTGCGACTTGTCGCGACGCGGGTCGCGAAAATCCACCTCGCCGTGCTGAATGATCGGGTTGCTCCAGTCGGCAATATACAGCGCACCGTCGGGTCCGAGGCGCACATCGATCGGGCGGAACGAATCCGCCGTCGTACGCATGACGTCCGGCATTTCCTTCGTGACGTAGGCGGAATCCTGCTCCGTCGCCTTGAAGCGCACGATACGGTGCGCGCGGAAATCAGCCGTGATGAAGTCACCCTGCCAGTCCGCGGGGAAATGCGGGCTGCGGATGATTTCGATGCCACAGAACTTCGGGTAATTCCCCGGGCTGATGCTCTGCAGCTCGCGCCGTGCGGGGGCGAGCGTCCGGTAGGTTGCACCGGGGACGGCCCAGCTCACGCCCTGAAAGCCGGCGCCGTCGGTCACGAACGATTGGCCGAAGTCATCAAACTGGTGGCCCCACGCGTTAACCCAGCCGCGATAGAGAATCTCCATCCGGTGGTCGCGCGGATCGAAACGGTAAATACCGCCCGCCATCAGCCGCACGACCCCGTGCGGGGTTTCGGCGTTGGTGCGGGTGTAGACCGACTGATCCATGTAGAGCCGGCCGTCGACGCCCCAGCGGAGCGTATGGAGATTGTGATGCGTGTCCTCGGTACCGAAGCCACTCAACACGACGCGGCGCTGGTCGGCCTTGCCGTCGCCGTTGGTGTCCTTGAAGTGCAGCAGCTCGGTGCTCTGCGCAACATAGACGCCGCCGTCGCCGACCTCGAGGCCGGTGGGGATGAGCAAACCGTCGGCAAACACCGTCGCCTTGTCCGCCCGTCCCGCACCCGTGGTATCCTCTAGGACGATGATCTTGTCCGTCGCCGCCTGGCCCGGCTCGATTTGCGGATAGAGCTCTGAACTCGCGACCCAGAGGCGGCCGCGCGCGTCGAAGTTCATCTGGATCGGCTTGTGCATCAGGGGATTTTCCGCCCAAAGCGTGGCCTCGAGGCCGTCCGCGAGCTGAAAATCAGGATGCACCTGCGGCGTGAACACCGCGTTGAGGTTGCCGGTGCGGCGCGGGATTTCCGGTACGTTAACGGGCTGCAGTCCGCGCAGCTGCGCGATGCGCTGTTCCTCCGCCGCGATGAACTCGTCGAACTTGAGGACCTCCGTCGCGTTGCGTCCCTGCTCGCGTTTTCGAAAGCCGAAAATGTACGCCATGTTCGCCGGCCGCGAACGGTGGAAGAACCACTCGTTTTTGCGGAGGATGGCCTGCCGCAAGGCCTCGGCCTGCCCGCTCGACCGCCACGCCCCGGCGGAACCGAAGAGCGCATCTTCCACCGCTTCGGCGATCATCCGATAGCCGGCGGCCGACGGCCGGATACCGTCGTGGGTGAGCGCCGCCGCACCGGAACGCGCCGCGCGCAAATCAAACAACGAGACCAGCCGGGCCCCGCGCTCGGCGGCAATCTCGCCAACGGCGCGCGCATAGAGCGCGAGCTGGGCGTTGTGCGCCGCGCCATCGGGCCACGGCGCGCCGAGATTTTCATGGTGCAGCGGCGACAGCAGCACGGATCTCGCGCCGGGCGAAGCCTGCTCAATCGCGGCCAGCACCCGCGTGTAGTCAGCTTTGAATTTTGCCAGACCGGCGGCGCCATCGAACGAGCTGGCCATACCGTATCCGATAAAAACCACCGTAGGCTTAAAGTCGGCGATCTGACGCACGAGCTGGTTCCAACCTTCGTCCGCCGGCTCCTTGCCCGCCTGCAATAAACTCAAGCTGAAGCGCGACTCGCCGGCCGGGGTATCGCCGCTCCAACCCAGATTGCGAAACGCGACCGCACGGTCGGCAAATCGCGACGAGAGCATGACCTCGATCCAAGCCTGATACTGCTCGCCCTCGATCAAACCGTCGCCGAGAAACGCGACCCGATCGCCCTCCCGGAGTTCAAACGCGGCCGGCGTGGCGGCGATAACGGCGTGGGGCGCCAGACAGAGAAGCAGCAGCCCTAGGGCAAAACGGAGTCGGGACATCATGGGGAGGAAGACGGGGGAAGGGAACAGCGGGACACCGAGTTTCACCGCGGGCGAAAGCACGGGGCAAGCCGCATTCCCGGCACGCCTTCAAGTCGACCGGCAAACCGGGCTAGCGCGGTTTCATTCAAGGAGACCGCTAGGTTTGGCGCGCCGCGACCACGCGGAAATCCGGGATGGCCACGCTTACACCTTCGATCGGAGCGCGACTAAAAACATCCTCGCCGCTCCGTCTTGCCGCCTGACGTTACCGCACAGGGTCGGGGCGCCGATACCACGGCGCCCCAGAACAGAGCCCGGGAGGGCGACCTTTACTTGCCCAGATTCCAGAGAATGTGCGTGCCGCTCTTGCCGGCGACGACAATATCCTTCCAGCCGTTGCCATCGAGGTCGGCGAGTCGGATCTGCAGGCCGATGCCGGGGCCGTTGTCGGCCAGCATCTGCTTCGTGAAATTCTGCGTGAGCGGGTTCCACTTGTACATCACGACGCAGCCCGGCTCGCTGTCGCCCGGATCGCCGCCGCTGTGGGCCTTGACGCGCCGGCCGGTGATGAGGTCGGGCTTGCCGTCGTTGTCGAGGTCCGCCCAGACGAGGCAGTGGTTTTGGGAGATCTTGTCGTCGATGACATGGTGACGCCAGTTGGTACTGCCGTCCTTGTTGTCGTCCATCCGCTGCTCCCAGTAGAGCCCGTAATTGTGGCCGTGGCCCCAGATGAAGTCGTTGCGGCCGTCGCCGTTGAGATCGACGACGATCATCGGCGTGCTGGCGTGCGGGAAGGTCCAGTCGGCGTGGCGGACCCACGGCTTGTTCGCGGCGCCGTCCTGCGGCCGCTCGTACCAGCCGTTCCCATACAGGATGTCCTCGCGACCGTCGCCATTGATATCGCCGAAGCCGATGCCGTGCCCGTTCACAAACGGCCCGCTCGCCTGGATTATCCACGGCTGAAGGATGGGCTCGCCGGCGGCGTTCTTCGCGAAGCGGTAAGCCATGAGGGCGTTGGTCGGGCCGTAGGAGTTGACGACGTACTCCGGCACGCCGTCGCCGTCGAGGTCGCGCAGGTCGGTCCACTCGTTTTGCGCGTACGGCGTTTCGATCAAGACGTGCTGCTTCCACATGACGCCGGCCTTGAGACCCTCGGCGCCGGGATTCTCGTACCAGTAAACCTTGGTGTCCATGAACGCGCCGGTGACGATGTCGGGGAAGCCGTCGCCGTTCACATCGTAGGCGTGTTCGCCGCAGTTCGTCAGGTAGTCCTTGCCGAAAGCCTCGAGCTTCCGGAGCTGCCGCTTCGTCTTGAAGTCGGGCCCCTCGTACCAGAACTCGCCGGCGCTGATGTCCAGTTTGCCGTCGCGGTTGAAGTCCGCGACCGCGCAGCCTTCGTTGTTGTCGACGTGCAGCTGCTGCACTCGGAACTTAAGGCCCGGCGCCGCGGCCTTCTTGGCGGCGGCCTTGGGAGCCGCCTTGGGCTGCTCGGCGGCGAGGACCGCGACGGGAATCAGGAGGGCGAGGCCCAGCAGGGCGCAGGCCGCACGCGGAAACGAGGAGGGGTTCATAGGTAAACGCAAAGGAGCGAAACGAGCGCACATTCTTGGCGACGCACCGGACGGTGGCGATGGTTTTTTGCCGCGGTCCGGCCTAAGCGCTTCGGCCTTTCGCTGCACCCTCGCCCTGATTCAGGCGCACGCATAGCTGAGTTCGAAAAAGCCAACCGCACTCGCCAACGAGCTGGCCTACCTTTCCGACGCCACCCGGGTAAGCGCCGCCCATTGAGGGTCGCCGCCGCGGCGGCGGGCCTTTTTTGGGATAACGCAGCCCGATGGGGGCGATGTCCTCATCGCGCCCATGCATACCAAACCTCGTCTCCCAACAACCGGATGGGGACCTCGGGTCCACCAACCGTGAATCGAAACGCCCGTCACCTCCGACTATTTTCCGGCGCAGTGGAATTTCGGTTTGCGGTGCCGAGGTAACCAAGTAGTTCAAAGTCTCCCCTTCGCTCTGCAACCGCGATCCGTTTTCACCCCCGACTCCATGCTGCCATACCGTCTGCTCGCCTTGTTTGTTTGCGTCGCCCTCGCGCCGCTCGCCCGCGCCGCCCAAGTACCCGCGGGCTTCACTCCGCTCTTCAACGGCAAAGACCTTTCCGGCTGGCGTGGCGGCACTACCTTTGACCACCGCAAACTGCTCGCCATGCCCGACGCCGAGCGCGCCGCGCAAATCGCGAAGTGGACCAATAGCCTCACCGAATTGAAGGACGGCAAACCGCACTGGCGCGTCGAGGGCGCTGTACTGGTCAACGACGGCTTCGGCGGCTACGCCACCACCGAGAAGGACTACGGCGACATCGAACTTACCCTCGACTTCAAGCTCGCCGCCGGCGCCGACTCCGGTGTCTACCTCCGCGGCGTGCCGCAGGTGCAGATCTGGGACACCGCCATTCCCGACACCAAGGACATCGGTTACGCCAAGGGCTCCGGCGGCCTTTGGAACAACACCAAGGGCACGCCCGGCCGCGATCCGCTCGTCAAGGCCGACAAGCCCATCGGCGAATGGAATTCCCTCCGCGTCGTCATGGTCGGCAGCCGCGTCAGCGTCTGGCTGAATCAGCAGCTCGTCGTCGACCACATCATCCTCGAAAATTACTACGACAAGAACGACAAGAAGCTGAAAGCCGACGAGCGGCGCCCGATCCCGGCCAAAGGCCCGATTCAGCTGCAGACGCACGGCGGCGCCACGCTTTGGCGCAATATCAACCTGCGTGAAATCGGCACCGACGAAGCCAATAAACTCCTCGCCAGCCGCGGCGGCGAAGGCTTCACGTCGATCTTCAACGGCAAGGATTTCAACGGTTGGTCGATCGAGGAAAAAGGCGTGGTCAAGACCGCCGCCGACGTCATGGAAGTCAAGGGCGGCACCATCATCTGGCGCAATGGCCGCGGCGGTACCCCGTACTGGAATCAGGAACTCGGCGACTTCAAGGCCCGCGTCATGTTCAAGATCCCGCCGGGCGGCAATAACGGCCTCGCCATTCGCTATCCGGGCAAGGGCAACACCGCCTACGACGGCATGACCGAGCTGCAGATCATCGACGAGGATTACTACGCCAATCGCAAGGAGCCGACCAAGAAGCTCGATGCCCGCCAATACCACGGCTCGGCCTACGGCATGGTGCCGGCCGCGCGCGGCTACCTGCGCTCGCTCACCGATTGGAACTTCGAGGAGGTCACCATCAAGGGCTCAACCATCAAGGTGGAACTCAACGGCACCGTCATCCTCGACACGGACCTGAGTAAGGTCGAAATGGAAACCGCCATGGCCAAGTCGAAGCACCCGGGCAAGGACCGCACCACCGGTTACTTCGGCCTCGCCGGTCACACCGACCCCGTCGAGTTCAAGGAAATGTCCGTCAAGAAACTCTAGCCATGGACCGTCGCGATTTCGTCAAGTCCACCGCCGCCCTCGCGGCCCTCGCCCCGCTCGCCGCCCGCGCCGCCGACCAGCCGCGCCGCGCCCTCAAGAAGGGTTACATGTTCGGCGGACTGAAGCCCAACGCCAAGAACGCCGTCTCCCTCGTCGAGCGCTTCAAGCTGCTCAAGGAATCCGGCTTCGACGGCGTCGAAGTAAGCAGTGCCATGGATCAGAAGGAAGTCCTCGCCGCCCGCGACGCCAGCGGCCTGCAGATCCCGAGCGTAGTCATCTCCACGCATTGGACCCACCCGATCACCTCGCCGAATCCGACGATGCGCGAGACCGGGCTCGAGGGCCTGAAGCAGGGCCTGCGCGATGCCAAGGCCTACGGCGCCAGCTCGGTGTTGTTTGTACCGGGTACCGTCAACAAGGATACCTCCTACGCCGACGCCTACACGCGCTCCATTGCCGGCATCAAGCAGGCGATCCCCCTCGCCGAAGAGCTCGGCGTCGCGATCGCGATCGAGAACGTCTGGAATAAATTCCTCCTCAGCCCGCTCGAAGCCGCCGCGTTTGTCGACCAGTTCAAGTCGCCGGCCGTCAAGTGGCACTTTGACGTCGGCAACGTCGTCGACATGGGCTGGCCCCAGCACTGGATTCAGATCCTCGGCAAGCGGATCGTGAAAATCCACGTCAAGGAATACAGCCGCAAGCTCCGCGACGAAAAGGGCCCCCACGCCGGATTCCGCACGGAACTCTTCACCGGTGACAGCGACTGGCCGGCCGTCATCACCGCGCTCGACGCCGTGGGCTACAACGGCTGGCTCATCTCCGAACAGAACCGCACCCCCGAATTGTCCGACGCCGAGTGGCTCAAAAAACTCTCGGGGCAGATGGACAAAATCATCGCTCTCTAAAGCCGCCCCGCAGCCCTTAACTCATTTCAACCATGAACACCCCCGACTCCGCTTCCACCCTACCCCGCCGCTCTTTCTTGAAGTCGGCCGCGCTCGCCACCGGCGCCGCCGCGGTCGCCACCACCCCGCGTTTCCTCTCCGCCGCCGAGCGCGCCCGCTCGATCGGCGCCAACTCCCGCATCCGGATCGCCCAGATCGGCTGCGGTAGCCGCGGTCGCACCGCGCACATGGACGGCATTCTGAAACACGTCGAGAAGACGAACTTCGACATCGTCGCGGTGTGCGACCCGTGGAGCAAAGCCCGCGAGGAAGCCAACGCGATGGTGCAGAAATTCCTCAAGCATGACGTCAAGATGTGCGGCTCTTACCGCGAAGTGCTCGCGATGAAGGACGTCGACGCCGTCATGGTGGCCTCGCCTGACTTCCACCACACGACGCACCTCGAGGCCGCCGCCAAGGCTGGCAAACACATCTACATCGAGAAGCCGCTCGCCACCGAGATGGACAAGCTCGTCCGCGCCTACGACGCCGCCAAAGCCGCGCAGGCCGCCGGTAGCATCATCCAGGTCGGCACGCAGCTCCGCAGCCTCCCCGGCATCGTCGGCGCCCGCGAAGTCGTGAAGAGCGGCATCCTCGGCAAGATTTCCCGCGTCGACGAGACGCGCAACAGCACGCCGCCCTACTGGTACAGCTACCTGAAGCGCGACGTGCAGGCCAAGGACGTCGACTGGAAGGAGTTCCTCGGCGACCGGAAGGACCGTCCCTTCGACGCCCGCCAATACGCCGCCTGGTACGGCTACCTTGAATTCTGCCAGGGCCCGGTCCCGCAGTGGGGCGCGCATTTCCTGGATCTCATGCACTACGTCACCGACTGCGGCTTCCCGCTCGAGTGCATGTGCATGGGCGGTTCGACGTACTGGAACGACGAGAACAAGTTCACCGTGCCGGACAACGTCATCGCCACGTGGATGTACCCCGAGGGCATGATGGTCACGAGCTCGAACAACTTCGCCAACAGCGCGGGCAACACCCGGAAGTTCTTCGGTGAAAAGGGCACGCTCGCCGTCGACAACTGGAACGCGCCGACCTACAGCGCCGACGGCGGCCCGAAGCGCGACGGCAAGATCCGCGGCAAGGTCGAAGTCACCCCGATCGACCGTCCGGACCACTTCCTCAACTGGCTCCAATGCATGCGCACCGGCGAGACCCCGCACGCCTCGATCGACGCCGGCTACCAGCACGCGATCGCGGTCCTCATGGCCGTCATCTCGTACGACACCGGCAAGAAGACGAAGTACGACCCCAAGCAGCGCAAGATCCTCACCGCCTGAGGCGCGCGGACCGTCATTCGCTTCCCAAAGCCGGGGCCGCTGGCCCCGGCTTTTTTGTGCCCATCGGAAAGCGTCCCCGCTGACTTCGGCCACGGCATCGAGGGCATTGAACCATCGCCACCTTTCCGCTCTGTTCCCCCCGCCTATGGATCCGCTTACCCACATCGCCCTCGGGGCCAGCCTCGGCTATGCCGGCTTCGGCCGCCGGCTTGGGCGGCACGCCGCGACGGCGGGAGGACTCGCCGCCTTCGCGCCCGATGCGGACATTTTCATCTCCAGCGCCACCGACCCGCTGCTCGCAATCGAATACCACCGCGGCTTCACCCACGCCGTCGCCTTCGCCCCGGTGGGCGCCGCCGTCGTCGCCGCGCTCTGGCTGTTACACCGCGACCGGCGCACACCGGCCCGCTGGCTGCCGCTGTGGCTGTGCAGCCTGGTCGCATACATTAGCCATGAGTTGCTCGACGCGGCGACGAGCTACGGCACGCGGCTTTGGTGGCCGTTATCCGATCACCGCGAAGGTTGGGACCTGATTTCAATCATCGACCCTCCGATCACGCTCGCGCTGCTGGCGGGCATCGCCTGGGCGGTCGTACGCCGGAACATGAAGCCGTCGGTCCTCGGCCTCGCGGCGGCCGCGCTCTACCTCGGCTTCGGCGCGGTGCAGCACGGCCGCGCAGTCAATGCGGTCCGGCAAATCGCCCGGGCCCGCGGACACACCGTCACCCGACTCGAAGCCATGCCGACGATGGCCAACAACGTCGTTTGGCGCGCACTCTACCTGCACGACGGCCGCATCCACTCGGACCGGATTCGCGTCGGTTGGTTTTCCGCACCAACCGTCCGCGAAGGCTGGTCGCTGCCCGTGGTCGGACCGGCGAATTTGTCGTCCGCGGAAAAATCCCGCGACACGCGGCGTTCGTTCGCCCGCTTCGCCTGGTTCTCGGAAAATTGGGTCGGCCGGAGTCCGGCGGACGCCACCGTTTTGGCCGATATGCGTTACTCGCTTTCGAGCGAGGCCTTCGATCCGATCTGGGGCATCCGCTTCACCCCGCCCGGGTCACCCAACGAAGTCGAGTGGATCAATCGCACGCGCAACCGCGACCTTGGACTGCGGCCGCTGTGGGATGAAATGACCGGCCGCGACCCGCGGTTTCGCCCGTTGTGATCGGAGTGTCCCCAGGTTTTCTGATTTCTCCGCTGTAGGCCCGCCCGCTCGACGGGCGCCTATGCGCAACGGGATCAAGGGGCCGGCGTCTCACACTCGGCGACGCGGGCAAGATAGAAATCATCCCGCAGGTACCCCTCTTCGTAGAGCAACTTCAACTGCCGGAGCCGGCCGACAATTTGTTGCTTGGTGAATTTTGGTGGCGTGGCCGGCGCGACCTTGGCCCCGACCGTGACCGCCGGCCCGCCGGACACCGCCGCCACCGACGGAGGGAGGACGGGGGCGATCCGGCTCGGTACCGGCTGGAACTTCGGATCAAACACCACCGCCACCAGATCCATCGCCGGCACGAGGTGACGCCACAGAAAGGCCTGCATCTTGTCCTCGGTGGGCACCGCCGCGTGCACCCGCTCAACGGCTCCCGGTTTGGCACTGCCTTCAATCGTCAGACGGACCGGACCCTCCGAGACCGCGGCTCCGCTCTTCACCACAAAACGGGCGGTGTTTTGATTGGCGGGCAACGTCACCGCGACCGCCGACAAGCCCGCCGGCGGATTTTTCAGCGTCACCTTAATCGGTCCGGCAAACCCGTCCCGCCGCAACGCGTGCACCGTAAACGCGGCCGTGGAGTTCAACGGCAGGCTCACACTCGAAGGGACGACGCGCAGCTCGAAATCCGGTTGCGGCGCACTGATGCGCAGACGGTAGCCATAGTCCTCGCCGCCCGCGCGGGCCGTGTCAGCGACCTGCACCAGGTAACGACCGGTCGCCGGTAGCTTCGCCATCAGATAGGAGTCGGCGTGGTGGGTGTTAAGTCCGGCCGCGAGATCCTCCCGGTCATCATTGAAGGCCACCACCCGCCCGTTCGCATCGGTGAGCGTGACCACCGAATCCAACGGCGAGTCGAGCCGACGGGCCTCGATCTCCAGCACCACCCGGTCGTCGGCCTTCCCGTAGAACTCGTAAACGTCGCGGTCGTCCTTCCGGTTGATCCGGCCGTTTACCACGACCGGCAGCGTCACCGGCTGCGCGGTCGCCGGCGTGTTGTTCGGCTCGCGTTCCAAAACCTCCGTCGACGTTGCGAGGACGAAGGGTACGCGGTTGGACGCGTAGCCCGTGCGTCCGGCGGTCAGGAACCGGATTCCCGGCGCGCGGGCGTCGGCCGGCCAGGCGAGATCCGCATCCTGCAGGTTCCAACCGGTCATCGACGGCGGCACCGCCGCCCCGGCCGTGGCGCCCAGAGGGAAGATACTCGTCACAAAGGGCAGCTCGCCGAGCGTGATGCGGTAAACGAAGTCCTCGCGACCGCGATAGATGCTGTCGTAGATGGCGCAGATGTAGTCACCATCCTGTGGCACCTGAAACAGGATCACCGGGTCGGGTTTGAACCGGTAGTCATCCGCGAACGCGACCTCGCGGCCCTGCGCGTCGTAAACCACCAACACCGGCTGGAACCAGCCGGGCACCGCGTCGGCAATGAAAGGCACGAGCCCCCGACCCTGCGCCGCAAGCACCAGCCGCTGCCCCTTGCTCGCGCTGAACCGGTAGCGGTTGACCTCGCCGGAAGCGATCTGGCCGTTGACCGTGCACGGCAGTTCGACTCGGACCTCGGCCTCGGCCGGCGGACGCTTGCGCAGGGCCTGCGCCTCCTTACCCAGGGTCTGAATCGTCGCGGTGACCATCGGCTTCCGCGCATACTCGGGCAGTTGCCCCACCTCGAACACCAGCGGGTTGGAGACTCCCTTGGGCGTTACCAAACGGATTTCGCGCAGGCCCAGCGCGGCGTCCGGCTCGATGGTCACAGCCACCATCATCAGGCTCGAAATGGAAGCGCACGCGGGCGTCTGAACCCACTCGCGGGCACGGGCCTCGAGTTTAACGATGAGGGCCTGCAGGACCGCATCCGGAGCCACCACCGCGGGCACCTTGCCGCCGGATACCGCGGGGGCCGGGCGCTTCAGTTCCCGGAGTTGTTCGTTGGTGAGCTGAATTTCCTGGTTATTCAGGCGGCGGTAGTTGTCGGTGATTTTCGCCGTGACACCGGCGCCGGTGATCAGGACGCCGCTCACGTCCTCAAAGGCCTGGCCGCCCAGCCGGATCTGCACGGTCGTAGCCTGCTGACCGCCGGCCGGATAAACGTAGCCGATGTAGGGGCGGACTTGCGCCACCGCCAGCGGCACCGCGGCGGTGACCGCGACCCAGCCGAGCAAACCCAGTAGACCCGTTCGTTTCATCACATGATCTCCGTGAGGAGTCCGCCGGATTTGGAATTTTCCGCGGCGGCGGGCAGCACGTGGGCCTCGGTTCCCATCGGATGCGGAAGCTTCGCCGTGGCATCAATGCCGCTCAGCGCGTAGATGCTACCCAGCATGTCCACCGGGTAAACGGGCCGATCCTTCACCTCCTCCGCGCGCTTGTCCGACTGGCCGACCACGTGACCACCCTTGAAACCACCGCCGGCGACAAGCGCCGTGAACACATTGCCGTAGTGGTTGCGACCGCCGTTCCACGGTGGCTGCCAATCGACCTTCGGCCCTCGCCCGAATTCGCCGCAGCACCACACAATCGTGCTCTCCAGCAGCCCGTGATCCTGCAAATCCTGCAGGAGCATCGCGAGTCCCTGGTCGAGTTGCGGACACTGCCGCCGCATCGTTGCGAAGTGATTGCTGTGGGTGTCCCAGCCGCCGGGATAATTGATTACGATATAGGGCACGCCCGCTTCCACCATGCGCCGCGCCGCGAGGCAGTCTTGCCCGAACGTATGCCGGCCGTACCGGTCGCGCAGTTCATTTTTCTCCTTCGAAAGGTCGAACACTTCCTTGCCCGGACCCATGATCAACTCGTACGCCTGCCTCTTCGCCTCCTCGGCCGCGGCCAGCTGAGGGCTCGCCGCCATCGCACCGCCAAAGGTATCCATTTTCGCGAGCAGCTCGCGCCGCGTCTTCTGCCGCGCATCGGTGATGCCGCGCGAGACGACGCCCTCGACTTCGAAACGGGCGGCGTTCGGATCGCCGCCAGTGGCAAACGGTTTCAGTTTCGGGCCAAGGAAACCCTCCTCGGAAAAACGGCCCTGCGGTTGCGTGAGGACGACGTACGGCGGGATCAGGCCCTTGTAGCCGGGACTTTTGAAAAGCGAAAACACGGCGCCGACGCTCGGATAGGCCAGCCGTTCGCCGGGCGCGTGGGCGGTCTGCATGAGATAGGCCGCGGTCTCGTGCCCGTTGTTGCGGTGCGTCATGCTGCGGATCAGCGAGTACTTGTCGGCCTGCTGCGCGAGCTTGGGAAAGAGTTCACCGATCTGGATGCCGCCCACATTGGTCGGGATCGCCGTGCGAAATTCGCCCATATAGTCGTAGCCGGAGTCGGGCTTCGGGTCCCACGTGTCGTTGTGCGACATGCCTCCCCAGAGGAAAATCTGAATGACCGACTTCGCCTTGGCCTTGATCGGCGGACGCGCCACCGGCGCCGCCGCAGACGCGACGACCGCCTGCGCCTTAACCGTATCCGCCAGGAGCAAGCCCGCGGTACTGAACAGCCCGACCCGCAGCGCGCTCCGGCGGGTCATCGGCAGGCTGAGGTTCATGCCCATCATACTCGCGACGTTCGGAACAGGGAGTGGCGGGGATTTCATGGGTTGGTGGCGTTGTGGGGCTAATGACGATACAAGAATTCGGAGCTGTTAATCAGCATCCAGGTGAGGTCGACCCAGTCGTCGCGGCGCTTGACGATAACGGTCTTCGGTGGCGGCGCCTTGCCCGGCGGGAAGGATTTAGCCGCCGGCGGCGCTTTCACCGTCTGCACGAGGCCGTAGCCCTCCGCCTGCGTGACCTCCTCGGGTGTCGGCAAGCGTGAGAGTACGGTCAGGTAGAGTTCCTCCAGAATCGCGGCCTGACCGCGGGCGGAATCGAAGATCGCCTTTAGTTTCGGTCCCTGCTCCAGCTTGCGCTGGATGTGACTCGAGTTGAGGAGATGCAGCCATTGCGCAGGCACGGGCTTGTTATCCCGCTCGTTTTCCATCCCGGTCGCGCGGGCGGAGCGCCCGAAAAGGGCGAGGAACGGGCTCGTGATACTGCCGTCGGCGATCGCCACCGCCGGCATGTTTTCGGGAATATACGTGAACGGTTCCGGGATCGGGCTCGTGTAGAGATCGGTGGCTCCGGTGATCTGGTTGATCGCGTCGATCAACACCTCGGCATCGAGCCGGCGGAGCGGATAGGTCGCGAAGTCCCCCGGCGCGGATTTTCCATGCGGCAAGGACGATAACTGATAGGTCCGCGAGTTCAGGATGAGACGGTAGAACCGGCGGAGGTCATAGCGCCCCGCGACCAGTTCGCGCTCCAGATAGGTCAGCAACTCGGGGTTGCCGGGCGGATTGTCCGGCCGGATATCGTCGGGTTCGTGGATGATGCCTCGGCCAACGAGCCAAGCCCAGACGCGGTTGGCGATGTTGCGGGTGAACCAGGGATTCTGCGGCGTGATCAGCCAATCGGCGAAGACCTCGCGCGGATCCCGGTCTTCCGGCAAGTCGACCGCCACACCGTCGGGTAACGTCGCCCGCCGTAGCGTGCCCGGCGCGGGCGGGCCTTTGGCCCCCGCGGGAACCGGATCAACCGTCGTGCCGATGGCAGTCACGGCGGCGCGCCCCGGCGCAGTGTTGCCGGGGGCTAGACCCGCCCCGAGGGGATCCCAGAAAACATGTTCCTCCTTCCACTCGCTGGTGGGCTTGTAGCCGATCTGCGCGAAAAACGCCGCCAAGCCCGCCAGTCGCGGCTCAGGCCACGCGTCGGTCCGCGTGCCCATGAACGTCAGCGCCACCGCGGCCGCAATCCCCTCGGGTTTCCGATTCTGGATCGCGCGGTAAAAATTGGCCGGGCCAACCCGGAAATTGCTGCCGCTCGCGGTGAGCAGTTCCCGCGCAAAGACATCGTACGGCTTGTTCTCCGCCAGCGAGGCCCGCACCCACCGGTGGTAGGCCTGCGCGGCGTTGGGCCACAAGTTGACGGGAAACTCCGCCTTGATGCGCAGCAGGTCGCCCCACTTCATCGCCCAGTAGTCGGCAAACTCAGTGCGCTCAAGCAACCGGTCGATCAGACGCGCCCGCTTATTTTCAGTATCGGAATCTTGGATAAAAGCCCTCGCCTCGGGCGCGGTCGGCAGCACGCCGATCAAGTCGAGATAGGCCCGCCGGACAAAGACCGCATCGGAACAAAGGGCGGGCGCCCCCGCCACCGGCGATCCACGCGCCAAAACCAAGCGGTCGAGTGGCGTTTCGGGAATCGTCGCCAGCGGGCGCTCAAACACCGCTGAGACCGGCACCGGCGATTCCCCCCAAGCGCCGACCATCACCACCCCCGCAATCAAGCAACGGCGTGCGAGCGACGGCCAAGGACGTAACAGGTCGTTCATCGGCGTGCGCATGGCGACAGGTGGAAGGATCGTTGGGGGCTGTGGTTAACCACGCACCCCACGGGAGGGCGCTCCGTGCATTCTTGACGAATTCACGCCGCCCGTCTGCGCGCCGCTTGAACTAAGTCACGCGGAATTTGGCCGCCGACACCAACCCGTCGCGCATCCGTTGCACCGCCAGGGCGCAGCGCAGGCCACCCAGCGGATTCGTTTCCCGCGGTACCTCGCCTGAAACCCATTCATCCCGCCAGCGTTCGATACGCGTTTTCCGCGCGCGCCGCCCGATGGCCTAGCGGCGGCGCGGTTGCGTGATCCGCGACGAGGCGTTTCTAATTACTTATATCTATTTTTATCATTCGTTTATGAAACCCTAAATCCCCTCGGTCGGCTCTAACGGCGTTCCACAACGCTGCCCCGCATCGCCGTTGTTCGGAATATCCGCGCACCTTCCCGAAATAAACCGTCGCCAATGCCAGCGGCCGCAATTTAGTAGGGACGTCGAGTCGAAGGGAGAGCGGACGAGTTACCATTCGCCCGAGCTCCCGCCTAAACCCCTCGCGACCAGCCGCCCCTCCCCTTTGGAACTCATAAAATCATCTCACCGCCAACGAGGCTTCACGCTCGTCGAGATCATGGTGGTCGTCGTCATCATTGGGCTGCTGACCACGATTGCGATCCCCGGCTTCCAGAAGATTCGGGCGAGTTCCCAAGACAAGGCGGTGCTCAACAACGCACGGCAGATGGCCGCGGCCGCAGACCAGTATTACCTGCAAAGCGGCTCGGGCTTCGCTGATTCTTCGTCGCTTGTGGGACCGACCAATTACGTCAAGGCCCTCGTCACGATCGCGAGCGAGACGTACCCCGCGGTCTACACCGAAGGCGTGCCGATCACGATCAGTGGCGTCGGCAGCGCCCGCACCATTACCTACACCCCCTGATCGGGCCTTCCGAGCGTCGCTCTCCCGATTCCCCGGCGGTCCGCGGCGGCTACTCGACGGCCACCTTGGCGTCCTCGACGATCAGCGGATAACGGTAACCGCCGCCGAAGTCGCGATTGGCCTTCAACTCGCCCGTGATCACCACGACGTCGCCGACCTTCGCCTTGTCGGCCGTCGTCACCGTCAAATCGTTGGCCCCTTCCACGCCGGAACCGTCGCGGATATGGATCCAGTTTTTGCCCATGATCATTGCGTTGAACTTTACCACGCGACCGCGCACGGCGACCGACTTGCCCGTAAGCTGCGCCTTGTCGGCGTAAATTTCCGCGACCGTCTGGCCGTCGGCCACCTTCTTGATGCCTGATAACTCCGCCACCGCCGGGCCCGCCTTTGCCCCAGGAGCCGGATGCCCCGCCGGCAAATCCGCCGCGGCAGCTTGCACCGGATGCTGACCATTCACCCGCACGTCGCCGCTGAAATAGACGACGTCGAAGGTTCGGTTGAGCGTCTTGCTGTGATAGTTCGGCATCGGCCGGGCGTCACCGATCGCAACGGCATCTCCGACCTTGACGTCAAACTGCGGCGCCGCCGCCCAAATTCTACGCCCGCCGGTCTCGACCTGCACGTAAGTGTAGCTCGCGGCGTTCATGGTCTCGACGACCTTGCCCTCAAGCAGACTGGCCTGCGCCGCGGCGGCCGGAGCCGCGGTGGCCGCACCGAAAACCGGTCCGACGGACATCGCCACCGCACATCCCGCGACCTGAAAAAAGTGTTTCATCTCCGGAAAAAAGCCCGAACTCTGCCCACACTTCAAGACTCGGACACAAACAACGGAACGGGGAGGCAAGTATTCCGACCGGAACCGTTCGGGCACATCGGTCTAATACTCGGTTTGGCTCCGGCTTCGGGTTACGGACGAAGCTCGCCGGCGTCTTGTCTATCCCACCCCGTCAACTCCCCCTTGCTTTCGCTCTCATGAAATCTCGCCCCGGCTCAACCCGTCGCTCCTTCCTCAAGCTCGGCACCGCAGGCCTCGGCCTTGCCGCTTGCCCGCAAATCATGACGTCCGGCGCGCTCTTTGGCGCCAACCCGGCCAGCCGCCGCCTCAACGTCGCCATCATTGGCTGCGGCAACCGCAGCCGCACGCTCATCCCCTCCGTCCTGCAGGAGGGCCATAACTTCGTCGCCATGTGCGACGTCGACCCAAACCAGATCGCGCGCCTCAAATCGGGCGCCAGCGACCGCAAAAAGAAGAAAGGCGCCGACTTCTCCAGCGGCCTCGCCAAGGCGAAACCGTACGCCGACTTCCGGCGCCTTCTGGAAGGGGAAAAAAATCTCGATGCCGTCATCATCTGCGCCGGCCAGCGCTGGCACATGCCGATGAGCCGCGCCGTCCTGTTGTCCGGCCGCCATGTCTTCTGCGAAAAACCGCTCGCCCACAGCGTCGCTGAAGCCCGCGCCATCGCGACGATGATGCAGGGCAACGGGGGGAAACTCGTCACGCAGATCGGCACGCAGGGTGGCGCGACCGACGCTTTCCGCCGCAGCATGGAAATCATGCAGGCCGGCCTGCTCGGCCAGATCCGCGAAGTCCACTGCTGGATGAACCGTACGTTCCCCCCGAGCGAAGCGCTGGCCACCGTCGCCGACGCGATGCCGGCTGGACTGAACTGGGACGCTTGGTGCGGGCCCGCTCCGGTCCATCCCTTCAAGACCTACTACCTCGGCGGCTGCCTCCAATGGGGCCGATGGCTGGACTATGGCGACGGTCACCTCGCCGACATGGGCGCCCACGCCCACAACCTGCCGCTCCGCGCCCTGGAACTCGGGCCGCCGCTGCGTATCGCCGTCAACTCGGCCGAGCCGGTCAAGGACTCCTACCCCTCACGTAATGACTTCCGCTGGGACTTCGCCGCCCGCGGCAAGTTCGCCCCCGTCACGGTGTGGTGGCACGACGGCCCCGACGCCGTTCCACCGCCCGACCTGACGCGCGACGTCGTCGCCACCTACGGCAAGGTCCCGACCAATGGTTGCCTCTTCGTGGGCGAAAAGGGCATGCTTGTATCGGATGCCTGGGGACAGCGCGGAGTGATGCGACTCAAGACCGACTCCAGCCCGAAATGCCGCGGGGTGCTCGACCACGAAGAAGCCAAGGCCTTGCCCGTGATCTACCCCCGCGCCCCCGAACAGAACCACATGAAGGAATGGCTGAACGCCTGCCGCGGCGAAGGGAAGACCTTTCAGGATTTTGCCGTTGCCGCCCGCGCCGCCGAATTCGGGATGACCGGGATCGTCGCCCTCCGCGCCGGCCGCGAACTCGAGTGGGACAGCGTCAACCTCAAGGCCAAGAACTGCCCCGAGGCCGACCGCTGGATCCATCTTCCGCAGCGCCAGAAGTGGATCACCTGAGCCCAAAGCTCAGTGGTAGCTTCAAAGTTGAAAGCGGAAGGCCAACCGGCTGCCGGTGGCTGGAATCGTTTTCCCGCCCCAAGGACCCTGCGCTAAAACGAGTGCCCTCGGGTTGGAAATTGAGCCGGTTCCGCCCCGTCCGCGGGCCTTTCCGCGTTTAGCCTGGAGCATTCAACTTCAGGAACTCAGGCCGAGTTCGCCTCGCGGCTGCGATGCCTTGTCCGCCCGGCCAGCCGGCCGGTGCCCGCGGACCGCCCCGACCACACGTCGGGGCCAAGCC
>CAIJFT010000260.1 GCA_903820035.1 uncultured Opitutia bacterium
CTCCGCCGCATGACGGAATTCCTCAGCGAGGATAAATCGTATCAGCTCCGGCAGGGGATTGCGGCGTTCGCCGCCGGCGGCGTCGACGGTGCCGGATTGGGGCAGGGCCGTCAGCAGCTGAGCTACCTGCCCGAGGCGCACACCGATTACATTTTCTCGGTCGTCGGCGAGGAACTCGGCCTGATTGCCACGATGGCGGTGCTCGTTGCCTTCACGGCGATCCTGATTGCCGGCCTCGTGCACCTGCGGCGCGCGCCCAATCTTTTCCATTTTCTGCTCGTGCTCGGCTGCGTGCTGCTCATCTGCGTGCAAGCCATCATCAATATGGGTGTGGTTACGGGCGTTTTTCCCACCAAGGGCATGTCCCTGCCTTTCATTAGTGCGGGGCTTTCCAACCTGATGCTGATGGGCTTGCTGCTCGGCGTTATCATGAACACGCAGCGTAACTGGGGTCGGGTGTCGCTCTCGACGCGCGTGTCGACCATGCGGGAGGTTTTAGCATGAGCAGTTTCTTGATTTCCTGCGGCGGCACCGGCGGCCACCTTTCGCCGGGTATTGCTTTGGCTGAGACGCTACGGGCCCAGGGGCACGCGGTCTGCCTGCTCATCAGCCAGAAGAAAGTTGATGCGCGTCTGAGCGAAAAGTACCCGGAACTCCGGTTTGAACGCATGGCGGGCGCCGGCTTTTCCTGGCGGCCGCTGCAACTAGTCCGGTGCGCGCTGGCGCAGGTGCGCGCGTTTGTCCGCTGTCTGCGGATGATCCGCCAAACCCGGGCCGACGTTGTGGTTGGATTCGGCGGTTTTACCTCTGCCCCGATCGTGCTTGCTGCGCTGGTGTCCGGCGTGCCTTCCGCGCTGCATGAGTCCAACCGGGTTCCCGGGCTGGCTATCCGCACGCTGGGCCGCTTTGCCCGCCGGGTGTACCTGCCCCCGGGCATCTTTCTGGCCGGCGTGCGCGCTTTCGCGACGCGTCATGTGGGCATGCCGGTGCGGCGTGAAATCAGCCGCACGCCGCAGGCCGAGGCCCGCGCCGCGCTTGGACTGGAACCGAAGCAGCGCGTGCTGGTTGTACTCGGCGGCAGCCAGGGGGCTTCGGCCCTCAACGATTGGGCCCGCGAGCGGGCCGGGGTCTTCGCGGCCGAAGGCATCCAACTTTATGTCGTGACTGGCTTGGGCAAAGGGGCCGCGACCGTGGTCGAGGGCGCGAGTCGCAGCGGCGCCACCGTCCGCGCGGTCTATATCCCGTTCAGCGACCGCATGGCCGAGGTGATGTCCGCAGCCGATCTGGTTGTAACCCGGGCCGGCGCCGGCTCGCTGGCCGAACTCATCCGTTGCGGGACTCCGGCGATTCTGGTGCCTTATCCGCATGCGGCGGACGACCATCAGCGGGCCAACGCGGCTTACTTCGAACGGCAGGGCGGCGGCGTGGTCGTCGAGCAGACCCAGTTGGAAACCCTCGCGGCTGAGGTGCTCGATGTGATCGACAACGACTGGTTGCTCCGGCGTTTCCGGTCCAACCTGCAACGCATGGACCGGTCCGACGCGCTTGGACTCATGCGGACGGATTTGGAAGCCATCGCACGGGGTGGCGTCGCTGCCCTTGCCCCGGCCGAGCCGGTGACCGCCTAAGACGATGGCGACGACTCTGGCCTGGTGCCCCGCCTCATGACGACGGCTGCGACTCTCTCGGGATTGGCCGCGGCGGATTGGCGGGCGCATGCCGGTGCTTTGGTCGCCGCGGTGTCGCCGGCCACGACCATTCTTCAGGAGGAACCGCTGGCCGCTAAAACCACCATGCGCGTCGGCGGCGGCGCACGGCTTTATGCCGAACCTGCCTCCGTCGAAGATCTGCAGTCCCTCCTGGCGGTCGCGGCCGGTCGCGGTATCGCCGTCCACCTGCTGGGCCGAGGTTCAAACTTGATTGTGCCGGATGAGGGTGTGGACGGACTCGTCCTGGCGCTGGCGGGTGAAGCGTGGTCGGAATTCACGCCGCGGCCCGATGGCCGGGTCCGGGTGGGATCGGGTTTACGATTGAAGGAGTTGTGCGGGAAGGCGGCGATTGCCGGCTTGGTCGGATTCGAATTTCTCGAGGGCATTCCCGGTTGCGTCGGCGGAGCGTTGCGCATGAACGCCGGAGCGATGGGCGGGTGGATGTTCGATGTCGTCGAAGAGGTGCGGATCATGTCCCGGGCCGGGGTCGTCGTGACCCAGCCGAAGTCGGCGCTTCACGTCGATTACCGGCACTGTGCCGAGCTCGACGCCGCGATCGCTTTGGGGGCCCTGCTCCGGCCGGCCGCGGCGGCCGACGCCGCAGCGATCAAGCGCCAGATTGTTACCTACCGGAACAAGCGCCAGGAGTCACAGCCGCGGGAGTCGAGCGCAGGCTGTATTTTCAAGAACCCGCCGGGCAATTCCGCCGGCCGTTTGATCGACGAATGCGGGCTCAAAGGCGAGCGGGTGGGGGGCGCCGAGGTTTCACCGGTGCACGCGAATTTTATCGTCAACCGCGGCACGGCCACGGCAGGTGACGTGCTCGCTCTGATCCGACGGGTGCGGGCACGGGTGAAGGACGTGCGCGGCGTGGACCTGCAGCCGGAGGTGCTGCTGTACGGCCGGCGCTGGGAGGATGTTTTATGAGCAATAAGTCACCGATCATCGCGGTTTTTGCCGGCGGCACCTCTGCGGAGCGCGAGGTATCCCTCGGGTCCGGTCGCGCGTCGGCGCTGGCGCTGGCGCGATTTTTTCCGACCCGGCTCTTCGAGGTGAACGCCGAGTCGCTTCCGGCCGGGGTTGACCCGCGCCGGCATGTGGTCTTTTCGACGCTGCACGGTACGTTCGGGGAGGACGGCGGCATGCAGCGGTTGCTGGATGCGGCGGGAATTATTTATGCCGGCTGTGATGCCGCGAGCAGCGCGCTCACGATGAACAAGACCCGCACGAAGGATGCGGCGGCGGCGCGCGGGGTGCGGGTGGTGCCCGGTCTGACTTTTTCGGCGCAGGCCAAGCCGGTGGCGGCGGCGGTCGTGGCCACGCTTGGGCCTAACTTGGTGGTGAAGCCGAACGCCGAGGGCAGCAGTGTGGGATTGGCCCTGACCGCCACCCCGGGTGAGCTCGCGGCTAAACTCGATGCGATCACGGCGGGAGACTGGCTGGTCGAGCGCCGGATTGTCGGCCGAGAACTCTCGATCGGCGTGTTGCACGGCAAAGCCATGGGCGTGGTGGAGATCCGGCCCAAGTCCGGCGTCTATGACTTTACGAGCAAGTACACGAAGGGCTTCACGGAGTATTTTGCCCCTGCCCCGCTCGAGCCCGAAGTGACCGCGGCGGCGCGACAGGCCGCCGAGACCGCGTTCGCGGCCTGCGGGTGCCGCGACTATGCGCGGGTCGACTTCATGCTTTCGTCGCCAAATGAGCTTTATTTGCTGGAAATCAACACACTGCCGGGCATGAAGGAAACCAGTTTGCTGCCGATGAGCGCGCGTTGTGTGGGACTGGATTTTGCGGACCTAGTTCGGGAGTTGGTGTCACCCGCTTTGGCGCGCTTTCGGGCGGCGCCCACCCAACGTCTTTGAGCCCGGATAACACCAACGTTCCCTCGACGCGGAGCTGGCGAGACATCTCGCAGCCCGTGAAGTCGCGCGCGATGTCACGGGGCGGTCGGGTGCGTCTTGTGCTGGCCGCGGCCCGCTCCCTGGCTTTCGGGCTGCTCGTCGCTGGCGTTGCGTGGGGGTGCTGGACGGTATTCGAAGCACTGCAGCACGACGGTCAGCCGAAGTCCGCCGCCGCGAAAACCGGGCCGCTGAAAACGCCGGAATTGGTAAGGAGTCACGACGGCGTGCTCGACAACGCCTGGCTCGTCCGGACCTTACGGCTCCCGGCCGGGATTTCGCTGATCGAACTCGATCTGGCCAATCTGCGCGAGCGGCTGCTGGCCGACCGCCAGGTGCTCACGGCGGGTTTGACGCGGCATTTTCCGGACCGGCTCACCGTTCAAATCACCGAGCGGATGCCGATCGCCCGTGTGCGGGTAAAGGAATCCGGGGAGGAACGTGATTTTCTGGTGGCGGGGGACGGTGTCGTGTATCTTGGTTCCGGTTACGACGTCGGAATCCTGCGCACGCTGCCGTGGCTCGACGGACTTCGTCTGGCCCGAGACGGCACGGGATTCCGGGCTTCCGTCGATCTGGACCCCGTCGCCCGCCTGTTGGTCGCCGCCCAATACTCCGCGCCCCATTTGTACCGGACCTGGCAGACTGTTTCGCTCGCGCGTCTCGTCCTCGACCGGGAATTGGAGGTCACGAACGGCCAGGGTGTGACGGTGGTCTTCAATGCGAAGGGCGAATTTTTTCCGCAACTGGCGAGGCTTGATTTTGTGCTCGAGCGGCGCGATCGCCTGCAGATGGCCGGAACCATGCGGATTGACCTTTCCCTCGGGCGCGAGGTGCCGTTCACGATCGAGCCGTCGCCCGCAGTCGAAGCCAAGTCCGTCGCCGCTAGGGCGCCGACACCGCCCGCCACTCTAACCTTCCAGCTCAGAACCAAACGTGAACTCTAAGACCTGTTTCATCGGTGCCGTGGAGATCGGCACTTCCAAGATTACCGTCCTTATCGGTGAATACACCGGACGTGAGCTGGCCATCATCGGTCGCGGTGAGTGCAGTTCACGCGGCGTGTTCAAGGGTATGGTGGCCGACTACAAGGCCGCCAGCGACGCGACCCATAGTGCGGTGGAGCAGGCCGAGCGTGAAGCCGGCGAGCGCATCGACTACGTTTTCCTGTCCCAGACGGGCAGCCACCTCGAGGGATTCTACAACGAGGCCGCCGTGAACGTGAAGGCTTCAGACAACATGATTGATCAGGGCGATGTGCGTACGGTGTGCGAGCTGGCGAAAGCCAAGGAGCTTCCGGTCGGCCGCGCCGTGGTGCACAACATTCGCCGTCCGTTTCGCGTCGACGGCCGGCTCGTGCCGGGTAATCCGGAAAATTTGGTCGGTCAGCGGCTGGATGTGGGTTATTGGACGGTGCACGGCCAGGAGCAGCGGTTGGCGGACAACATCCACGTGATCCGCGGCTTTAACCTCGAGGTTCGCGAGCTCGTGCTGGCGAGCTTGGCCTCGGGTCACATGGTGACCTCACCGGAGGAGCGGCAGCACGGCGTGCTTGCGATCGACATCGGGGGCGGAACAACGGACTTCGTGCTCTATCGCGACGGCGCGCCGCACACGACGGGCGTCGTCCCGGTCGGCGGTTCGCATCTGACCAACGACCTTAGTATCGGACTGCGCCTCACCGAAGGGCAGGCCGAGAAGCTTAAGCTCCGTTTTGGCCGTGCAGGAATAATCACCAAGGACAAGGCCCAGAAGGTTTGGCTCGACGGCAATTTTGCCATCGGCGACCGCCAGTTTCCGCAGCTGGCAATCGAGCAAATCACGTCGGCCCGCATCTGGGAACTGCTGGAGGTCGTGAAGAAGAAGCTCGGCAGCTCATTCTCCCCTCAGACCTGCGCCTCCGGCGTCGTTCTCACCGGCGGCACCGCTAAGCTCGCCGGCATAGCGGAGACCGCGGCGAAGGTTTTCGGCGTCCCCGCGCATCTCGGCGAGGCCCCGACCTGGATCAGCGAGAACCTGCGCGATCCGAGTTACCACACGGCCCTTGGTTTGCTGTATTACGGGGTAAATGCGAAGGCGGAGAAAACCAAGAGCCCGCGCCGGCGCGGCGGCCTCCTCGAGAGTGTGACCCGGTTGTTTGCCCAATCCTGATACGCCGACCATGAATCTGAACGAACTTCCCTTGGAACATTCGCTCCTGACCGACCGTAATGTGGCCATCAAGCTGGTCGGAGTCGGCGGCGCCGGTTCCAACGCGGTCGACCGGCTCAAGATGGAAAATCTTGAGCGCCTGCAGATGGCGGTGATCAACACCGACTATCAGGCCCTCGCCAGTTCACCCGTGCAGGACAAGGTTTTGATCGGCATGGGCGTCACCCGCGGCCTCGGCGCCGGTGGTGATCCCGAACTCGGGCGGGAGGCGGCGGAGGCCGACCGCGAAAAAATTTCGGCGGTCGTGAAGGGGTGTGACCTTGTGTTTCTCGTCACCGGCATGGGCGGCGGCACCGGCAGCGGGGCGTCCCCGGTGGTGGCCGAGATCGCCGCCGAGTCTGGTGCGCTGGTAATCGCTTTCGTAACCCTGCCGTTCAGCTTCGAAGGCGGCCGGCGGCTCAAGCAGGCGGAAGAGGGCCTCCGCGCCCTGCGGCAGGTGTGCGACGCGGTGATCCCGTTGCCCAACGACGTGCTGTTGCAGGAAGCGGCGGACAACGAGACCGTGCTGGATTCTTTTGCGCGGGCCGACGAATGGATCGGCCGCGGGGTAAAGTCGATCTGGTCGATGCTGTTCAAGACCGGATTGATCAACCTCGACTTTGCGACGTTGCGCCAAGCCTTCCAGCAGCGCGGGGGCAAGACGCTCTTCGGGCTTGGGGAAGGTTCGGGCGAAAATGCCGCCTTGGACGCGATGGCGAGCCTCAAGCTTTGCCCGTTGTTGCACACCCCGGAGTTTTCGCGCAAGGCGGACCGCCTGTTGGTGAATATCATCGGCGGCGCCGACCTGACGTTGCCGAAGGTGAACGAAATCATGACGGCCATCACCGATCAGTTTGGCCGCGATTCCCACATCATCATGGGTGCCGTGATCGACGAGGATATGGCCGGGCGGGTCGAGGTGTGTGTGATCGGCACGAGCGATATGGGCGGTCGAGCGGTGGCATCGCGCCGTCCGCTCGCCCTGCCGGCGCGCCTGAAGTCGGCGGTCCAGCCGCCCAGCGAGCTCCTCCCGGCGGTGGACACCAACGGCAATTCCGCTCCGATCGGTTCCGACGCGGCCCCGGCCAAGAGCGCCGAGGCCCGGAGCGCGGCTCTGGCGAAGGCCGCGCAGGAAGAATTCGGCTTCGGCGAGGTCGAGAGCCGGGGTCATTTCGAAAAAACCGAACGAAATCTCTTCGACGGACAGGATCTGGACGTTCCGACCTATTTACGCCGCGGGATCAAGATTTCACTCTAGTGGACCGGGTTTGTCTGACCCTCTTTTACCCTGCGCCGGGTCATCCGCGGGGTATTTGGCGGGCTTGATGTGATCCACCCCTTGGCAAAGCGCCGGCGTTCTGCATCGTAGGGCTGATGTTTGTCGACGAATGTACCGTGAAACTCGCCGCTGGTGACGGTGGTCGGGGTTCTATCAGCTTCCGCCGTGAAAAATACGAGCCTTGGGGCGGCCCCAACGGCGGCGACGGTGGCCGCGGGGGCGACGTGATCCTGCTGGGCGACGCCAACACGAACAATCTCGTCGACTACAAGTTCCAGCCGCATTGGCGCGGTGAGCGCGGCGAGCACGGGCGGGGCGCCGACTGCCACGGTCGGGACGGCAAGCCGTGTATCATGAAAATGCCCCTCGGCACGGTTGTGATCGATCTCGCGACCGAAAAGCCGGTCGCCGAGGTGGTCGCAGACGGTCAGCAGATCGTGCTTTGCAAGGGTGGGAACGGCGGATGGGGTAACACCCACTTCAAGACCTCGACCAACCGGGCGCCGAAACGGGCCAACGCCGGGCATCCGGGCGACGCGGGCGCCTATCGTTTTATCCTGAAGAGTATCGCGGATGTCGGCCTCGTCGGCTTCCCGAACGCGGGCAAGTCGTCGCTGACGGGCCGCATTACCAAGGCGCGGCCGAAGACGGCCGCCTATCCCTTCACCACGCTTCATCCGCAGATTGGCGTGATCGACTATCCTGACCTTGCAAAGGGCCATAAGCGGCTGTTGTTGGCCGACGTGCCGGGGCTCATCGAGGGCGCGCACGAGAATCGTGGCCTCGGTCACCGTTTTCTCCGCCACATCGAGCGCTGTGCGTTGCTGGTGTTCTTGGTCGACATGGCGGCGACTGATGCCCGCGACCCGCGGGAAGACTACAAGCACCTGCTGCACGAGCTTGAATTATACGGCTCGGGCCTGCTCGACAAACCGCGGCTGGTCGTCGCGAACAAAATGGACCTTCCGGAGTCCAAGCCGCATCTCGCCAAATTTAAGCGCCGGTTCAAATCCGTCGATGTGCTGGAAATTTCCTGCGCGACCGGCGACGGACTGGAGAAGCTGAAAAAAGAACTGTTAAAGCGGGTGGCGAAGTTCCGCGCGACCGAAAAAAGCGTCGCTTGACCCGCGACGCCGACCGTAGCTTCCCCAGCAAATGTCAAAGGAAACTCGGACCCTTATGATGCGCGCCAACCGGCTGCTGGGGGCCCAGCTGGTGGAGCACAACCTCGTTAAAATTGAGGATCTTGAGGCGGCCAACGAGCGGTTCATCGAGATCGTGTCCGCCCAGGACAACCGCCAGTCGACCATTCTTGGCATCCTGGCCTACGACCTCAAGGTGCTGAAGGAGGACGATGCGCTGCATCATCTGGTGGAGGTCGAGGGACTCGGTCTGGTGGACTTGCGGGACTACGATGTGCCGGACGAGGCGCGCAAGAATCTCGATTTGGATGCCTGCTGGGCGACGTGGTCGGTACCGTTCGATCGCGAGGAGGAGTTCTTTTTTGTGGCGACCGCCTATTATCTGAGCCCGGCCGTGCGCGCCTATTGGGAAAAAGAATTGGGCGGGCCGATTCTCTGGTTTGGCGCGACCCTCGAAGGCATTGCGGAATACCTGGAAAAGCTGACCGCCGCGTTGCCGCCGGGAGTCGCGGCGAAACCGGCGGGCTCCGCCGCCACCCATTGACGCGCCATGCCTCTCGGACGAATCCAACTGCAGATAGTCGCGAAGCTCGTTGAAATGGGGCGGCTTGATGCCGACCAGAGTGCCGCCTTGGCGGCGCGTCCGGAGGACCTCAGCGGCGATGCCCTCGACAAGCTCCTGCAGGACGAGTTCAAACTCAGCGTGTTTCAGTGCCTGGTCGCGAAGGCACGCGCCCTGCACTTGGCGCCCTACAACGTAGCCCGTTACCGGGTCTCGCCGCAGACGTTCGAGCGCATCCCCCAGGATTTTTGTCAGGAAAATCTGGTGCTACCGGTGGGTCAGGTCGGCGAAATGCTGCTGGTGGCCTTCGCCAACCCCTTTGAGGTTACTCTCCCGGCAAAGATCCAGGAGATGACCGGCAAGCAGGTGGTCCGACTCCTCGGGCGCGAGAAGGACATCAAGGAAAAGTTCTCCAAGGGGAGCCATGATGCGGCGGGCTTTGACGACGTTGTCATGCAGATCGGCGCTGAGTATGCCGAGAACGATAACGAACTCCGCGACGAGGACGTCAGCGAGGAGTCTGGTCCGATCATCCAACTCGCCAGCCGGATCATCGAAGACGCGTATTTTTCGGGTACCAGCGACATTCATATCGAGCCGCAGGAAAAGGAAGTGATCGTGCGCAACCGCATCGACGGTATCTGCGTGGAGAAATTGCGGCTGCCCAAGAAGGTCGGCCCGGCGCTGGTCGCGCGCCTGAAGATCATGTGCAACCTCGACATCTCGGAACGCCGGTTGCCGCAGGACGGACGCATCGTTTTCAAACAGTACACCAAGAAGGGCATCGACCTCGACCTGCGTGTAGCCACCGCGCCGCTCAACCACGGCGAAGGCGTCGTGATGCGTATTCTCGACAAGCAAAAATCCACGCTGCCGCTCCCGGCGCTGGGTTTCTCCGAAGAGAATCTCGCGAAATACCGCGAGTGCATCCGCCAGCCCTACGGCATGATCCTCCATTGCGGGCCGACGGGTTCCGGTAAGTCGATGACGCTGTACTCGGCCCTCAACGAGGTGAACACCACCGACGTCGTGATCCGCACGGCGGAAGACCCGATTGAATACACACTGGCCGGCATCAACCAGATGCAGATGCACCGGCAGATCGGTCTTACGTTCGCCTCCGCCCTGCGGTCTTTCCTGCGGCAGGACCCCGATATCATCCTCGTGGGCGAAATTCGCGACAAGGAAACGGCGGGCATTGCGGTCGAGGCGGCACTCACCGGTCACCTGCTGCTATCGACACTGCATACGAACGATGCCCCGACGACGATTTC
>CAIJFT010000261.1 GCA_903820035.1 uncultured Opitutia bacterium
CGAGGGAACCTATGCTAAGGGCACCAACGATCAGGTCGGTGACTATGCCCGCTCCTCGCTGGCCTATGATTTCAAGAGATTCCGCTGGCTGCGTCAGATTGTTGGCGTGAACGCGAGCAACCGGACGACGTGGTTTTATCCCAACAACGCCCAGTATGGTCGCACGAACGGCACGAATCCCGATCGCCGCAACGGGGCCAACCAGATCGTCACATGGCGCTACTGGGACAATCCCGCGCTGCCGGCGAACTGGCCGACGGGGGCGACGGATGGCGCCAACATTGGAACCTATTTCACCCGGGACCAGGAGAGTTGGCAGCGCATTCAGACGCTGCAATTCAGCACGGTCGGATACTACTTTGAGGAGAAGCTCTCGCTGGTCGCCGGTTGGCGGCGGGATCGATTCAGCAGTGCCCTGAGGAACATCGGCACCTACAATTCAGTCGGTGAGATTGCCACCTACGCCTACGACAAGCCTCCCATTCGCTATAACAACTCGCAAAGCCTCGGCCTGACCTTTTTTCCGATCAAGGCGGTGGGGGCGTATGTCAACACGGGCGGTGGCTTGCAGCAGGGCGGCTCCAGCAGTTCCTTCCTGCCCGGGAAGACGGTGTTCTTCAGCCATTCGAAGACCTGGAGCGCCGGACTGCGGGCGCTGCTCTGGGACGGAAAAGTCGTCGCGCGAATCGGCGGCTACGACAGCAAGGACCGGGATCGCGCGGTCAACCTCACGCTGACGAATATCAACTCCATCTGGAACTCCATGGGGCATCCGGAGAAAAACATCCAGAGTCCCTTCAGCTCATTCGCGGACACGCTCGACTACCATGGCTGGGGCAAGGAGGCCGAAGTCACGTTCAATGTGACCAGGAAACTCCGGTTGACCGCCAATCTCACTTTGCCGCGAACCCAGCAGATCAATGCGCGGAAGGGTGCGATAGAATACATCACAGAGCACCGGCTGGAATGGGAAAATGCGGCCAAAGGCCTCGGCATAAACGGATCGCCGCTGACCGGCACGAATGCCATTTCCCCCGCCAGCCAGGCCTCGATCGCCAACCAACTGCCGGCCGTCTATGATCTGATCACCGGGGCCGCCGAACGCCGGACGCTCGACGGCACGCACAAGTATCGGGCCAATTTCTTTGGCGTGCTGGAGCTGCCGGGCGAGTGGATCAAGGGGCTTTCCGTGGGCGGCGGCGCCAACCTCTATGGCCGGCGCCAGATCGGCAACCAGCCCAACCAGCCCTACAACTACGTCTACAACGAGGCATCATATACCGCCTCCGGCTTCCTGGCCTATAAGTTCACGCTTCGCCACAAGCCGGCCAGCGTGCAGCTAAATGTGGAGAATCTGATGGACTGGAATCGACCGGTCTACAGCAGCACCACGATCTACCAGAAGGACACGGCGAGCCCGCTGGCCGCCTACCGCAATGCCTACAATTACGTCGCCCCGCGGAACTTCGTTCTGACGATGAAATTCGACCTTTGACGGCAGGGCGGATGCCGGCGGCGCGGCGACGAATTGCCGGAGTGATTCGTCCGGTTCAAAGAGGTGCAGGCGGAGCCTCCGGCCCGCCCTGAAATCCGCCGCCCCGCGTCACCTCGAGGACCGAGAAGACAAGCGCCGGGCCGGAGCGCGCCGCGGCTGGCAAGTTCATTGGTCCCGGTTATCGGACTCTCAGCCGGCCCGGGTTTTCGCCGTTTCAGAATCCAACGCCCGGGAAACGGCAGATTTCACAAGGCTGGGGTCGCGCGCAGATTCGACCAATCTGGCTCCACGAATTATTACCGCGTGCTCTCCGACCACGTTCGCGTTCTTGCTTTCAAGCATGACCGTCGCAACCCGGAATATTGGCGAGAGCTCATCTCAAACCGAAAGGAAACGTGCAGCCTGTCAGCGCTGCGTCGAACCGCACCGGCGTCCTCTCGATACGAGCGGAGAGGCCGACCGAGATAATTCAGGCCTGTTTCAGACCCCATACCCTGTTGCAACGACTCGGCCCGGGGAGGATCAAATCAATGAATTAGGGCGGCTAACTTTTCGCGCAAATCGTTGAAAGTGGATTTGCGCCCAAGACGGGGCCCTGGAAACGCGCCGGCCACACGTTGGCACGTTACCAATGTGACCAGACCATCCAGTCGCTCCTGGAACCAAATCCGACCGACGCAATCACGGACACGAACTCGACGGAGGCGGAGGAGGTCTTGGTCGGGAATAGGATGACCCACTACTCGATGGCAGCAGGCGGCTCCGTGCCCGAACCCTCGACCTACACGGCCCTCTGCGGCGCGGTTGTGCTCGGTTTCGCCGCCTACACGCGGTGGCGGGCGTATCGGGCTTCTTGGTTTCCGAAAGCCTTGATGCAGGTCAAGGCGCGCAGTCGGAGTTTACTCTAAACTAGTTCATTATCCGGCTCTGCGCACCCTCAGCCCCGGCTCCCCATGAAATCAATCAATGCGTTGGCCGAGAATCACTGTCCTCATCGGCCTGTTCAATTTCGCCATCACCGCCACGCAGGCGCAGGTCCGTTAACGGGGGCTAGCGGAACGCTTGTCGCCCAAAAAACCGCCAGGGTGAAATCCGCGCGTGACACGGCACAGGTAACGCAGCTTACGGCAAATTCACGTTTAGCGATTTATCCCGTGGCATAACCAACTCCACCCGCATGACGACTCTCACTCGTGCTTTCTGTGCCGTCCTCGCCGCCTTGTGCGGCATGGTGTCGTCTTTGTCGGCGGCGAAGTTCGGAAATTTCGACTACATCGACAACGGGACCTCTATCACGATCACCGGCTATCCCACCGATTTAGTGCAAGACATTGTCATTCCATCGACCATCAATGGAAAGCCGGTCACTAGCATCGGGGCCTCTGCGTTCAGCGGCTGCAATGGCCCTAATAGCATACAGATCCCGAGCAGCGTCACCAGCATCGGGAATTCCGCTTTCTCCGGCTGCACTGGCCTGACGAGCGTGACGATCCCGAGCAGCGTCACCAGCATCGGGGATTACGCTTTCGCCGGCTGCAGTATACTGAAGAGCGCAAGATTCATGGGCCATGCGCCATCGATGGGGGGGCCCAGTGTCTTTTATAGCACCGGATCCGGCTTCGCCGTGTATTACTTCAACTTCAATGCCGGAACGAGCTTCACCTCGCCGTTCTGGCATGGATATGCGAGTGTCAGTGTGTCTGGAGCCCCGGCCGATTTGGCTAATTTGACGCTGGGTTCCGGAACCTTGAGCCCGGTCTTTGATCAGGCGACCACCACCTACTCCGTCAGCGTGCTCCACGCGGTGTCATCCATCACCGTGACTCCGACGACCTTGACCGACGTGGCAAGCGTCAGCGTCAACGAATCACCCGTGACCTCAGGCAGTGCCAGTGGGGCGATCCCGCTGAACGTGGGATCCAACACCATCACCACCGTGGTCACTGCGCAGGACGGCACGACCTCGACCTACACCCTCACCGTGACGCGAGCGCCTTCCGCAGTCTCGACCCTCTCGGGCCTTGCCCTCAGTTCCGGCACGCTGAGTCCGACCTTCGCGGCAGGGACCGCCACCTACGCAGCGAGCGTCCCGAACGCCACCACCTCCATCACCGTGACACCCACGGTGTCCGACTCCACCGCCACCGTGAAAGTCAATGTAACCCCGGTC
>CAIJFT010000262.1 GCA_903820035.1 uncultured Opitutia bacterium
AATTTGCCGTGGCGAAGGCACGCGGCGCCGACGCGTTTGCGGGCGGCGACGACCTCGGGCACGTCGAGTTGGCCGGCCTTGCCGATGCGGTGGCTGAAATCGCCGGGGCCGAACAAAATGCCGTCGAAGCCGGGCACGGCGCAAATCTCATCGACGTGTTCGAGGGCTTCCGGCGATTCGATCTGCAGTATGATCACGCGCTCGGTGTTGGCGTGGTGCATGTAGTCGGCGACCGGCACGAGGCAGAACTGGCCGTCGATATTGCCGCCGTCCATCGCGCGTTTGCCGAGCGGATGGAAGCGGACCCACTCGACGATCTGGCGCGCCTCGGCGGCGTTGGCGACGTGCGGCACGATGATGCCGGTGGCGTCGGCCTCGAGCGGCTTGATGTAGTCGCTGTAGCTGCCGCGGGCGACGCGGACGAGGGCGTCGATGTTGTGGACGCGGGCGGCGCGGATCTGGTTTTCGAGGCCGATCCAGTCGTTGGGCACGTGTTCGGTGCAGAGCCACACGGCGTCGACGCCCGAGAGGCCGGCGATCTCGATGACGCGCGGTTCGGAGAGGTTGACCTTGAAGACCGTCGGGATCTGGCCTTCGCGGAGGAGTTTCAGCACACGGCTGGGGCGGAGTTTCATGAAAAGGGGAGCGTGGAGTCGGATCAGATTTCACTCAACAGCACTTCGCGGCCGCCCTGTTCGCGGCTGCGGATGCCGGCGATGACGAGCTGCATCAGCTCGACGGTCTCGCTGAACGGGAACGGCGGCACGCCGGTGCGCAGGTAGCCGATGAAGGCCTCGAGCTGCGCCTTGAACGAGAAGAACGTGTCGCCCGAGGCGACCTGCACCTTGCCCGCGGTGCCGCAGAGCTGGAGGCAGCCGAAGCTGCCGTACATGTCGGCCGAGGCCACGACGATCACGTCGACGCCGGCGCGGTGTTTCAGGTGGACGATGTTGCGCTCGGCCGTGCCGGTGTTGCGCGCGGAGAGAAAGCCCGGGCCAAGGATCGGGTACATCGCCTCGAGCGCGTGGATGCCGTAGGTCTCCCAACTCTTCGGCGTGGTAACGCTGACGAAGCGCAGGTCGCCGAGTTCGCGCGTGGAGAGCCGGTACGGCAAAAATTCCTTCGTGTAACGCATGCTGCTCGACGACAGGATGGGTTTGCCCGCGGCGACCCAAGCCTTGAACACCTGCAGGTCGGGCGCGTTGTCGGTGAGCGGCTTGTCGATGAAGACCGGCAGCCCCGCTTCGATGAACGGCCGGGCGCGCGCCACGTGTTCGTGGCCGAGGTCGGTGGCGATGATGACGGCGTCCACGTGGCCGATGACATCCTCGGGCCGGTCCACGACGTGCGGAATCAGCGAGCACTTCGCCACGTGTTCCGCGGTGAAGCCGCCGTCGCCCGTGCAGCAGATATGGGTGACCTTGGCGCCGGCGATCGTGAGGGTCTCGGCCGGCTGCTTGTTGAGGTACTGCGGGATGCCCGCAAACGGACACTCGGCGGTCATGGCCTCGCGGTGGTAGCCGTTGAACATCGCGCTCCACGAGTACGGGTGACCGTTGCCCGGGGTGCAGCCGAGCAAGGCGAGACGGATGGCGTGGGGATGCGGGACGAGGCTCATGCGCGGGGGGAGGGGCGGTTATTCGACGTTGAGCGTGAGCTTGCCGGAGCGGTACTCGGTGTCCCAGACGGCGATCACGTCCTGGAGGTATTTTTTCAGCGAACGCTTTTCGCCCGTGTGCTTGAGCAACTCCGGGAGCCAGCGGTGACCGAAGCGCACGTGCTGCGTTTCGTCGGCGATGTCGTAGCGCACGAACTGTTCGCTCAACCGGTCGCCCGACTTCTGGTGCGCCTCGACGCGCCGGTGGCGGTAGGGAAAGGCGTGCACCTCGTTGCCCATCGTCAGCAGGCAGTACTGCATGACGGGCGGAAACTGGCTCCGCCATTTGAAGATGTGCAGGTACTGCGGCGATTGGAACGGGTCCATGCCGTGCGTGCGCATCCACTCGTAACCCATCAGGCAGTGCCGGACCTCGTCGTAGAGGTGGCGCGCCGTGTCGTATTCAAATTCCCACGGCATGCCGCGCACCGAGTGCAGCACCAGCGCGACAGTTTCGGCGGCGAGCATCTCGGTCGAGTAACGTTCAAACTCCTCGACGGTGTGCGCGTCGTAGTCGTCCTCGCCCGGCATCACGGCGAGGTCGGCGGCGCGCTGGGTGAAACGCGCATCGCGTTCGGCCTCGCGCGGGGCCTTGAACTCGGTGCGGCCGGCGGGGGCCGCAGGGCGGCGCGCGGGGCGGCGGGCGAGACCGTTGATGCCCCCGGCCGCGGCGAGCAGCTGCGCGATATACTGCTGCCACCGGCGGGCGGCGCGGGTGATCCGACCGGCGCGGGCCGCGGCGGCGAGCAACGGCTCCATGCGGGCCTGCTGGGTGCGCAGGTCGAGCAGGGCGTGGCGGAGGGCGTAGACGCTCGGCTGGTCGCTGTTCGGCAACGTCGCGGTTTCGTGCGTGGCGAGCGCGGCGATCAGCGCGGGCGTCAGGACCTGGTATACGCCAAGGGCCAGGGCGAACTCGTCGGGCGCGTGCGGCAGCTCGCGCAGCACCGTGATCAGGGCGGCGTCCTCGGGCGGCTGGAACGCGGGCGATTGGATCTCGCGCAGACGCAGGTAGAGGGCGTTGACGTGGACCGCGGATTCCCAGATCGAGCGGCCGAGTTCACACTTCAGTTCGAAGGTGGCGGTCCGCGGAAGCCACCCGGCGAGGATCCGCAGCAGCTCGTGTTCAACAAAGCGATACCGGTTCAGGAGCCGGCGGTTGGCATCGAGATCGATGGCCGCGGCGCGGGGGGGGCGCGGCGGGGAGGGGCGGCGGCGGGAGGGGGGGCGCGCGGCGGATTTCATGCAGACGGGATCGGGTCAGGCCTGGAGGCTGGCGCAGACCACGCGGGCGCCGGACTCGGCGGAGGCGAGGGCGGCCAGGTTGAAGCGCAGGGTGTGGATCGCTGCCTCGAGCGAGCACAGGCGCGACGGTTGGCCGTCGATCTGGTCGAGAAATGCGTTGGCCTGGGCGATGAAGGACGCGTCGCGGTCGGCGGGAGGGATCTCGCGCCAGGTCCAGCCCGTTTCGCCGAGGAACAACGTGCCCCAGCGCCGGTGGTGGAACTCGATCTTCAGGCTGCCGGTGGCGGTGTTGAATTGCAGCGTGCTTTCGTTGGGCGGCTGGAACTGGTTGAGCGCGTAGTTGGCGAGGATGTCGCCGTGCCGTGCGCTGACGTGGACGGTGTCCTCGACGTCCACGAGCGGCAGCGCCTGATGCGCGCAATCGCAGAGCACGCTGTCGACGGGGCCGATGACGCTCTCGACCCAGTTCACCGTGTGGGTGAGTGCGTCCTGGATGGCGCCGCCGCCGGTCTTGCGGTCGCGGTAATACGTCTGGTGGTACGGTACCGTGTGCGCGGGCCGGCCGGTCGGGAAGTGCTGCCCGCTGGCGAGGGTGACTTGGCGGACGGGTCCGAGCTGACCGCCGCGCAGGAAGTCGCGGGCTTGGTTCAGCAGCGGGTAGGTGTGGAATACGTAGGCGACGGCCACCTGTTTGCCGGCCCGGTCGCGGGCGCGGACCAGCTCGGCGACGCCGGCGAGGGATTGGGAGAGGGGTTTTTCGATCAGGACGTGGCACCCGCGGCCGAGGGCGGCGGTGGCGATGGGCACGTGCAGGTGGGCCGGGGTGCAGATCACGACCGCGTCGAAGTGGTCCTGCGTGAGGGCCTGCTCCCAATTGCTCGCCGTCTTGATCCCGTAGGACTTCGCCATGGTTTCAAGTAAGGCCGGGTTGGCGTCACACGCCGTGAGCCGGGCGCGGCCGGTTTGCTGGAAGCACCGCAGATGGCGCTCGCCGATGCTGCCGCAGCCGATAACTAGGATAGAAAGCATGTTGATGGATCGAAACGGGAAGGGTCGCCCTGGGTCCGGCCGGCGTCGGCCCGGTCGGCTTGGGGCCGCTTGTACTTCGGGATTGTCTTATGTGTATACAACAGTATTCGGAAAATCGGTATGAGAAGTGTCAACTCTGATGTAGCTTACGAGTTTATCCGGAAGCGGATCCTGAACGGGGAATACCCGCCGGGCCATGCCCTCATGACCGAACTGCTGGCCAAGGACATTAAGGTCAGCCGCACGCCGGTGCGCGATGCGCTGCGGAAGCTGGAAACCGACGGCCTGGTGGCGATCCGGGCGCATGTGGGGGCAAGCGTTAAAAAGATGGAGCTGAAGGAATTCCGCGAGATGTGCGACCTGCGGTTGGCGTTGGAAAGCCACGCGGCCGGCTTGGCGGCGGTCAACCATTCCGAGCGCGATCTGCACGAAGTCGAGTTTGCGCTCGAGGCGATGCGCCGGCTGACGGACCAGCACTGTGCGTCCGTCACCGAGCAGCCGTGGCTGAACGAAATCGCCCGGGAGGATGTGCGCTTCCACATCGCGATCATGTCGGCGGCTAAAAATGACCTGATCAAGAAGGAGATTCTTCGCCTGCACCTCCTCAACCGCGTCGTCCAGGGGCCGGCCAAGACCCCTCCTGGCACGATGTCGAAACCCGAGTCCGACGCGCGCCGGCGGGCGGTGTTGGTCATGCACGAGAATATTTACGGGGCGATCGCGCGGTCCGACGCCACGGCGGCGAAGCGGGAGATGGAATTTCACCTGCAGGAATTGATCGACCACAACCTCCGCATCATGGCCCGCGCCGAGAGCGGCGTGGCGGTGCGCGAACTCACCACCGAGGAACTCGCCTACGGGGCGTGAGGAGTGGTAGGCCCTGGTTTCTCGCATCGCTTCATGGAGTGGCCGCGAAAAGGCCCAAAATCACCTGTCCGGCCGGCGGAAAGTTTCCGCGCGCCCAGAGGCGCCTCGCCAGTGTCACTCGCCTTCCGGTCCTTTGCGCTTTTTCGCGGCCAAAGGTCTGATGCCCGGGTCGTGGGGCTCGGATCGGGGGCGCTCCGAAGGGGTCAGGGCCGCTTTTTCGCGGCCAAAGGTCGGATGCGGGCCGCTCCGAAGGGGTCAGGGCGAAACCTGCAACACGGGCGGGTCGCGAAGACCGCAACCCACGCACGCGTGGCGCCACGTAGCCGCTGCGCTCCCGCTGGCCACGGGTCGGAGGATGCCGTTCGACTTACACCGACTGCTCCGGTCGCGGGCGGACGAAGTAAAGCAACACCGCCGACACGATCAGCCCGAGGGCGGCGGCCTTGAAGATCAGGTTGACGTCGACCTTGGCGTCGCGGAGCGCTCCGCCGATATAGACCGTGAGTCCGCCGACGGTGCAGCTGAAGAGGTTGAGAACTCCGTAGCCCGTGGCCCGGTAGCGGGGGTCGGCCACGAGGGAGAGGATCGTCATCATGTTGGCGTCCCCGAAAGTCCGGGTCAGCCCGTAGACCACCAGGCCGCCGATCGCGACGGGCAAAAGGTTCGTGGTCCCTGCGACGAGGATCGCGGGTGCGGCGAGGCAGAGTCCGATCAAAGGCACGAGCACCGGCGCGTGTGGGTTGGTGCGGCTCCAGCGGTCGGCCCAAATGCCCCCCAGCAGGACGCCGACGAGCGATGCGGCTTGCAGGTAACCCGTGGCTGAAAGGCCGGCCACGCCTTGGGACAGGTTGAAGTGTTCGGTGAGATAGGTCGGCATCCAGCCGACGACGGCCCAGCCGGCCACGCCGAGCAGGCCCCAGTAGCCGAGCGCAAAGAGAAACGCCCGCTTGCGCAACAGGCTCGAAAGCGCCTCGCCGAGGCGAACCTCGGTCTTCGCCGCGCCCGCGGCGGGTTCCTCCGCGTTGGCCTCGCGCGGCAAATCCCGCAACAGGCAGGCCACCAGCACCGCGTAGACCACCCCCGCGATGCCGAAGATCAGGAACGCGTGGTTCCAGCCGTGGCGCTCGGCGATCCAGCCGCCGAGCCCGCCGAGGCCCGAACCGACCATAATGCCGGTCATGTGCACGCCGACCGCCAGCGAACGCGTCGTGGTCCGGTGGTAGTCGCTGATCAGGGCCAGCGCGGCTGGAATGTAGCAGGCTTCGCTGATTCCCATCAGGGCCCGCGTGGCGAGCAGTTCGCCGAACGTGGTCGCGTGCGCCGTCAGCCAGGTAATCGCGGACCAGGCGAACAGGCTGATGATGATGACGCGCGAGCGGCTGAAGCGGTCGGCCAGAAATCCTGCAAACGGGCTCAGGGCTGCGTAGACCCAGAGAAACACCGACGTCAGCAATCCGAACTGGGCGTCGGTCATCGGAATCGCCTCCAAGACCGACCCGCGCATCGTCGTGATCATGACGCGGTCGAGGTAGTTGAGGCAGCCGACGAGCCAGAGCAGCCCGACGACCAGCCAGGCGCGGGAGTGAAGCGGGGTAGGGGTAGACATGAAAACGGGAGCCGTCAGCGAATCTTGCCCCGGGCTTCAACCCGCCACGTGTCGACGCAGCGCCCGCCTTCCGTCACGACGACCTCGTCGGTGAGGTTTACCACCGTGCATACATGCGCCGGGGTGAACAGCAGCCGCTCGCCGATCGTGAGGGCGTCGACGTCCTGGCCGCGCAGATACCCGTGCTCCTCGTTGACGCGGGCCACGGCGATGTCGCGGCCGTCGGTCGCGAGGGCGAACACGCTGTCCGGCGTGCGGTCGGACGAAAAGGTCTTCGAGCCTGCGTCAATCAACGCGAGTCCGGGTTCGGGTTTGTCCACGACCGTCGCCAGCACGTGGAGGGCCACGTCGGCGGGCTGCATCGTGCCGCTGCCGCGCGTGAGGGCGAGATCGCCGAAGACGTAGGCGCCGGGGCGGACGGCCTGCACGCGGCCGGCGCCAGTCGCCACCGTCAGCCGGGCGCTCACGCTGCAGCCGGGCCAGACTGGCAGGGACGGGTCGATCAGGTCGCGGATCGCGCAGATCCGGCGAATCGTGTCCTCGACGCGCTGCGCCTGTTCGGCCGGGGCGACGCCGTAGAGGTTGCCCTCGTGGGTGTAGAAACCGCGCAGCTCCACGTGGCGGCTGCGGGCGAGCACGGCGGCGGTGCGCTGGGCCGCGGCGGGATCGCGCACGCCCTCGCGGCCGAGTCCGGTATCCACGCCGAGCATGACGGAGATTTTCCGGCCGGTCAGGGCGGCCACGCGCACGAGAGCCTCGGCTTGGCCTTCGCTCGTCACCGCGAGACGCAGGTCGGGGATTTTGTCGGCCAGCGCGGAAATCCGCGGCGCCTGTAGCGGATCCACGATCGAATGGGCGACAAACAGACTCTGCGGGCCGGCGGGCAGCATGGCCTCCGCTTCTCCGAGTTTCGCGCAGGTCAGGCCGGCGGCGCCGGCGGCGAGTTGGCGCCGCGCGACCTCGACCATCTTGTGCGTCTTGATGTGGGGTCGCAGCTCGATGCCGGCGGCGGTGCAGACCGATTGCAGGCCGCGGATGTTGGCTTCGAGCCGCGCGCGGTCGACGAGAATGGACGGCGTGGCGAGAGCGGCGAAGGGGGCGGGAGCACTCACAGCTTGCCGATTTGACCGACCGTGA
>CAIJFT010000263.1 GCA_903820035.1 uncultured Opitutia bacterium
AACGCACGTTCTTCAACGCCGCCAGCCAGAGGTCCCGCCGAGCGAGCATGTCGGTGTCCGAATTGAAATCGTCGAGCGTGACATTCCCCTTGTTCAATCCGTTGCCGTGGCAATCGTAGCAATACTTCGACAGCAGCGGAGCGACCTTCTGGTGATAATTGGCGGCCGCATCCGCCCACGCGGGCGGCAACGCGCCAACTCCCGCGGCGATCAATAGGATGACCGCCCGCGGAGTGAGCGAAACGTTACGAGTCGGAGCAGGGGGTAAATGGGCGCAGGCCACGGGCGATAGACGACAGACTGGGGTTAAGGTGACGCTGCTTTTACCCAACAAAAAAATCAACGCCCCTTCCGCGCGCCCCGAGTCCCTTCGGAAGATCCATTCGCCAAAGCCCGAACTTCCCAAATGACCCGTTGACCTACGATTTGACCGGCGCCGGTGGCCCGATCGCCGAAGTCACCCCGATGGCGGTCACCATCCTCGGCCAGCGAGCGCCGCGCTTGTCCCCTAGCGCAATGAGGTGCAGCGGTCCCGCGCTACGCATCAGTTTCTGACCATCGACCTGATCAGCCAACCCGATGGTCCGCGTACTGAAGGACGCATCAAACTCCGCCAGGGCAAAAACCACCGCGTAGCCGTCGTCGCGGCCGACGATGACCACGAGATTGAGTTCCCGTCCCCGCAGCTTTTCACCCAGCGGAACGCCGACTAAAGCCAGCAGCTCCCGCACGGCCACTCCCCCGTAGCGGTGCTCCTTTTGCGCGTGCGGCTCCACGGCTGGAACCTCCACGCGCGGCAGGGCGGCGAACTCCGCCGCCTCCACGACCCGCGTCTTGCCGGCATGGGTGAGGCGCAATCGCGGCTCCCCCGCCGCCAAACCGCCCACATTAATAGAAAAAACGCCAACCGTAGTGCCGCACGCACGCGGAAAGCGGAGGCCGCCCGTTATCTCTTGTAAAATATAACGCCGGTCACTGTGCCGGCGGGTTGATCATCGCACACAGCGCCTGCCAATCATCCTCGGTTGCCCGCCGACAGGCGGCTTCCATCCGGCGGCACCGAGCGAGGGCACTTTCCCCCGCGTCTTTCAGCGTCGCCCCGCCACCCGTGCCGCCGCCGCGCTTCACCACGACAGGCGGCTCCCGGAAGAGCCCGTTCATTTCCCGCACCAGAGTCCAGGCCCGCTGGTAGGACATGGCCAGTTCCGCGGCGGCGGTGCGGATCGAGCCGGTCGCGGTGATATACGTGAGGAGGTCCGCCTTACCCGGCCCGAACGCAGGCGACCCCGCGAGGGAAAAACGAAGACGGGGCTGCAACTCGGGTTCGGTCGGCATGCGGAATCGATCGGGAATTTCCGCCTCCGCGTCAGGCGCGATTTGCGTTCACCGTCGCGGATCTGCAGTCTCACGAAATGGGAGCCGAATTCTGGAATGAGCGCTACGCCAACCGGCACTACACCTACGGCACGAAGCCGAATGATCACGTCGCGGCGATGGCGGCGAAGATTCCCGCCGGTCCGGTGCTCTGCCTCGCCGAAGGCGAAGGCCGCAACGCCGTGTATCTCGCCGCGCTGGGCCATGCCGTAACCGCAGTTGACCTGTCCGCCGCCGGAATCGCTAAGGCCATCGCGCTCGCCGCCGCCAACGGCGTTTCCCTCACCACCCGG
>CAIJFT010000264.1 GCA_903820035.1 uncultured Opitutia bacterium
AATCTCTCGGTCCGGTCGCGCGCTGGCAGCGGTGACAATGGTTTGATCGTTGGATTTGTGGTCAGTGGCGACGTCAACAAGCCGATGCTCCTCCGCGGGGTGGGTCCTGCCCTGACGGAGTTCGGAGTGGGTGATGTGCTGGCGGATCCGAAGCTCTCGCTGTACTCGGGCTCGGTGATGACGGCCACCAACGATGATTGGGCGCTGGGTGCCAATGCGCCGGAGATCGCCAACACCGGCGCGATCTTGGGTGCGTTCAGCCTGCGCGAGGCGAGCACCGACTCCGCGATGCTGGCCAACCTTGGCGCGGGTGCTTATACCGTCCAGGTCGGCGGTAAAGACGGTGAAACCGGCGTCGCGCTGGTAGAAGTTTACGATGCGGCTTCGGACAATGCCGCCTCCCTCGTTAATTTGTCGGTGCGCACGTTTGTTGGCGCCGGCGGTGAAGCCCCGAACCTCGGGTTTGTCGTGGCGGGTAACACCCCCAAGCGGGTATTGATTCGGGCCGTGGGTCCCACGCTCGGTGCGTTTGGGGTCTCCGGCACCTTGGACGATCCGCAGCTGGAATTGTTCAAGAACGGCGTCCGGGTTGGCCTCAACGACAACTGGGAAGGTGATGCTGCCCTGTCCGCGACCTTTGCCTCGGTCGGCGCCTTTGGTCTGACTGACGTAAACAGCAAGGACGCGGTGATGCTGGTGACCCTTGAGCCCGGCGCCTACACGGTAGTCGCGTCAGGCGTTGGCGGAAGCACGGGTATCGCCTTGGTTGAGGTTTACGACGTCCCGTAATCGCCGCGCCGAGCGTCATCCGAACGCCTGCCCTCGGAGTGGGTGGGCGTTCAGCGGTCAAAGCCGCGATCTCTGGCGTGACCCCTTCGGGCAAGTGCCGTGAAACGGTCAGGATGAAAGTTGAAATGCCGCGGCGACCGGGCCTACAGGGGAGGATTCCTTAAACGCGGGAACCTTCGCAGAGGATGGACCCGGTCGGGGCATTTTAACCACGCACGGGGGGCTCGCCACTTCCAGCCCGGAGGCTTTCAAGGGAATGGCGACAGGAGGGGCCTACTCGGGCTTGGTGATGCCGAGCTTGTCGATCAATTCGTAGAGGGTGGGCCGGCTGATGCCGAGCTCGAGGGCGGCGGCGGTGATCTTGCCGCCGTGTTTTCTGAGGGAGTTGCGGATGAGCTCGGTCTCGAGCCGCTCCCGGGCCTCCTTAAGCGTCATGCCCGCGGAAGCACCACCCTTGCTATCGAGCTCAAGATCGCTGGCGACGAGCCGCTTGCCCTCGCTCATGATGACGGCGCGCTTCACTCGGTTCTGCAGCTCGCGCACGTTGCCCGGCCACGGGTGTTGGCGGATTGCGCGGGCGGCTTCCGGGGTGAACGTGAGGCCGTTTCGGCCGTTTTCCGCGGCGAAGCGTTGGAGAAAGGATTGGGCGAGGAGCATGGCGTCATCGTCGCGTTCCCGCAGTGGCGGCAGGACGATTTGGACCACGGCGAGCCGGTAGAACAGGTCCTCGCGAAACGTCGCGTTGGCCATGCCCTTCTTGAGGTCGGCATTGGTGGCGGCGAGCACGCGCGTATCGACGGCGATTTCCTGACGGCCGCCGACGCGCTCGATGCACTGTTCCTGGAGGAAACGCAGCAGCTTGACCTGGATGGGCAGCGGGACTTCGCCGATTTCATCGAGGAAGAGGGTGCCGCCGGAGGACATCTCGATGCGGCCCTTGCGTTGGGTGTGCGCTCCGGTGAAAGAGCCTTTTTCGTGGCCGAAAAGTTCGCTCTCGATGAGGGACTCGGGGATGGCGCTGCAGTTGATGGCGACGAAGGGGCCGTCCTTGCGCGGGCTGCGCTGATGAATTGCCCGGGCTGTCATCTCTTTGCCTGTGCCACTTTCGCCCAGGATCAAGACCGGGGCATCGCTCGTCGCGACTTTGCGGATGGAATCGAAAACCACCTGCATGCGCTGACCGCTGCCGAGCAGACCTTCGAACGAGTCTCCCCGTAGCGTCTGCTCCATCTTGTGGTATTCGCGCTCCAGTTGGGCCAAGTGGAAGCAGCGTTTGAGCAGCAGCTTCAACTCGTCCATATCCGCGGGTTTTCCGACAAAATCGTAGGCGCCGAGTCCGATTGCGCGCATGGCCGGGGCCTTTTCGCCCTGACCGCTGACGATGACCACTTTGGTGGCGCGGTCGATCGCGAGGAGTTCGCTCAGCGTGGCCAATCCCTCTTCCGGAGTGCCCGGGTGAGGGGGCAGGCCGAGGTCCAGGAGCACGACGGCCGGGCGGGAGGCGCGGAACTGTTCGATCGCGGCGGCGCGATCGCCGGCCATTGCAATCGTGTAGTCTGCGGCCAGCGCCCACTTCATCTGCGTCCGGATTTCCTCGTCGTCGTCGACAATCAGGAGTTTCGGCTTGGCCGAAGCGCTCTGGGCGGGTCCCGGCTTGGTTAAAGGGCCGATCTGGGCGCCGACGGCAGGCTCCTGCGGGCTTTTGGAAGGATCTCTCATGGGGTGCTGGACGGTGTAGCGCGGAGGAAGACTTGGAAGGTGGTGCCGTTGCCGGGTTCGCTCGTGACGGAGATTCGGCCGCCGTGGGCTTCGACGATCATCTTGCTTTGAAACATCCCGATGCCGAGGCCATTTTTCTTGGTGGTCTGGAACGGGCGGAAGAGCGACTTGGCCATGAATTCAGGGCTCATGCCGCAGCCGTTGTCGGTCACGCCGACCACCACCCAGTCGCCCTCTTGGCTGGTGGAAACGAGAATCTCGCCGCTGGGCGGAAGCGCTTCGATCGAATTGAGTACGAGGTTGGTGAGGACCTTCCGGATTTGCTCCCGGTCGATCTCGGTCAGCGGAATGTTTCCGGCCGCTTTGTTGAGGGTGAAGCGGGTGCTACGCTCGATTCCGGCGAGGACCTCATCCACCATTTCGTTCAAGTCGGTGGGGGTCGCCTCGACCTTGAGTTCGTGCCGCAGCATGCCCAGCCGGCTGATCAGCTGGTTAATATGGCTGACCGTTTTGCCGATGCCGCGCAGGGCGTCCTGCCGGAACTCCGGGTCGTCGAAATGCACCGGCAGGTTTTGCAGCATGATGTTCAGGGTTGAGGCTGAGTTCTTCAGGTCATGGACAAAGAACGCCGCCATGGCCTGAAACGCCTCCAGTTCCTTGGCCTGCAGAAGCCGCCGGGCCAATTGCACGCTGAGCAGGCTGGCGGATGCGTGTTCCGCCACGCACTTTAGCATGTCGTAGTCTTCGATGGAAAACGGCTCCCCGCCCACCCGGTCGCCGACGACGATGAGCCCCAATAATTCCCCGCGACCGATCAGCGGGACGCAGATCCGATGCCCGCTCCTTTCGAACTGGGAGGGGTGTAACTGCCGTAGGCGTTGCGCCCACTCCTCGGTCAGGGCCTCGATGTCGACCGGGTCGGTTTTCGCCTTGAAGCGTTCGATCAGGCCTTTGATCTCCGGTCCGCCCGCGTCGCCCTCGGTGGTAATCACAAAGGTGGAGGCAGCGATGGTGAACGTTTCCCGTTTTGCATCGGCGAGCCAGATGCTTACGGACAGCGCCTGAAAGGTGTCGGCGGTGAGCTTCACGAGGCTGCGCCCGAGATCCACCTCGTCGACGCGGGTGGAGGTTCCTTCGGTGAAGGTCTTCCAGACGGCCTGATAGTCGTAGGGCGAACGCCGGAAATTGCGGGACACAAAACGCCGCATCGCCAGCCTGGCCCGGTCGGATTGCAGCAGAATAGCCAGGAGGACAAGCGCCGCCAGGATCAGAAACGCCTTGGCGGCGAAAGCGGCATCGCCGCCGATATAGGTCACCACCTTCGCCAAGCCCCCGACAATCAGAAGGTACGTTCCCGCCAGCAGGACCGTCAGCGATTTTTGAATCACCGCATGCGAGGGATAGACCTCAAGTTCAAAGCTGCCGGTGCGGAAGAGAGAGCGCGAGGTGAGGAGTGCGCCGACCACCAAGGCGAAGGAATTGAGGGCCTCGACCTCGGAGTCTACGCCGCGGAACAAAAGAGATTGGCTGCTGGTGTAGATGCGGACGACGAACACCAAGCCGACGCCGAGCAGCATGTATTTTATCCGCCAGCGCGCCGTGCCGACGGACGCCCGGAAGGTCCGCTCCAAATTTACCACGACCCAGACGGACGCGACCAGCAGGGTGACCCAGAGAAAATTGCCGCACCAGCCCAAGCGTAGGAGCCACTGCGTATCCCATTCGGTGCGCTGGACGGAGAGGATGAGTTGATCTCGATTCATCCACGCCACCACCGGGGGAAGGATCATGGCCGGGAGTACCTCGTAGCGTCTCCACCAGGATTGGGCTCGTTGGTCTCCCCGCGAATAGGTGGCGCTGAAGAGCAGCCAGACTCCCGGAAGAAAAGCGACGGTTAGCATGCGCCACTGCTGCCAGCGGGTGATCTGATCGGACGAGGCGCTGCCGTTGCTGAGGGCGACAAGGATACCCTCGATCCCGAGGAGAACCATGCCCGCGGCGAAAGCCCAGCGGGGAGCGGATCGCCCCGCCCGGAAGGCCGTGACGGCGGCCAGGGCTCCGGCGACCAGCGCGCTCCCGTATTCAAAGATTTGCGCCGTGTTCATCGGAAGAGGTTCGGATCGTGCACTCCTAAACCGGGTATTTCCGGCTGTTATCGGCTGGAGAGCCAACCCAATGTTTCAGCTCTTAGAGAGGCCGAGCCGGAAAGGCCTTGCAAGGCTGCAGCGCGAGCCACCAAAGACACCGGCGAGTCTCGTGGCCAAGGCTCGTGCAAGGCGGGGCAATCTTACTCGGAAAGGTGGGTCAAATCCTCGCGGGCGTTGACGCCTGAATGACTGGATTGCGGCATCGGCGTAGCTATTGTCGGTGCGGCTTATGTGATAGTCGCATCCGATGGCGGCCTGCGCACGTTGCGCAGCGGTCAACACGAGGCTCACCTGCTTGTTCCAGTCGAACGGTCCCGCGTGAAACACCTTCGGCGGACCTTTCTGGTTGCCGGCCCGCCGCAAGACCTAGCCTCGGCGCCAAGCCACCGGGGTAAATTTGTTCACGCCGGGGAATTCCCTAAAGTTCTGGGTTCCGATTTCCAGGGATGAATAGGTCAGGTTATCTGAGTTCTTTCCCCGAAGCCGGTGCTAGGGTCAGGCGTCACTTTATCACTGGCACAAAAAAGGTGGAAGGTTTCAGCCTTCCACCTAGAGGCAGGATAATCTTTAGCCTTATCCCAATTTAAGTCGGATCGAGTTACAACTTGCGGCGCAGCGCGGCCAGGCCAAGCAAACCCATTCCGAGCAGCGTGACGGTCGATCCAGTGTCAGGCACTGATTCGGTGGTCGAGACAAAGCCAAGGGTCGTATCGGTTCCAGATGTAGACAACTGCCAGGTACCCACCGTGTCCTGAAACCCAGTACCATGGAGCATGCCAGTGCCGTTCAAAGTCCGAGTTGCTGGGCTCACGGCATTGTAGACGTTGGAGATGATGGCAGTCAGATCAAACGAGAAGCCGCCAACGGAAATGGTATAGAACGGACTGGCATTACCAATTGCACCGGTGGTGCCCGGTGCGCCGACGACCAGCGCATTGGTAGTGAAAGTCACAGGAGTAAGAGCAGTAATTGAAGCATATGATCCGCTACCGCCGCCGAATGCAACGATCCCAGACGACTGCATGGTCAAGGTGGTAAACGTTCCGATCGTAGCACTGCCACCAGAGATAACTGCTCCGCCGTTTAGGGTGATTTGACCCGTGATCGGAACCGCTTGTGATTTGCCGGCCAGCAAGGCTACGAGTGCGAGTGCGAGGCTGAGCTTCTTGATGAGGTACATGTTTTGTGGGGGGACTAAATTATTGCTAGAGTCTCGCTTTGAGCACGGCTGATGCCAGCGGTGAAAACGGGGTTAAATCATATTTTAAATCGTTGGAAATAAATGAATAGAAATATTCTGGTTTTTATCCCTCCTGGAGGTGAGGGTTGAGTTTTGTAAGGTTTCCTGACGAATTCCGTGGTTCGCTTGGTTTTGGTGCGGGATGGCGATTCCATAACATGCTGATAGGAAATGATAAAGGCCGTTTAGGTGCGCGTAAGCGGATCGGTATGAAAATCGACGTTTGCCAATCAGTTAATTGGG
>CAIJFT010000265.1 GCA_903820035.1 uncultured Opitutia bacterium
CGACATGCGCCATCGGATTGCCCCGGCCGCGGGCCTGTATCAACGCCAGCTGTACGCTCGGTTCCGTGGTTTTGCCGGGGTGCCAGGCGAGGGTGGCGCGCCAGTCCTGGCGCGACGTGGCACCCAGTCTCCTGTCCTGGAGGAAGCGGTTGGTTTCCTCCCCGTCCGTTTGCTGGTGCAGGTAGGATAGCCGGAGGGCCCATTCGCCCGGTTGCAGGGTGATATCCTGGGCGAGTCCGCCCTGGAATCCGCCGAAGCTGGAAACCTCGGCGGCGAGTTGGCCGTTGGCGGCGAAACCCGGCTCGCGGCGGTGAAAAATTACGGCGCCGCCGAGCGAGTTCGGACCGTGGGAAGTGGACTGCGGGCCGCGCAGGACTTCGGCTGCCGCCAGATCCCACCGTACCGGCGGAAGGTAGCGCAGGGTGGCCGAGGAGAGCGGCGCGCCGTCCACGAGGACGGCGATCAGTGCGTTCGAGCCCGTGCCGACCGGACCGAAGAGGTTGTCCTGATTGAGCCCGCGCAGGCTGAAAATACCCGCGCTGGGATTGCCCGCCGAGGCTCCGGCGGTGAGCGCGAATAAATCCTGGAACGTGCCGCTGGCCGGGGGCAGGGCGGCCAAGCGGTCCGGCCCGATGACCGAGTTAAATCCAGCCTGATCTTCCGTCCGCGTGGCCAGCTTGTCGCCGGTGACCCGGAACGCCGGCATGGTTTCGAACTGGCCGAGCAGTGCCGCCGGGGCCAACCCAAGGAGGATGATCGGGAGAAAACAGCGGCGCATAGCGGTAAGCAAAGGGCGGCACTAAGCCGACAAATCGGGCGTGGGGCGAGCCCAACTTGGCCGGGTGATGTGATCAAACCCGGGCCCGGCAATTTACGTCTCCGCGGCCGGCCCGCGCGGTGGGGCCGAGCGGCCAAGCGCGGAAATCCCAAGCGAAGCGGCGGTCGCTGGCGATCGCCGCTCCATGGACCTAGGAAGATTAGCCCCCCCCCGAACGGGTGATAAAACAGGGTTTTTTTGCGGTGGGGGTTGACCGAGGGACGAGAAACGCGGCGATTGCTCGTCACTCTCAATCAACGTGCACCGCCGCAGCGCCGCGGTCGCCCGACCCCGATTGCCATGAACGTTCACCAACACGCCGAAAAACTCCTGCAGAAAATTGGCCATGAATTGCCACTGGATCAGGCCGCGCGGGCGGGCTTGGTGCTCGATGGCAATCGCGAGTGTTTTCTCACGTTGGAGCCCGGTCTCCTCGTGATGTTCTACCTCGATGAGGCCAGCCAAGCGTTTATCATCAATCTGCCGCTCGGCGCCCTGCCGCCGCCACCCCTGAGGGAGACGCTCATGTTCGAGCTGCTGTGCGGCAATTACAGCTGGAATCAGACCGAGGGCGGCACCCTCGGAATCGACCGGCAGACTGAGATCGTGACGCTCAGCTACCTGGTTGAAATCCCCATGGCCGAGCCCGACCAGTTCCCGCGGATCATCGAAAAGCTCGCGGGCGTCGCCAAGCATTGGAAGCGGATCAAACAGCGAATCGGGAGTGAGGCCGCGACGGACGGCAGGTTCGCCGCCGCGCCCGGGCAAGACAGCCACCGTATCCGGGTCTGATGCCGCGCCGGTCCGCTTAACTCCGCCACGCCCAATTCCATGTCCTTCCCCCTGGACCCATCGCGCGCTCAATCGTCCCGCTCGGCGCAGGGAACCTCGGGCGTCAATGGTCCGGACACGACAGCGGCAGGCTCCGTGTCGGCGGGCGGGGCCCAGCGGGTCGCCACGCATGAAGGTCAAGCGGTGACGTCCTACCCGGGCGGGGTGAGGTCAGGCGCGAAGGCGCAGCGCACCGAGCCGAACGTCATTCTCCGCTACCTGAGTACAGCGGCCGTCGGCGCCGCCGCCGGAGTGCGTTGCCTGCTCGCGGTAGGTACCCTCACGCTCTCGGAGCGGATCGCGGCGGGGATCGAACAACTTTGGACGCACCGGGGCACGACCAGCGTCGATCCGGCGAAAGTGGCCGGCGAATTGGTCACGGAGAATCTGGTGGCCGATCGCCTCGAGTCCAACTCGCGCCTGGTGCACGCCGGCGCCCTGCCGAAGCGGGTGCCGACGGCCCTACTAGCCGGCACCCGTGGCGAACTTGAAAAGGTCGCTATCGTCAGTCGGGCCGTGGGGAAAAAAATCGATGCCGGCGCGGACCTCTTTGCCAGGATTCAGCAGGGGCAGGATATCCCGGCCTGCACCGACCGCGATGCGAGCGACCTCATCTGGTTCATGGAGGCCCAGTCCCAACTTCGCGGGCGCGACGCGGGCCTGAGCGTCTCGCTCGGCGACAAGGACCACAAGGTGCAGCAGTTCCTCGAGACCCATCCGGGCGTTTACTCCCTGCCGAACGGCCACCGAGCCATCGATTTCTACACCAGTGATCCGCAGACCCTTGACGGCGTTCTGCCCCGCGAGATGCACTCGCTGGTTTTTCACCAAGGGCAGACCACGTCGCACGAAGACAGGAACCGGCTCTTCCTCGGCCTCTCCCAGCATGGCACCTTTCTTTCGTTCGGTGGTGATGACGCGGGACCGCATCGTCTGGGCAACCGGCACGACGTCGGGGCCTTCATCGCCCGCGCGGCCGATGGGCTGCGCGAAAGCTTGGGGTTGGGAAAGCGCTCCGCGGCGCCCGAACCGGTGAAGCTCGACCCCTACGCGGGGGCGGGCGATACCAGCATCAAACACGCGGATCGCATCTCCGCCACGAATCGCACCACCTTGACGGCGAAAAAGGAGGCGTTCGCCGCTAAAGTCGCAGCTGAGGTTGGTAATAATTCCGGCCTGGAAAGGCTCGAGACCCTCCTGCCCGAGGCCGGAAATCTCGCGCGGGAACTTAAAGCCGCCGGCGACCTTCCTTTTTCAGTCTTGGAGCGCCTCCTCCCCAGCTTGACGCCAAGTCTCCAGACCCTCGTGACGAACGTGGTCGAAAAGGTGGAGGCCCGCCGCGTCGAGATCGAGGGGCGCAGCTTCGGCGATCAGCCGTGGAACTCGCTCCACGGCCAAAAGCGGGAACTGGAATTTCTGCAGAGGTTGCTCGGGACATTAAAGGACTCGAACCTCGTCAGCCACGGGCAAATGGGTTCAAATCCGCTCCCGGCGGTCGGAGACGCGTTGTCGAATGCGTTGTCGGATGTGCACTGGAAAATCGCGAGTCACGAGGCGGTGGAGCCCCATTTACCCACCCTGGCGACGGC
>CAIJFT010000266.1 GCA_903820035.1 uncultured Opitutia bacterium
GGCCGTGGAGGTCGCGGAGGTGTTGGGTGAGCTGCTCCCAGAGCTCGCGGGCGTGGCGGGTGAGGTTTACGACGCACAGCACCTGCGGGGTGGCGGCGAGGCGGGCGGAGAGCGTGGGCCAGTCGAAGGTTTCTCCGGGGGCGGGGAGACGATAGGTGACGCGGCGGAGGGCGCGGAAAAGTTCGTCGGGGGCCGGGGCGATTTCGCGGAGTTCCGTTGGGAGGAAACCGTCAGGCAGAGCGGCGGAGCGGCGAAAAGCGGGTTGAGTGGCGGAGCTGAAAATAAAACTGGTGCCGTAGTTGACGGCGAGTTCGCGCAGGACGTTGAAGGTCGGCGCGAGCAGGTGCGCCGGCAGGGTTTGCACCTCGTCGAAGATGACGACGGATCGCGGGATGCGGTGGAGCTTGCGGCAGCGCGAGGGGCTAGCGGCGAAGAGGGACTCGATAAATTGAACTGAGGTCGTTACAATGACGGGCGCATCCCAGTTTTCGGAGACGAGTTCGAGGCGAGATCTTTCCTCCTCGTCGGCGTCATCGGAGGGGGCGACGCCGGAGTGGTTTTCAAGAACGATATTGTCGCCAAAAATGCGGCGGTATTCGGCTGCGTTTTGTTCGATGATCGAGAGGTAGGGAATGACGACGATGATTCGGCGCAGTCCATGCGTGCGGGCGTGGGCGAGGGCAAAGGCCATCGAGGCCAAGGTTTTGCCGCCTCCGGTGGGCACGGTGAGGGAAAAAAAGCCGGTGGGCAGTGTGGCGCGCTCAAGGGCCGTGTCGAAGATGCGGTTGCGGAGAGTGGTAAGCGGGCTGTAGGGACTTTTCGAGCTGGCAATTTTCAATGCGCGTTCGGTCTGGACCGCGCCAAGCAAGGTGCAGGTGTCGAGCGGGGGGGGGCGGGGTGGCGAGGTGGGCCAGTGCGCGGTGTCGAGCCGGTCTGCGTCTACGATGCACGAGAAAATCAGACGGGCGTAGAACTCGGCGGAGTGTTCATCGCGGACCCACGCAGGCGGTGCAGGCGGCAAGGGAAGTGGGCCGAGCTCGCTTTCGAGTAAGGAAATCAGCCTGGGCACTGCTTCCGGGATACGAAGGCTGCGTTTGGCACACATGGCTTCGATGTCACATTGGTTAGGCAGGCCGGCGTGGTGGCCGGCGATCGCGAGGGCGCTGCAGGGAATCTGACGGCTTGCTTCGGCCGCCCAGGCGGCACCAAAGATGGCGTGCTGGGTCTCGGCGCTGCTGGCGCGCTCGCCTCTGAGGTAGGATTGGAACTCGTCGCGGTACTTTCCCAGGTCATGCAGCAGGCCGGCGAGTTGCGCTTCGGCGCTGGCACCAAACGGTGCGCCGAATTCGGCGGCAAGCTTGGCGACGTTCTCCAAATGGGTGCGGAGGGGTTGCCAATCTGACTCAGGGAGGCGGTTCCCGGCGGCGTCGTCGGCGGTATGGGCGTAGTAGATCAAGCGCAGCGGAGAGTGGATTGGGGCATGATGCTAAAGGACAGGGTGGGACATTGACGGGCACACCCTTGGAAAATCGCGCTGGTCATGCCGCGCTTCCGTTTACCGGCGCGTGGGCTGCAACCACGAAAAGTGAAGCGGGGCGGGCTTGTCGGCATACTGAATCAGTACCGCAAAATTTTATTAGGACTGCCCCCCGTGGTTCGCGGAAGTAAAAGTCGTGGCGCGGAGCGTTTGTGGAATCCGACGGCTGCGCAAGCGCGCGTAGAAAAAATGGAGTGCCGGAGAATCAGCGGGGATCTTGCTGGTCTTCGCGGCGGCGGCCGTCGCGGTGGAGGTGTGGATCGCTTGCGTCCCTCTGGATATAGGCGTTCGAGTCCACCGGCAATCTGGCGGCCGTTCGAGTATCCGATCGCCCCGGCGTGCGCGACGCGCTTACGACTTGGTCGCCGCCTTGCCTTTGGCCTTTTTTTCCGGCGGCGGATTCTGCGGGGGCGTCCATGCGGCGGGTCTCGGATTGGCCACGGTCAGCGGAGCGGTGTCACCGTAGCGTTGCATCTCGCGCTGGAGGAGCGCGGTCAGGGCGGCGACGTGGGCGGCATGGGCGGGCTGGTCGGCGAGGTTGTTCAGCTCCCGCGGATCGGCGACGAGGTCGAAGAGTTGCGTGCGATCGACGAGCGGGTAGCGGATGAGTTTCCAGCGGTCGTCGCGCACGGCGCGCTGGCCGTCGCGGTAGCCGGTGTAGAGGACGTCGCGGACCTTGACGGTCTGGCCGCGCACGACGGGGGCAAGACTGCGCCCTTCGACGCCGGCGGGTACCGGCGCGCCGGCGAAGTCGCAGAAGGTGGGAAACAAATCCATCAGGTAAACCAGTGCGTCGCTGCGGCCGTGGGGAATGCCGGGGCCGGCGATGACGCACGGCACGTGCATGCCGCCGAATTCGTAGAGGTTTTGTTTGCCGAAGAGTCCGTGTTCCCCGAGCGAGAGGCCGTTGTCGCCGGTGAAGATGATGATTGTGTTGTCCCACTCGCCCATGGCCTTGAGTTGCGCGAACACGCGGCCGATGTGGTGGTCGAGGCCGGTGACGCAGGCGTAGTAGTCGGCGAGTTGCTGCTTCGTGTCGGCGGGCGTGCGCGGCCAGGGCGCGAGCTGCTCGTCGCGGACGGACATTTCGCCGTTGTCCCAGGGATGTTGCGGGAGAAACGCGGCCGGGAGCGGAATCTGAGCGGGATCATAGAGCCCGTGGAACTCCGGCGCGGCGACGCGCGGGTCGTGCGGCACGGGGGGCGCGAAGTAGATGTAGAAGGGCTTAGCGGCGGCCGTTTCGCCGCGGCGGTCGCGCAGGAACGTGATCGTCGCGTCGGCGTGCCGCTCGCTCGAACCCCGCCGGAGTTCCACCGGGTGGTCGTCGTAGCGGAGGTTGGTGTCGAAGGCGTTGAGGCCGGCGGTGAATTCGTTGCCGCCCTTGCCGACGTGAAACGTGGTGTAGCCGGCGCGGCTGAGCACCTTCGGCAGCGACTGCGAGGCGTCGACGTGGGCGTCACGGCCATTGGGAATGCGCAGCCAGGATTTGCCGGTGAGCAGCATGGTGCGGCTCGGCAGGCAAACCGCGCCGACCATCGAGCCCTGCGTGTAGCAGCGGGTGAACGTGGTGCCCCGGGCAACCAGCGTGTCGAGGTGGGGTGTCTGCAGCAGCGGGGTGCCGAGCGCGTGCAGGCCATCGGCGCGGTGGTCGTCGGCGTGGAGATGGAGGATGTTCGGCGGGCGGGCGGGCGCGGCGACCGCGGCGGAACCAAGCAGGGCGGCGAGGAGGAGGAAACGAACGTGCATGGGGATTGAGCGGCCGGGGGCCGAGCGGCGGTGGAAGGTTATCGTGTTTTCGGGGTGGCGGACTTGGCCGCGGGCGGCGACCACGGGGCGGGCCGGGGTGATGCGATGGTGAGTTCCGCCGGGTCGTCGAGACGCTTCATCTCGGCTGCGAGCGCGGCGGTCAGGGTGGCGACGCGGGCCGCCTGCTCGGGCCGGGCCGACAGGTCGGTGCGCTCGTCGGGGTCGGTGGTCAGATCGAAGAGCTGGGTTCGGTTCACCTGCGGGTAGCGGATGAGTTTGTAGCGTTCGTCGCGGAGGGCGCGTTGGACTTTCTGATACGCGAACAGCAGCGAGGTCCGGGCGGGCTGGGTCGGATCACGCAGCGTCGGTCCGAGGTCGCGGCCTTCGCTGGTCTTCGGACCCGGGACTCCGCAGAGCCCGCCCAGCGTGGGGAGCACATCGAAGAGGTAGCACAGCGCGGCCGTGTTCTGATTCGCGGGGAGGCCGGGACCGGCGACGAGAAGGGGGACGCGCAGCGAGTGTTCGTACAGGTTTTGCTTGCCGATCAGGCCGTGGCTGCCGCGGGCGACCCCGGAGTCGGCGGAGAAGACGACGAAGGTGTTGTTCGCGGCCGGCGAAGCGTCGAGCGTGTCGAGCACGCGGCCGATCAGCAGATCAAGGTAGGAAACGTAGCGGTAGTAGTCGGCGAGCATTCTGCGGATGTCGGCCGAGGTGCGCGGCCAAGGCAGCAGTTGTTCGTCGCGGATGGTCATCTCGCCGTTGTCGAAGGGGTGCTGCGGGAGAAAATTGGCGGGGAGCGGAATCTGCTCCGGGTCGTAGCGCACGGGATAGTCGTCGGGCACGATGTGGGGATCGTGCGGTCCGTCGAAGGCGAGGTAGGCAAAGAATGGCGTGGGGTGCGGCTCCCGCAGAAACGCGATCGTTTCGTCGGCGAAGGTTTCGCACGCATGCTGGGGGCTGACGGCGGTCGGTCCCATCTGCCCGTTCTCGAGGTTGCCGAGCGGGGCGTGCATCGGATTGGTCATGCCGCCGGTGAACAGCTGGCGGGCGCGTTGAAAACTGAGCGGGACCGCCGCGGGGGTGTTGTGCCACTTGCCGCTGATGAACGTGGTGTAGCCGGCGCGGCCGAAGGCGGCGGGCCAGGTCTCGTCGCGCGTGAGTTTCTCGTCGATGTGAAACAGCGAGCGCCCGGAGAGCAGCATGGCGCGCGAAGGCACGCAGGTCGCGGCGTTCATGCCGCCCTGCATATACGCGCGGCTGAAGGACACACCGCGCCGCACCAGCCGGTCGAGGTTCGGCGTCTGGATGTGCCGGTTGCCGAGTGCGGCGATGGTGTCGGCGCGTTGGTCGTCGGCGAAGATGAAGAGGACATTGGGCCGCGGGGCAGGCGCGGCGGGGGCGGACGCGGTCGTCAGGCTGCCGAGGAGCAGCGCGTAGGAGAGCAGGCGTTTCATGGCGGGGTGGCGGATTCCTTGGTCTTTAGCAGGACGATGGCGACGTCGTTGGGTTGGCGCGGACCGGGGGTGCTGCGGCCGTCCGCGATGTAACGCTTGAGGAGCGCGGTGAGACGGGCGACGACGGCGGGATTTTCCGCGGCGAGATTCTTGGTTTCAGCGAGGTCGCGGCTGAGGTCGTAGAGTTGCACCTCGGGGAGACCGGCCTGGCGGGCGGCCGCGTCGCCGGGCGCGCCCCAGCCGCCCGAGCCGGGGCAGAGTTCGAGTTTCCACGGGCCCTGGCGAATCGAGAATAGACCGTGGATCGAGTGGTGGACGACCGCTTCATGGCGTGCCGCGCGGTCGGTCCCCAGCAGGGCCGGCAGCAGGCTGACGCTGTCCTCGCCGGCGTTGGCCGCGAGGGTGGCGCCGAGCAGGTCGGCGCAGGTGGCCATTAGATCGACATGGCAAATCAGCTGCGCGTTGCGGGATCCGCTCTGGATCTGGCCCGGCCAGCGCGCGAAGAACGGCACCCGGTGCCCGCCGTCCCAGATGTCGGATTTATAGCCGCGGAGCCCGGCGCTGGCGAAGTGTCCCTGCCGTTCGAGTTCCGGCGTGCCGGCCTGGGGCGAGCAACCGTTGTCGGCCGTGAAGATCACGAGGGTGTTTTCGGCGAGGCCGTGTTGGTCGAGCGCGGCAAGAATGTTTCCCACGACGGCGTCGGTCTGCATGACGAAATCCCCGTAGGCGCCCAGTCCGCTTTGCCCCTGCCATTCGGGCGTGGGGAGAATCGGCGTGTGCGGCGAAGTGAGCGGCACGTAGAGGAAGAACGGGTGGCCGGCTTTGGCCGCGGCGGCGTGGCTGGCGACATAGTTGACCGCCTGGCGCTCGAGGCGCGGGAGCATCTGCTGCGGCGGGAGATTTTCGATCACGCGATCGTTTTCGATCAGGCCGGACATCGTGCGGGCGTTGGAGCAACCCCAGAAATAATCGAAACCGCGGGTGACGGGGCCGCCGAGGATGCGGGCGCCGACGGGCAGGCCGTTTTCGCCCATTTTGCCTTTCTTGGCGCCGGGTGCCGCCGCCCCGACGGGGCGCTCGGACAGAAAGCCGAGGTGCCACTTGCCGATTGCCGCAGTGGTGTAACCGTGCTGCCGGAGCAGGGCGGGCACCGTCAGCCGGTGGTCGGCGATCAGCGGCGGGTCATCGGTGCCGTCGAGCACGCCTCTTTGCAGGCGGCTGCGCCACGCGTAACGGCCGGTGAGCAGCCCATAGCGGGTGGGGGTGCAGACCGAGGAGCCGCTGTGCGCATCGGTGAACGTCATGCCCTGCGCCGCGAGGCGGTCGAGGTGCGGGGTCTTGATTTTTCCCCGCGCGGGATTGAGCGCCTGCACATCGCCGTACCCGAGGTCGTCCGCGAGGATGTAGACGAGATTGGGCTTGGGGCGGAGCGCGCCGAGCAGCGGGGCGAGGGCGCACAGCCCGAGCAAGCAGAGTCGGAGGAGAGCGAACGGCGGGCGCGGGGCGCGGAGATCAGTCATGGCTGGGGGGGCGCGGGACGGGGTGGCGGGTTCCGCATCATGCGGGCAGTGGTCGGCGGGACTCCAGAACGAATCCCCCGGCGTCCGGTTGGGACCGTGCCGTTGCAAGCTGAGCGTTGAGGGTTGAGCGACCAATCCCAGGTGGAGACCCCGGCGGCGCGGACCGGCCAACGCGAAGCCACCCTATGGTTTGGCGCTCAACGCTCAGCCACCCCCGCGCAACGGCTTGAGTTCGGCGGAGGATCCGGATCTTTCAATCCTCACTGCTCAACCCGCAACGCCATGAGGCTCACTCAGAGTGTGCCCAACAGAATCAGGATGCTGCCGAAGCCGCCGCCGATCGCGAGCCAGCCCCAGCGCCGCGTGGCGGTGAGTTTCCACCAGAGGTAGAGGCCGGTTGTGACCCAGATGAGCGAGGCGATGCAGAACGCGTCGACGACGAAGGCCCAGACGTTGTTGAGGAACCCGCCTTGGCCGTAGCCGGTGCGTTCGTGGAGGCGGATGAGGACGTCGATCCAGGCGAAACGTTTTTCCTCGGCGCGGAGTTTCTTCGTGGCGAGGTGGTAGGTGAGCCGCTTGGGATGCCAGAAATCGGGCACGTTGAGGTTCAGCTGCTCACCCTGCCGGCGGATGCCGAAGGCGCCGCCGAGGCCGTGGTCGGCCAAGATCCGCCGGCCGGTCTCGCGCAGGGCGGCGGAGTCGCTGCCGGCGTCCGCGGCGAGCGCGTAATCCTTTTCCCAGAGCGGCAGCCACTGCGGGTCGGCGGCGCGGTAGGTGCGGAAGTGTTCGGCGTGGTTGAAGACGAACGCGGAAAGCGCGTAGACGAGCATCCACGGGATCAGGAGCAGGCCGAGGTAGAGGTGCGCGCGGCGGAAGAGCAGGTTTCCGTTTTTCATGGGGGCGTCTCCGTTCAAAGGGTGGCGAGCAACACGACGAAGAGGCCGACGCCCGTCAGGGCGCAGCCGGCGCCGGCGATCCGGGCCGGCTTGATTTCCCACCACATCAGCACGCCGGATAAGACCCAGCAGAGCATCCCGACGATCGCGAGGTCGACGGCGGCGCCCCAGAGTTTGGCGGCGAGGTACGGCTGTTCGTAGCCGTGGCGGAAGTGGGCGCGATTCACCACGATCGGAGCGGCGAGCCGCTGACGCTCGATCAGCAGACGGTTCTCGGTGCGGAAATAGGTGATACGGTGAACGGTGAAGGCGCCGTTGCGGTTGATCACGAGCCGCGCGGCGTTGGCGTTGGCCGGCACCCCGAACGAGCCCTCGAGCCCGAGGTCCGCCAGCACCTGCGCCGCGATTTGGCGCGGGCTGGCCTCGGCGGAGAACGCCGCGGTGTACGGCCGCTCCTCGATTTTCTCAAAGTCGGGGAAGCTTCCGCCGAGCCAGCCGCGGATGGTTTCCCCATGGTTCAGGAAGAGGCCGCTGAGCGCGTAGATGATCATCCACGGAGTCACAAACAGCGCCAGATACAGGTGAGTGCGGCGGATCATCCGGGACATTGCGGGGGTCATGGAAGGTGGGTGGGGTTGAACTGCGGGCCCGGGGAGTGTTCAGACCGGGGGCGGGACTGGATCCACCGCTTCGAGGCGGAACACCTGAAGGGGGGCGTCGAAGCCCTTGAGTTGGACTTCGCCCTTGGGGTGGCAGCGGGCGCGGGCACCGAGCTTGGCGCGGGTGGCCTCGTCGATCAGCACCTCGCCGGCGCGGGCGCTGTCGCACAGCCGGGACGCGAGGTTTACGCGTTCACCGAGCACGGTGTAGTTCATCCGGTCCTGGGAACCCATGCAGCCCGCGACCACGGTGCCGGTCGCAATGCCGACGCCGATCGCGAGTTGGTGTTGCGAGGTGAGGTTGAGCTCGGTGCGGGCGGAGGTCAGGGCGAGGGCGCACCGCGCGGCGTTCTCCGCATCGTTTTCGTGATGCAGGGGCGCGCCGAACACCGCCATGAGCAGGTCGCCGACGAACTTGTCGAGCACGCCGTTGTGCGCCTTCACCACGCCGGTGAGACGCGTCATGTGCTCGTTCAGCATCTCGATCACCGCCTCGGGCGGCATGTTCTGCGTGTGGGCCGTGAAATTGCGGATATCGCAGAAGAGGACGGAGATTTCCCGCAGTTCGCCGCCGAGCGAAATATTCCCGTGGATCAGCTGGTGGGCGATTTTCTCGTCGGCCACGATGTTCAGGATCGTCCGGTACTTTTCCTTCAGGGCGAGGCCTTCGGCCATTTCGTTGAAGGCGAGGGTGAGGCGGCCGAGGTCGTCCTTGCTGCGGACGGGCAGCCGGAAGTCGAGGTTGCCTTGGGCGACGGCGTGGGTGCCCTCGGTGAGGCGCTTCAGCGGGGCGGAAATCTGGTGGGTCAGCGCGAGCCCGAACAGCGTCGCGCCCAGCAGCACGGCGAACGACGACGCGGCGATCTTCCAGCGGATGGAGTATTTTTCCTGTGCGGCCTCGGCCATGGAGAAAAGGCACACCTGATAAGCGGGCGGGAAGAACGAGCCCGGGTTCATCAGGTGGAAGAAAACGCGGTGGGGAGTGTCCTCGATGGTGAGGTTGAATTCGCCCTCGCTGCGGGCGGTCGGGCCGAGCTCGAGCTTTAGCGCCTCGACCAACTCGGAGCCGGCATGGTCGGAGATGATCGCGGGATTGGCGTACAGCCGGCCCCGATACAGCATGCCGGCGCGGATGCCCGCCGGCTGGCCGGGGGTGTTTTTTTCGGCCGGGGCGGGCGCCGGCAGCAGATCGGGCATCGGCAGGCCGAGCAGGAAGGCCCCGAGCGTCTTCGTCTTGTCCGCGGACAACACCTCGGTCAGCAACACCTCCTGGAAGCCGCGGCGCGGCTCCTCGGGCGGGGGCGGCCCCTTGGTCACGGCGCGGGGGCGTAGCGGTCCGGGCGGGTTGGTGCCGAACTCGTCGGTCTCGGCCTCCATCGACATGTAGGCGATTTGTTGCACGGCGGGGGCGGCGATCGCCGACGCGAGAAAGGTCGCCTGATTGTTGAGGCGGGATCGGAACGTGGGGGTGTAGCGGCGGGTGTTGGGCGGCTCCGGGGGCAGCACGGCTTTGCCGTCGGGCGTGACGAAGCGGTAGAAGGCCACGCCGTCGCGGCGCGGGGCAATCGCCGCGGGGCCCCGCTGGCCGGACCGGCGCGGTCCACCGGTGTCGTTGAACTCCTGGCTAGCCAGCGCGTAGAGCTTGGCGGCGTCGGGCTCGGGTTGGCTGAACGCGGTGACGATCGCCTCGGACTGGGTGAGCTTGAGGCATTGCGCTTGGGTGGCCTCGAGGCGGGCTTCCTGCAGTTCGCTGAAGTACGCCAACTGCCGTCGGAACTGCTGCTGGTAGAGGTGCTCGAAGGTCTCCTGCACCCGCTGCTGGGTTACGAGCAAGGTCGCTACGCCCCCGCCTGCGACCACGAGGAGCATGGTCAGCAGAAGTTTGAGCCGGAACGAGAGACGCGACATCAGCAAGGGTTGGCGAAGGGAGACAGGAGGTTGGAGTGGATTTTTGGCGAGTGCAATGAGGGCGGCGGGAGTTACCTGCGTTGGCCGGGTTCCGAGGCGTCACGGGCGTTGGGGGCGCCGCACAACGTGGCCCGTGCGCGCCGGTGTCCTGTTTTCGCTTTCACCTCAAGCGGGTCGGCTTGGGGACACGGTTCCGACGGAGCACCGCTCCGATCCGGGGAGGGCGGATGAAGTCCGGTGCCCGCTCCTCATTCGTTCGGCTGGGCCGCGGCCTTGGCTTTTTTGCCGGCCTTCTTGCCGTCATTTGCCGGATACGGCACGACGTGCGCACGTTGGGCCCAGGCGTCCCAGATCGCGGCGAGTTCGCGCGCCTTGGCTGATTCCTGGGTGGCGAGGTTGTTTAACTCGGTGCGGTCCGCCTTTAAGTGGTAGAGCTCCCAGGCGCCGGTGCGGCCTTGGCGTACGAGTTTCCAATCGCCGACGCGGACGGCGGCGTTGCCTTCGTGTTCCCAGAAGAGCGCGTCGCGACGAATCGCCTGGTCGCCGAAGGCGGGCACCAGACTGCGGCCCTCCATGGGCTGGATGGAGCGACCGTTGAAGGTGGTCGGGTACGTGGCGCCGCCGACGTCCGTCACGGTGGCCATGATGTCGACGAGGTGCCCGGGTTGCCGGCGAAACTCGCCACGGGCGGCGATACCGGTCGGCCAGTGGGCGATCAGCGGCGTGGCGATGCCACCTTCATGGTTGTAGTGTTTGTAGCGACGGAAGGGGGTGTTTTGCAGGGCGGCCCAGGACTCGCCGCAGTACCACTGCGAGGTCGCTTCCGTCGGATCGCCTTCGGTGCGGCCGTTGGGACCGCTCTCGGCGTTGCCGCCGTTGTCGCTCATGAAAAGGATCAGGGTGTTGTCGAGCGCGCCGCGCTGCCGGAGACCGTCGACCAGCCGGCCGACCGCTTGATCCATGCGAAAGACGCACGCGGCGTAGACGGCCATGAGGTGGTCGAACCGGTCCTGCTCGGCGGGGGTGAGGGCGTCCCACGCTTTCACGACGTCGGCGCGCGGGGCCAGCGGCCAGCTGGAATCGAGGAGGCCGGACTGTTTCTGGCGGGCGTGGCGCCCGGCGCGCAGGGTGTCCCAGCCCTGCTTGTACTTGCCGCGGAACCGGGCGATGTCGGCGGCCGGGGCCTGCAACGGAAAATGCGGGGCGTTGTGGGCGAGGTAGAGGAAGAAGGGTTTCTTCGCCGCCTGCGCTTCATCGATGAACTTCAGTCCGTAGTCCGTCCAAAGGTCGGTGGTGTACCAGGCCTGCGGGAGGCGCGGGTCGTCGTTGGCCAGTTCCTCGCCGTTGAGGAAGAGTTTCGCGCGCGGGGAGCCGGCTTGATAAAACCCGCCGGCGGCCGCGTTGAGGCTGCGGTCGAAACCGCGCTGCCACGGAACGACCCCGTGTTCCTGTCCGACGTGCCATTTACCGGTCATGGCCGTGAAGTAGCCGGCGGGGCGGAGAACCTCGGCCATCGTCACGCAGGTATCGTTGAGCTGGCCGCGGTACCCGGGGAACGCCGCGCCTTGGTCGTTGACCATGTGGCCGATGCCGGTCTGGTGCGAGTAGAGGCCGGTCAACAGGCTCGCGCGCGTCGGGCAGCAGCGCCCGGTGTTGTAGAACTGGGTGAAGCGCAAACCGCCCGCGGCGAGCCGGTCGAGGTTCGGGGTGGGAATCTCGCTGCCGTAGCAGCCGAGGTCGGAGAAGCCCATGTCATCGACGAGAATCACGATGATATTCGGCTTGGCGGCCGGGGCGGCGGCGAGCGGGCGGGACGGCAGGCCGAGGGCGAGCAGCGCCGCGGCAAAGGTGCAAAGCAGGGGTTTCATACGGGGTGGGTAGGCGGTCGAGAGTTGAGGGTTGAGCGGTGAGCGACCGCAAACGCCAAACGCAAAATCTCCGACTCCAACCCCAATCACCGAGTGTGAATCGCGGTCCTCCGACGCCTGACCGCCGGGCGCTGATGGCCGCTCAAAGCGGCTTCAAGCGGATGTTGCGCCAGCGGATTTCCTCGCCGGGTTTCTTCTTGATGCCGTCGCCGATGCCGTGGACTTGCAGCGCGATGATGCCCTTGAGGGTCATGGCATCCTTGAGGTCGGCGGCTTTGACGCCGTTGATCCACGTTTGGATGTGGTCGCCCTGACACTCGATCCGCGCGAGGTTCCAGCCGCCCGCTTTGAACGCCTTTTGGGCAGCCTCGTTGCCCTTGAGTTCGGCCAGCCAACCGCGGCGGGCCTCATCGTAGACGCCCGCGGTGTAGGCCCGCGGCGAGGGGTCGATTTCGTACTGGTAGCCGAAGACGCGGTCGGCGGGAAATTTCTTCTTTTTGCCGTTCACCGCGGCCTCGGTTTCCTTGGTGTAGTACTCGCTGCGGAATTGGACGCCCGAATTCATGTCGGGTGCGACCTGGAACTCGAATTCGAGGATGAAGTCGCCGTAGGTTTGGGTGGTGCAGAGAAACGAGTTGCCGGTTTTGGCGACCGTGGTGCCGACGATGCAGTTGTCCTCGACGCGATATTTGGCGACGCCGCTGTGCTGCTCCCAGCCGTCGAGGTTTTTGCCGTTGAACAAATTAATCCAGCCGTCGGCGGCGTGCAGGCCGGGGACGACGGCGAGCGAGGCGGCGAAGGTGAGCGAGGGTAGGAGATGGCGGAGACCGGCGGGGAGGAGGTTCATTGAGGGGAGGAGGGTGCGCACAGAATGACGCCCGGAGGTGTCGGGAGGAAACAGATTTCCTGCGAATCTCGGCAATTTTGGACTAATCGAAAAAACTTTGGGCCCTTTTGAACGTTCCGCGGTTTTGGGCGTCTTTCGCCGCGTAGTTCAATAGGTTTGCTTGGTGTTAGGTCTTGATGCCTCCCAGGGGTGGGAGGCATCTTTTTTTGCCCGAAGGGGGCGATCGGGGCCGGCCGAAACGGGATCGGCGAGTCCGGACTTTTTCGCGCTGGGACGAACTGAAACGGGTGCGCCGGCCAACCGAGGTGGGCGTGGGCCGCGGACACACGTGCGCTCGCGGTCGATGAAGATCGAAGGGCGGTGATCACGGGCGGTGCAGCGGAGGTTCACCCAGCCGCTTGGTCGCTCCGGGCGCCAAGCGGTCCGCGTCATTGCCAACGAGACGTTCCTTAGGCGCGGCGCCTTCGCTTATTTCAGGGGAAACTCCGCCGAAATCGTGGCGGTCATGGTCTTCTCGAGGGAGGATTGGTCGTTGTTCCCCTCCCAGCTCGTGGCGGTGGAGTGCTGCGGATTGATCTGTACCACCCCCACCTTGGCCGAGCGCAACTCGCGCACCTGGCGGCCCCCTTGGCGGGCGATCTCCTCCGCCCTTTTGCGGGCATCCTCGGTGGCCTCGGCCATCATCTCGAGTTTGGCCTGGCCGGCCTTGGTATAAATGAACTGGATACCAGAGGTCTGCAGCACCACGTCCTCGGCCATTAAGCTCAGGGCATCCGCCGCCAGCCGCGGGATTCCGTCCACGTCCGCGGAGGTCAACTGCACCGGTTGGAGCAACTGATAAGGGCGCGATTCGTCCCTGGTGGAGCAGCGCCGCCTCTTGCCTCAGGCGATCAAGCCAACCGCAAGCGACCAATCCGAGTGCCCCAGGGAGGCAAAAAAATCGTCCGCGCCGACGCAACTTTACCCCGGCTCATAGGCCCTCGGGCGATTTTAGCCTCACCGATGAAGGCTTCGATCGAGAGGTGGCAAACCGCGCGGGTCGTACTGCTTGAGCGGACGCGTCAGCGGTTTTTTGTGCCCGCGGCCGGGTCATCGCAGTCTATCTGCCTGCACTTTCGCGTTTTACCGGTGAAGGTGACGATGTCGTGACGCGGCCAACACTCAGCTGGTGCATTGGCCTCCTATTTGCTACGGTCTCGCCGGAGCGCGGGAATTCCCGTGGTTCCGTCCATCCATCCATGAGCACATCCAAAAAAACTTCGTCTAAGTCCAGCAAGTCGCCCGCCCCAGCGACGAAGTCCGCCGCGCGTAAGCCCGCGCCGGCGCCCCGCGCCAAGGCCAAGGTTGTGGCCAAGCCCGCGGCCAAGCCTGCCCTGGCACCCGTTTTGGAGCCGGTCGTCGCGCCAAAGCCCGTGCCCAAGCCGCAGGCCAGCAAGACCGTTCAGACGGTGATCAGCGCCAAGGTGGATGTCGGTTTCGGCAATGCACTTTACATCCGCGGCGAAGGCGCCGGCCTCAGTTGGGACACCGGTCGGCTGATGGACTGCGTCGAAGCGCATCTCTGGCGGGTCGCGCTGCCCGAGTCGGCCCGCGGTTACGTGTTCAAGTTTCTCGTGAACGACCTGACTTGGAGTACCGGCCCGGACTATACCGCTGCGAGCGGGGTTGCGGATACGATTACTCCCGCGTTCTGAGTTGAACGATGGAGGCCCGCCCGGTGGGCGGGCCCCACCGATTCGGACTGCCTCCACCCGGCCAACGGCCGGGCCTCCATCGGCCGGCCGCTTGCGCTTCATCGCGCCGGCCGTGCTTGCGCTGTGGAGTTCAGGTCCGGCTACGCCGCCCTCGTCGTTTCTTGGCGATCCGGATTCAACGCCACCAGCCGCTCCCGCAGCAACGTCAGCGCGGCGTCGCGATCGGCGAGTTGCTCCGGCATGACCACTTCGCAGCGCATGCGGACGCGCGAAAACGGCTTGGGCAGATAGAAGCGATCCCAGCTCTTGAGCTGCCAGGCGGACTCAAACTCTCCGCCAATCAGGAGAATTGGCGCTTGGGTCCGACGCGCGACGATCACCCCGCCCGGTTTGAAATCGTAGCAGGGACCGCGGGGACCGTCCGGGGTGACACCAATGTCATGGCCCGCGCGCAGGGTTTCCACCAAGGCGCTGGCGGCCTCGCGGCCAAGGCGGCTGCTGGAACCCCGGACCGTGCCGAGACCGGCGAGGGAGAAAAACGCGGTGAGCCAAGCGCCATCCTGGCTGGCGCTCACGAGCGCGTAGGCCGGCCGACCACCGCGGTACCGGCGGACGATTTCCGCGGCGAGGAAGAGCCGGTTGTGCCAGAGGATCATAGTGACGGGCACGTCGCGCTTGGCGTAGGCGCGCAGGTCGTCCGGCGACGTTTCGAAACGCAACGACCGACCCCAGAGGCGGAGCAGCAGCCCGAACGGCCACAAGAGTGCGCGGCGCCACCCGGAAATTTCGTGCACGTGCGTCTCCGCCGAAGGAGGGGGGGCGGGCGAAACGTTGGGCGGCGGGGCGTTCAGAGGCGTCGTTGTCGTATAAACCGGCCGCTCCGCCAAGCGAAACTCGTCGTGCGCCGCGGCGGACGGTTGACGCCGCTCCGGCTCCCCGCCACCACCGCGGGATGTTGAATCCGGGGCGCAACCGTGGCTGGCGGAGGTTGGTAACGTGAGTCAAGAGGCGTCGCCGATTGTGCTGCCGCCTTGCCCGCATTTGCCCGAGCCGCGTCCCGGCTTGGATTGGCGGGCCCTGCACGCGTTCCGTGAGACCGATCGCGGGGGCGCATTTTATTTTGCGTGTTTGGAGTACGGCCACGCGCTGTGGCGGCAGGGCTTGGCCGCCCGCTCGCTTCTCTGTCTCGACCGGGCGTTCGGGTCCGCGTTGAACGGGTCGGAGCCCGAACTGGAGCGGCATCCACTCCCTTACGCGGCGATGGCCTGGCTGATCGCGCAGACGCCGCCGGACGTTTTTCTGGGCAACCCGCGGGTGCATTTTCAGCACTATGCCGACCGCATGAATGAACCGCGCCGCGACCAGCGCCGCTGGCGGGCGTGGGCATGCTGGGCGTTGACGCGTCAGGTTCGGCCGGAGTTTCCGGCGGACCCGCGGCATCAAGTCGTCGAGCCGACGCTCGACGAGATCGACGCCGCGTTGCAGGTGCACGGCCTGCCGGGGGAAGCCGCCTTGTGGCGCGCAGTTTGGGCGCAGTGCGGCGTTCTGCCGACCTGACGCTGACCGATCCAACGCCGCCGCAGCGCCCGAATGCCGGAACCCGATGCCCTCATCGGGTTTTGGTCAGGATCGAACGACCGCGTCAGCCCGATGGCGGACATCGGGCCCCGCTTGGAATCGACTCGTTACGGAAACCGCTTCTGGGCGCCGGCCATGTCGGCGCGGACGGTGCCGTCGAGGGCAATGATGGGCTTCGGATCGGCGACGCGCCCGAGTGGACGGCAACCGGGCCCGATACCGGTCACGCCGAGGTCCGCATTGCTGGCCTCGGCCAGAGCAAGCAGGCGTTTGACCACGTCGGGGTTCTGCGCGGCGACGTCCTTGGCCTCGCCGATATCCGTCCCGAGATGATAGAGCTCACGTTTCGCGAGGTGCAATTTCCACGGGCCGGAGCGAACTGCTTCGAGTTCGAAGCCGCGGTGATAGAGGAATGAATCGCGCGGTGGTTGCGCGGGATTGCCCGTGAGCACAGGCCAGAGGTCGACGCCGTCGATCTTACGCTTGGCGTCGAGCGTCGCGCCACCCAGGCGCGCGAGCGTGGGTAAAATGTCCATCATGGTGGTGATGGCGTCGGTGTGGGTGCCGGCGGGGATCTGTCCGGGCCACCACGCGAGGCCGGGGACGCGGATGCCCCCTTCGAGGGTCGTGCCCTTGGCGCCGCGGAGCGGGTGGTTGTTGGCGCCTTGGAAGACGGGGCCGCCGTTGTCGGAGACGAAGAGCACGAGTGTGTTCCGGTCGAGCTTCAGTTCGCGCAACGTGTCGAGGACCTGGCCGACGCTCCAGTCGACCTCCTGCACCCAGTCGCCGAGGAGGCCGTTGGGGGATTGGCCGCGGAATTTCTCCGCGGGGTAGCGGGGGAAGTGGACGGCGGAGTGCGCGAGGTAGAGAAAAAACGGCTGATCCTTTTTCGCGCGGATGAATGCCACTGAGCGCTCGGTGTAGCGGCGGGTGAGATCGGCTTGATCCTCGGCGCGAATCCGGCCGATCACGGTTTCATTTTCAATCAGGGCGAGCGGGGTTTGGGCCAGGCCCTTCAGCCCGGTGCTTTCATCGCCGGGATCGACCTGCTTGGCCGCCTTTTTGGCGGCATTCTTTTGCGGCACGGCCTTGGTCGCGGGACGCGGTTTGCCGAAATCATTCTTGGTGCCGTCTTCGACCGGGCCCATGTCGTTCGAGTACGGCAGGCCAAAAAACTCATCGAAACCCTGCCGCCGCGGCAGGAACTCAGGTTGGTCGCCGAGGTGCCATTTGCCCACGCAGGCGGTGGCGTAGCCGGCGGTCTTGAGAACGTCGGCGATGGTATGTTCATCCGGGTTAAGTCCGACGGCGGCGCCGGGGAACAACACGTGCGGGATCGGCAGCGCGCGTTTCGGATACGAACCGGTCAGGAGCGCGGCGCGGGACGGCGAGCAGACCGGCGCAGCGTAGTGGCTCGTGAGCTTGCGGCCTTCGGCGGCCATGCGGTCGAGCGCCGGAGTGCGGTTGGTCGAGCCGAACGGCCCGATCTCGCAGTAGCCGAGGTCGTCGATATTGATGACGATCAGATTGGGCTTGGTGGCGGGCGCGGCGGATGCAGCGGCTACGCCGAGGATGAGCAGGCAGGTGAGGAAACGGGGGAGGATCATGGCGGGGTAAAACAGTGGGATTCGAAACCACGAATCGCGCCGACGCACGCGGATTGTTGCGCCTTCTGCGCCTCTCCACCGCGAACGCGGAAAGAATGATTGGAACAGGAAGCAAGATCAGGAAGACCGGAAAGCCTGAATTAGAGCTCCCGCCATCCTCCCCGTCCTTGTATGTTCAACCTTTGGGCGTCGTTGCGCTACGGTCTACTGCTTGCCCTTGCCGCCCTTGCCCGCCTTGCCGCCTTTTGCGGCGCCGGTGTTCGGGCTGTCGCCGATGTCGGGCAGCGGCAGGTAATCGAAGTCGAGGATCATGCGTTCGGCGAGGACCCGGCGAAGTTCGAACTCGGTCGTTTGCAGGGCGGGTGTGCCGCTCAGGTTGTTCAGTTCCGACGGATCGGCCTGCAGGTCGTACAGCTCGTAGACGGGACGGGGCGACGTGAAGTAGGTGTTCCGCAGCCCGGGGCTGAGTTGCCCGGCTTCGTTGGCGGCGGTCATCTCGCGCCAACCGGCCCCGCCGGCGGAGTCGACGGGTGAGTACGGAATCCACGGCGTGCAGTTGTAGATGAGTTTGTAGCCGTCGCTGCGGACGGCGCGCGCAAGATCGTACGAGCTGCTGCGGATCGTGGGGGTCACGGGCGCGGTGCCGTGCGGACCGCGCTCCACGAAGATATATCGGCGGGGCGAATACGTTTCGTCCTTCAGCAGGGCCACGAAATTGTGTCCGCTCATTTTCGCGGGTGCGGTCAGCCCCGCGGCGGCGAGTATGGTCGGGGCAATATCCTCGCCGCTGAGCAGGGAGCGCGACTCCCGGCCCGGTTGGATGACGCCCGGCCAGCGGATCACGAGCGGGACGTGGGAGCCGGGATCGTAGAGCGAACCCTTGCCGTGGGGCAGGGCGGCGCCGTTGTCGCCGGCGAAGATGACGAGCGTGTTTCCCGCAAGCCCGGTCGCATCGAGCGCGTCGAGCACGGCCTGCATGCTCCGGTCGACACGGTTGACCTCGCCGCAGTAGTCGGCGAGTTGCGCGCGCAGTCCGGGGAGGTCGGGCCAGTGGGGTGGTAACTTTAAGGTCGCGGGGTCGGGACGGTCGGCGGCGGACGGCGTCCAGGGATGGTGCGGGTCGCTGAAATTCAGCCAGAGGCAAAACGGCTTGTCCTTGGGGCGCTGCGCGAGGAATTCACGCATTTGCACGATCGCCTCGGTGTCGGAGCCCGTGCGCAGATAGTCGACGCGTTCGGCGAACGTGCGCAGGCCGTTCCTCTCGATCAGGGCCCCGACGCTGCCGGCGGTGGCGCGGGCGCCGCCGGGACCATCGAGGTGATAAGTGCGGCCGCAGATGCCGGTGTAATAGCCGGCTTTTTCCCGGAGCAACTCGGGAAAGGTGATTTCATCGCGGGGCAGGGGAGAGGAGAAACGCGTCATGCGCGCGGCGACGGCGGAGCGCCCGGTGAGGAAGGCGGCGCGGGACGGCACGCACTGCGGCGCGGAGGTGAAGAAACGGTGGAACTTCATGCCCTCGGCCGCGAGCCGGTCCAGCGTGGGGGTGCGGACGTTGGGGTCGCCGTAGCAGCTTAGGAACGGGTAGCTGTGGTCGTCGGAAAGGACGAAGAGGATGTTAGGTTTGGAGGCGGCAGCGGCGCCAAGTCGCACCAGACCGAACACAAGCGCAGCAAAGATCAGGAGCAGGCGGGGGGAGCGGGCCATGCGACTATCCATGAGGCTGCCCGACAGACCGCGAGGCTGAACTTCCTCCGCGTAAGGGAGAGGCTTTAGGCCCCGACGGCGGGTCGTCGAGCGATCCTTTGGCCCAGGAGGTCACAGAGGAACGAAGAGGACGGTCGTGCTCCGTGTTCGTCGTTAACTCCTGCGGGAAGGTTTGGGGGCCGAAGCTTGGCCGCGAAAACCCCCAACGATCGGAGGGCGAGAGACACCACCGAGGCGCCCATAGGCGCGCGAAAATTTTCCGCCTGCTGGACGGACCCTCTGGGCTGTTTTGCGGCCACTTGCCTTGCCGGGATTGAAGCGCCTTCGGCAGTGGGAGGGGCTTTAGGCCCCGACCGTCGCGGGATAAACCCGTTCCCACCCCGCGCGCCGGGGCAAAAATGTGGCGCGGTGGAGGTGACTCGAACACCCGACCGGCGGTTTAGAAAACCGCTGCTCTATCCAGCTGAGCTACCACCGCAAACCACGCCTGCACGGGTATCTTGAGGGAAATTGAGCGACAAGGGAAAACCGCGCTTGACTCAACCTCCGTCGAACCTACGTTCCGCCTCCTTTCCCAATTTTAGGGGTGGTAGCTCAGTTGGTTAGAGCGTCTGCCTGTCACGCAGAAGGTCGCGGGTTCGAGTCCCGTCCATCCCGCCAGTTTGGCCTAGGCCCGTTTTCACCCGAAAACGGGCCTTTTCATTCGTAAACAAAGAATTACGATGGATGCACGATTGATCACGATTAAGCTCAATTATGCCCGATTGGCGGTTTTTTCTGGCACCAAAGTGGCACCAAAATTGGCCGATAGGAAATAGGACAAACTCATGGAAATCACCGGCCCCTTCCTTGACCGCGGAAAAAAACGCGCGCAGCACCGCAGCTGCTGGTATCTCAGTTACACCGTGCCGAAAGTCGGCGCGCAGCGGCCTTTGGATTGTAGGCTCAGGGACGTGGCAGCACCTGTTTGAAAAACATGGCGACGGTCGTCGCATCGGCTTCAACACCGACCGCAATCAAGTGCTGTGCGCAGCCGACGCCGATGCCGCCATTGTCGATCGCATTCGCGGGGCTGGGCATATCCCGCGAGAACTTCTCGCGCGGTTCTCGACCGAATTATTGGTGCTTACCTATCCAACGCCGGCCGAACTGACCGTGCTTTTGGAATCATTGGGGATCAATGCGCTGGCGCCGGGCCGCGGACACGACGGTCTCGGCGGACGACCTCGACCTGGGCGTCGCCGGCATGCGGACCCTCGAAAGTGTGGTCACCCGGCTGTTGCTGCGCCGGCAGGCCCTCCAAGGCCTTGCTGGCGTCCCTCCCGACATCGCAACCTGAGCGCCCAGCGGGGCATCGTTTGATGCTGAGTCACCGAAGCCTCGATCGCTCCGCTGGTGACCGATAGCGGTGCATGATCGCGGGCCGCCTCACCGCGGCCAGGCCGATCGCTGCCCCGCCTCGCATTCCATTCGGACAAGATACCAAAGCAGGCGTCAGCATAATACCAAAGTATCGTTTGACATGAAACCAAAGTAACCCACCGTGGCGGAATGCCGGTAAACCCCCAACGGGACCTGGCGGAGGCCCTGCGCCGCGCGCAGGTCGCCGCCCCCTCGCACATCCTCCGTTCCGGGCAACTGCCGCGGCGGGCGCGCACCCTCCTGCAGCAGCGCGGGTTCCTCGTCGAAATCATTAAGGGGTGGTATGCCCTGACGACTCCGCAGGCCAGCCCGGGCGACACCACTTTCTGGCATCTCCATTTCTGGAGCTTCGTGTCCGCCTACCTGCAGGCCCGCTACGGTCAGCGTTACTGCCTTTCGCCTGAGCATTCCCTCGACCTCTGGACGGCCGGGACGCAAACCCCGAAACAGCTGATCGTGCTCACCGCCCGCGGCGGCGTGTTCACCCTGAAGCTGCCGAACGAAAGTTCGATACTACTCTATCCCAACCGCAAGGGCCTCCCGCCCTCGACCGAATCAAAGCAGGGCGTGCAGGTCATGCCGCTGGCACTTGCTCTTATTCGCACGACCCCGAGCTATTTCACCCGGTCGGCGACCAATGCGGAGCTGGCGCTGCGGATGGTGAGGGTCGAGGAACTCTCGCGCGCCATGCTCGCTGGCGACGTAAATGTCTCCGCTGCCGGCCGCATCGTCGGTGGGCTGCGGCATCTCGGCCTCGCGGACTCCGCCAACCGCTTGGAGGCGGACCTGCTGGCCGCCGGCATTGCCCTCAAGCCGCAGAATCCATTCGAAGAACCGCCCCGTCTCCCGGTCGGGGCAACTTTGCAGTCTCCCTACGCCGGTCGCATCGAGGCGATGTGGTCGCGGTTGCGGCCCGACGTGCTGGCGCATTTCCCGGCGCCGCCCCGGGCCCAGCCCAACCACGCCCGTTACCTGAAACGCGTGAATGAAATCTACACGCATGACGCCTACAATTCGCTCTCCATCGAGGGCTACCAAGTCACACCAGACCTGATTCAGCGCATCGCCGACGGGGCCTGGGATCCGATCGATAATCCCCAGGACCAGGCGCAGATCAATGCGATGGCCGCGAAGGGATACCGCGAAGCGTTCAACGGGGTGCTCTCCAGTCTGGGCGACATTTGGCGTGGCCGACCGCCGGGTGCGGTCGTCGATCGCGACCTGCAAGGCTGGTATCGCGCGCTCTTCAGCCCGTCGGTGCAGGCGAATATCCTGCCCGCGTCGGCACTTGCCGGTTATCGTGAACGGCGCGTTTTTATCCGCGGCTCGGAGCACGTACCGCCCGCGATTGAGGCCGTCCCCGCCTTGATGGAGGCGTTTTTCACTGCCCTTAACCGCGAACCTGCGCCTGCCGTCCGCGCGGTGCTCGGTCATTTTGTCTTTGTGTTCATTCACCCTTATTCCGACGGCAACGGTCGCATCGGACGTTTCCTGATGAACCTCATGCTCGCCTCCAGCGGATACAATTGGGCTGTCATCCGGCTCGAGCGGCGGCGCGAATACATGGCCGCCCTGGAAAAAGCCTCGGTTCAGGGCGAGATCGGTGACTTCGCCAAATTTGTGGCGGAGGAGATGAAGGCCTCGGCCAAGCTGAAGCCGTTCAGAGCTGCGCGGCGCACGCCCTGAAATGCGCCCCCGGAAGTTTAGTCACCCGGCTGCGCCGTGAGCACCCAGCGATTCATCGTTCCCAACAAAAACACGGAATCCCTCCGCGTCCCCGGCATTCAACGTTTTCATTGTTGATCGCAATTCCGCGCGAGGGCGGAGGCGACGGACTTGGGGGGATTTCATCACCAAGCGTGCGCCTGCGCCGCAAACCGGTCTTGTTTAGGCCGGCGGCGTGATCGATTCCAAATTGCTGGCCGGCTTCATACCCGTTTCCGCACAAAGGGGTTTTGCACCGGCTGATCGTAATGCATTGCTCGAGGCGAACAGTAACGGCATTTTCGATGATACGCCCACAAGGATGAAAACCCTCGAGGATGGAGACCTGTTTGAACGTGGATACCGGCCATGGATCATAGAAAATCTCCCATTCTATGAGGTGACGTGGCGACGTTTCGTCGGAAACGACGGCGCCGGGCATCCAAAACCAGAGATCAAAATTCCTAATGAGTTGGCCGGTGATTGGCGCAAGTTCTACCAGTCACACTATTCGATGGCGGTTTTCGCTTTCCTTCTCGATCGCCAAACGAAGGTAGGGCTCGATTACCTCGCAGAGAACGGCGAGAAGGGGCTGATCAATACCCCCGCGGCGCTCGCGAGGAATGTCGAACTCTTCAGTCAGTTCGTGGGGATGGTCGGTCAAATCTGCGACATGGTTAGGCAGATTGGGGAGGCGCTCAAGAATCAGACGATGGTCGATCTGGTCGTCGACTTTGCGGCGGAGCGAAATAATTCGATCCACAGCGCCAGCATACCGATGAGCTACGACGGCGTCGGGATCAGAATGCCATCAATCGCGGTGAAAAGGGGTGAGGAGGGAAAATGGTTTGAAGACCAACGCTGGGACTTCATTGCGCGAGATAAGCTCCAGTATCTGGAGGAATGGTATAGCGAGACTCGCAATGGGCTGCTGGGGAAATTAAAGAAGCCGATCGGGGAGATGATCTACAGCGCCGCCGAAAAGCGTTTCCAAGGAGAACCTCCGAGTGGGGAAAACCGGATAAAGATTCCAATTCTGCCGCCGCCGCGTGCTCCGCTCCGTGATCCAACAGCCCCCGAATGGGGCAACATTCCGGGTTCGGGCGACGCGGCGATTCGAAGGCCGCACCAGTTTCCCGAGTCGTCTGTCGACTAGGGGAAGAGGATACTCACGATTGGGCTCCGGCAATTCTTGCTGCAACTGGCATCCATGTTTCGAGCAGGTGCTGTTTTGAAATGCGCGTTGAAATGAGTGTCACTCGGAGCGCGGTGGCATTATGATCGTCGCATACCTCCCCTATGGAAACAGCGGCCAAGCCTCTTCCGCCACCGATCAAGGAGTTTCTGCAAAGGGTGCGATCAGACGATCTGCCCAAGTTTGCCGCGATGCTGCGCCGATTCTCCCTGCCCGGTGCCAGCGTGGATATTTATCAGGTCGATGTGATTCTCGATGCGAATATCGTTATTCGCGAACTGCTCACTGACGTAATTTCTGTGCATGCTGGCCGGCTCAGCGCGTTGGGTCGCAGTGTGTAGCCCTAGTCCGGATTGAAAAGCGGGGTTGGGAGATTGGCTTCCCCTTCGGCGCTCGCGAAGGCGGTCTTCAACAACTTGCTTTCGTCCGTCCACGCCACAGGCCCGACCATCTGGAGAAACCGATCCGAAACGCGGGATTGTTCGATGTCCCACGTGAGGACGCCAAGGAGGCACCGTTCAAGCACCCACTGCAGGTGAAACTGTGCAACCATCAGCGCCCGATATCCGCTGTGTGGCAGGATGCGGCCGTGCACGATCTGGTTTCGGATCTGGTAAAGGCTCACGCTGTCGCCCGGCGGTTCGGTAACCGGCCACAGGCTGTCTAGGTTTATCTTCTCCTTCGTGACGAAAGCCTTCAGGACCGCACTCAGCGCCGGCCGGTTTAATTCTCCCAGCTTGTTGTAGAGCAGCTCACGTTTCGTCTTGTCCGCTTTGAAGGAGGCATGGCCCTTGATGAACTCGCGCAGTTGCGCATTGAACGGCTTCCACTTGTGGGCCGGCAGGATCCCGGACTTACCCTTCGCGTAAGCGTTGAGCAGGTTCTCTAGCCCGGCGAATTGGGCGATAAAGGCACTCTCCAACGTCCGGCCGCTGTCGGAATTTAGCTTCAGCATCGCCTGTCGAAGATACGCACCATAGCGCGACTTCAACAGCCGGGGGTAGCAGTCGGTCATGAACGTGTTGAACTTCTCGGGCCCGATGAGCGTGTCGTTGTGACCATGGGACGGTGCCGGATCGGGAATCGTGATGTTCCCCCGGTAGTGCTTCACGATTTTTCCCGGGCTGTATTGCGTGACGGCGTAGCAAGCAATACGGCGCCGTTCGGCGAACGACACCAAAGTAAGGAAAATCTCGAGCGCATGCACCTGCTTCTTGATGTCGCCGGCGCTCTTGCTTTCGCAGACCGCGGCCAAGCGCTGCCGGGCGGAGAAGCTCCGGTTAGGCTCCTTCTCGTAGACTAGGTGCGACTCGAACCGTGCTTTGGGCACGCCTTTGATCTTAAATTTCGCCGCGCGATGGGTCCTCACCTTGAATCCCTGCTGGTAGTGCTGCACCGTGCTCTGGAACGGCTGTAAAAGATCGCTCGGCGTGAGATAAAATGACGTGATGAAGCGAGGTTTCTCCGATGGATCTTCACCGACGAGCTGCGTGTAGGTTAGGTCCAAGGCCTCACCGCGCCAGATTTCGCGACCGAGTTTTTTTGTCCCTTTTCGCCAAAAAACTTTTTTCGCCCGGAGTCCACCGATCTTCTTGCCTTCGACATCATCCACGTCCGCCTGCAACTCGAATTGAAATCCGAGTCGTAGCGGTATAACGTCGTCCTCGAAGGCGCAGGTGATCCCGACTACTCCGCTGTCGAGCGAGGGGAATTCGATCTCGGTGACAATATCCGCCTCGGTGAAGCGCTCGCCCTTGAGCGTCGCCTTCACGGTGATCTTTTCATTCGCAGTCTTGCTGGAGAGTTCTTCCATGGTTTCTGCACCATGATCGATCCCTTGCCTCCGCTCACGACGATTCTGGTAGCCGCCAAAGCGTGATCCAGTTGCGCTTCTAGACCATGCTCCTGCCGTTTCCCACGATCGATCGGGATGCGATTTATCAACCGATCCGGAAGAAATATCAGTGTACGCATCCTTCGACGGAGGTCCGGAAGAAGATCGCAAGTAACGGTAACGCGATGATTCGGCCGCAGTGCATGAGCTGTGGGAAAATGACGGGCACTGCCATCAAGCGGGAGACGCTGACGCAGGCTGCGTTTGCCGCTCTTCCCCTATGGGACGACACGATTTCATCGCGCTACTGGGGTGGGTTCAGCGAAGAATTGCGCTGTGCCGAAACCAAGGCGTATGCCGCGGCGCTCGCCGAGGCGCGGGCTAATTACGACGCCTACCGCGAGGGCGACCGATGGAGGAAAAAGTGTGCGTTGGTGATGCAGCGGGCGGCCCACGTGTGCGAAGGCTGCCGGACTGCGCGGGCAACCGAAGTTCATCATCTGACGTATGAGCATTGCGGCGACGAATTCCTTTGGGAGTTGGTGGCGATCTGCCGCTCTTGTCATGAACGTTACCACGGCGGAAAGGAACCGTCTCCGTTTGGCCCGCCGCCCATCACCGAGGATCAGGAGCCACCGTCTGACGATGAGTTGAAGGAGGGTGAGGATGTCCCGTGGTGATTCGAGTGAACATAAAGCCCTTCAAGGTGGCCCTACGACTTCAAGTGCAATGCGTGAGCCCGTCACTTCGTCAGGTGGCGCCTCAAGGCGGGCAAAGCGTCCACGCTTCTCAATTGAAAAGGTTGAGACAACTCGCATCGCTTGCACGTCGACGACGTAGTCAAAATCGAGGTCGAGCACACGAATATCCCAATCCCCGACGAGCAGCTCGCCTGCCTTCATTTCAAATCTGATCGCGTGTGTTCCCACATGGCGTCCCACGCCGTGCGAAAATGCGCCACTGGCAGCCATGTGTTGATTCGCTAACGTGTGTGCGACGTCTGTGAATGAGGTCGGGTTACCCGCGAAGACGCATGGTGCCGCCACAAAGTTCGGCTGTGGCGTTTCGGGTGAACCAGCAGCGCGATACGCGTTAGTTTGAAACCGGGTGAAATGGTGCGAGAATTTACTCGCTCCGATCGATCCGAATGCCGACCAAACATCGTCCGTGAATGTGACGAGTTCGAGGTGTTGCGTTTGCTTTGCTTCAACCACCGCTTCGGCGGTGAATTTCCTGCCGATGATCGTTCCGCGTGCCGCTCCCAATGCCGTCATTTTCCTTGCGAAGATCGTAACGACGTTTCGGTCGACGGGTTCCTTCCAGTTTTTGCACTCGAAGAAATGCTGCGTCTCGTAAGGCGAGTTTTCGTTAATGCGCACCAGCAAATCGATCTCGAAGGCCTGCTCACCCTTTTTGAGGCGGGCTCGGGGTTGCATTGAGAATGGTGCCTGAGCAATGCCTGGCTGAGCGCGAATGACCATTTCCTCTATGGCTCGTGTTGCGCGCTCCAGTGCGTCACCCTTTTCGGCCGCATCATTCATGGCTCGAATCAGCACATTGCCACACGTTCTGCACTGTTATTTTGGGGAGCGCAGTGCTGCGCCGAGCGGGAGCGGCAACTGCCATCGTCGGCGAGCAATTCCCTCTGGCCAGCCTCGGCCGCCGTGGCATTCTGAGTTCGATCTCCATGATGCCGCGCACGCGAACGCCCAAGGTAAAGGAGTTCGTAAGCCCACCCTTCATCCAGTGCCCCGACTGCGACGTCGAGGGTAAGTTTGGCGTGCTCATGATCGCCGAGCGCCAATACACCCGGCGCTGCGTCAATTGCTGGTTCGACAAGCGCTACCCGCTGCCGCCGATCCGCAAGAAGCGGATCTACGTCGATCAGTTCGTCATCAGCAACATGATGAAGGAACTCGATCCCGCGGCGCCGGCGAAGGCCAAGGGCGTCAAGGGCGGGTTCTACCTGACGCTCTTCGAAAAGCTGGACCGGCTGAGCAAGCTGCACCTGATCGTCTGTCCGGATTCGCCGGTGCAGGATCACGAATCCATCGTCGATACGCGCTATGAAAAGCTCCGCCGAGTTTTCCGGCAACTTTCGCATGGCGTCTCCTTCGTGCGCCCGCAGCAGATTTTCCATGCGCAGTTGCTCTGCGCCTTCCGTGGCTGGCACGCCGGTGCGGAGGTGAATCCGCAAGTTTCCAGTGACTTCGCACTGCACGGCAACCCTGACTCGTGGCTCGATCGTCTGCGAGTCGAGATGAACTACAAGCTGCCCGGCCTGGCTCAGGAATTGCGGGCGACCACCGCGGCGCAAACGCAGCGAGTGCATGAGGTTTGCCAGCGATGGGTGGACACTCCGGATTTTGATTTCAACCGGTTCTTCGAGGGACAGCTCGACGTCTTGCTGGATGCGCCGCTGATTGAGCAGTCGCGTTTTGTCGAGAAGATGGCGGCGGCGCAAAAGGACGGGCGGCCGGCAAATCTGGCCGAACTTTATCCGCCGCCGTCAGTGAGCCTCGTTCAGCACCTCTTGGCGGAGTGCGCGGAAACGATTTCCGACCTTCCGGGTCGCGTCGCTCGCGTGCGCGAGTTCTTTACCTCCGACGCGATTCGCACTGTTCCGTTCGCTCGGGTAAGCGCGCTGTTCTGGGCCACCCTCGCGCGCGACGTCCGCTCCGGTCGCAAGCCCGACAAGTTTCCCGGTGGCGGGATGTTCAACGACGTCGATGTCGTCGCTGCCTACGCGCCGTTTTGCGACGCCATGTTCGTGGACAAGGAGATTTCGCACCTCGCGCACCAGGGCGAGCTGCGCCGCGAACTGAGCGGCTCGGCCAGGCTGTTCTCATTGCGTGCCAATGAAGACCACCAATTTCTCGCGTTTCTCGACCAGATCGAAGCCGACGCCTCGCCGGAGCACCTCAAGCTCGTGGCGGAAGTCTACGGCACCAACTGGCAGAAGCCGTATCTCGAACTCCTGGCACATCGTTGAGGCATCGGTCAGTCGTCTTCTTCACGCCCTTAGACCCATTATCACTACTGCCTTCAACGAAGCCGGAGAATTTTCACTGCCATGCCAGCGCGCTGCTATCTTTGCGGAGACGGATTGATCGAGGTTCCGAACGGTCATCAAGGACCGCTCTTACCGAAACACCGCACCCGCGATCACGTGCCGCCTCAGGGACTGTTCGATGCGCCTAGGCCAGACAACATGATCTGCGTGGCAAGCTGTTACGCGTGCAACAACGCCCAAAGTAGTTTCGACGAAAAACTGCGAATGTTGGCGGCCAGCGAAATCTCCTGCAACGCCGCGGGAAAAAAGGTGATGCTCGAAAAGGTGATTGGTTCAACGATGGCGAAAGCTCGTCAGCCTAAGTTCGTCACGTCGGTTGTTTCGACGATGCGTGACGCCGTCGTGCAGACCCATTCCGGACCTAAGGAGGTGTCGATGTTCACGACTCGGTCGGACGAGATTTTTCCCGGAATCATTCGCATCACGAAGGGCCTGCTCGCCGCCTTCCATCCTAGTTATGACTATCGGCACGATGTCTTCAACGTGGTCGATATTCACTCCGCCACCCTCCTGAAAAAGGACCGCGATCTCCAACTCCACATTGTGCAGGAGTTAAAAACGAAGACCCGAGGGGATGGTCGAGGAAATCACGGGGAATTCAAATTCTGGCGCCAAGTAGAAGCAACGCGTGGCGTGTGGTTGCTCGTATTCTATGAAGCGATGCATTTCGTCGTGTGGCATGAGGCTTCCCGCGCGCGGATGCCCGAGAGTGTAAGCTGCCAGTGCTAGGCATCTGAGTTCGCGACGTCTGCACAATCAGCTTCCGGTGCTGTCAGTCGCGTTCCTTCATCGCATGGCGTTCAAACGAGTCATTCAATCGGAGGACACCCAGCATTCGCTGCACCTCTGCCCAAGCATCCTTAGTCACGATCCAGCGGTTCAAAATCGGCTGACGTTGTCGGCCATTCCCATGAACCCAGCGAAGCGGCCCGTGCATTCGCTCGTATCGGACGACGATCTGCCCGGATTTTTTCCATACCAACGGGTCAAGCGGGTCGGGCTCCCACTTGAGTTCATTCTTCCACAAACGCGCAGGATACAGATCGAGCATCGCGTGGCCGAGCCTGAGCATAGCACCAGTTCGGAACACCAGCGGGCGCTTGCCGCGTTCAATCTCTGGCTCCCACCACCGTCCCATCAGCCAGGGAAATACGCGCGCGCTGACCGTTGTTGGCAGACTTGAGCGCCGGTTGAGTTCGTCTGCACGACCCTCTTCCCACCAAAGCCAAAAATCCAAGTCCTCATGAGAGGATGGCAGCTCGAAATGAGCGGCCAGCACGCATTCGGTGTTCCGGACGGCATGAGTTAGCGCCATGTCGAACATTCGGTTTCGAATGGCTGCCGCATCGGGCGCGGTCTCCTTGTTATATCCGAGCAACTTTTCGTCGGGCCATGCTGTAAGGGTCGGGTCTGACATAGGGCTCCTGCATAGAATCCAAGGATCATCGCCACTCAGGTAGCCCTGCGCGAAACGCCCGGCCATCGTTTGCGGCAACGGATTCTCGGCCATGAAACCTTCGAGTGCCTTTGCCAAGGCTTCGTCAGCTTCGACGCTGCCGCAATACATGTCCCCATCACGGCACAAGTAGGGCGGGCCAAGCCGATCAGTCTTGGTTTCGGGAGAATTCTGCTGGAAGACCTCCGCAACTCTCGTGACAACGTCGTCCAATTCTGCGCCCGTGGTTGCTTCGATCCGCTTGATCATGCCTGCCACGGCTAACTCACGATCGACTAGCCGCATTCCTCCGAAGCGACGGTCCGTAGTTTGGAAAAGCTCGCGAGCGGGGCGCAGCAATTCCGACTCGATGTTCGGAGTAGCCGCTGGGCCTTTTTGCGGAAACACCGGCGGCGTGGCGTATACTGCTAGAACTACCCAAGCTTGAGTCCGAATTTTCAGGTTTTCGTGACTGAGGCAGGCCGTAACAGAGGCGTGAACGCGACTGAACTCGGCAGGATACCTGCGAGCCCAAACTTCGGCGGCGAGTAGCAGCCACTTGAGGACCCAATCGTCCGCCGGCATGGGCGTGAAGAATCGTGCTATTATCCGCGGTGCGTGCGCGACCAGCACCTGAATGCCATGCAGCGCGCCGCTGATTACCTCCGCGCTGCGGGAATTAAGCAGGAACATCAGTTCTTCCGCTGCGAGTTCATTCCAAGTGACTGGTGGTCGTGGTGCGGGCAGCGTTACGGCCTTGAATGGCAGCACCAGTTCTCCGCCGCGGAGCCACCGCTCATGCATGTCCAAGATTCGAGTTAGCCCGCTTTTCAATTCATTCGGCCCGCACGCGTCCGCGCGGGCCAGCGCGACGAAGAGCATGTTTTGGGCGATGGCTTCGCTCCACCGTGACCCCGTGCCGGCAAATTTTATTGCCGATTCGGCGAGAGCCCAAAGCTCGGATTCGGCACAGGTGGCCCCGAGATGGAGGAGCGACGACCTCGTCTTCCAATCATACCAAGACCACGCGCTCCCGAAGTCTGATCCGGTGCCGATGGTGCGCAACACGGTAGCAATCGACTCGCCGGTGTTGTTTTTCCGGATGTCGTCCATAAGCAACGTCGCTTCCTTGGGTTTCAGCTCGCGGCCACTCGCAAACTTTTGCCTGATTTCGCTCAAGTCGAGCGGCTCATCGGACCTGCCATTCGATTTGTCTCGATCTGGATCCGGCACGACTCGAATTGCCTCTGCCGGCGTCAGCTCGTGGAGAGCTTTCTCCAATTCGGTTCGCGTTGGACCCGCCGTCGCGAGCAACACCTCGCGGAGCTTTTCGAGGTCAGATGCGTCATTGCGTGTGAACCATTCGCTGTATCCGACAAGCAGGCACCAAGCGGACAGACGGTCCGTCATCGAAATTTCTCGATTGCGCAGCCATGCTTTCATTCCCGAAAAGAGGCGGTTTCGAGTGGAATAAAACCAGCTAGTGTCTCGCTCGTTCGGCTGCGTAGCGTGAATCAGACGGTAAACGTCGTCGGGACCGCAGGAAAAGGCACACGCTCCGAGCGTCACGTCGATCTCGGGCGACGCGCGATTGTCGCAACCGGCGGCCGATGCAGCATCGCTCAAACTCCAGAGGCGGACGCCGATTTCGCGCCACTCTTCCGGAGCTCTCATCGCGAGCTGGTCAAACCAGTCGCTGGCCATGCCGAAGCTATAATCTTTGTGGCCGCGGTAAGTGATCTGCATCCAATTCAGTCTTGCCGCGGCGGCTCGCAGCAACGCGGTCTCGCCCAACTTTTCGGCGAGCGGCTCAAGCGTTTCGTATATGCTCTGGGCCTCGTCGTTGGGCTCGGCCCAAACGTGTCCGTTTTTTCCGATCCAAGTTTCTAACCACATGCGCTGGTGCGTGACGTTACCTTCGCGGCGATGCAGGTCCCATAAAGAGGAGAGGCGTTGGTCGACGACAAACTTGCCAGATGCTTCGGCGGTTGCGGATAGTAGGGCGGCACGGTGCTCCCCTCCCAGCGGATAGACCGTAGCAACGCAGAGGGAACACAGATCGCCGGCCGTCGGGCGGTGCATGAAGTGCACGTCACTCCAGAGGTTAGGATGCCATAGCGCTCCGAGTATCCGTTGCAGCTGACCGGCAGGCACCAAGTCTCGCGCCGCGTCTAATCCTTTCCTGTGGCATAATCCCTCAATACGCCCGACGCATGTAGCGGCTGCAATCAAGGTGCGGGTATGGCGTCCCGATCGGTCAAGCGAGGTGATCGCGAAACGTCCCGCAACCTTCTCGACCAATGTGCCAATCTCAGAGACGGAGTCTCTCCAGCCGAGTGCTCGGGCCAAGCTCAGTGCCGGCTGCATTCCCGAATCAACGTTTGCTGGTATCAAATCTGTTTGATCGAGCACCTTGGTCCATGGGTCGGCCCCCAATCCGAGGCGCATCGCCCACAACGCCGCGAGTATCCGGAAATCTAAGCTCAACTTCCCGTAGGTCCCGGCTATTTCGGTCAGCAGAGTCTTTAGCGCACGGTCCGCGGCGGCTTCCACCAGTTGTCGGCCGGCCTGTTCCCAGCTACCGATGTAGTAAAGATCCAGCCCGCGCAGGAACGTATCAAAGTCGTCGGCTGGGGAATTTATCGTGCAAGTGCCAATCCAGCCTCTTTCATAGCCAAGGGCGAAGTGGTGAGCTGCGTCATTATCAGGAGTGCCCGAAGGCAAAAGGACGCCGACTCGACCGCAGACTTGGCCGAGATGTCCTCCGCGCGAGTCGATTTGCGCGGCCCAATCCGATTGGTTCTCGCTAATTATCGCTTTTGCGATTTCCGCCACATTCAATCCGTCGAACCAGCGTTTAATCATCCCGGCTGCCCGGTCACGTTCGCCGGCAGACAGCAGCTGCGAGGCGTCGTTGAGGACGTTGATCAGTGCATTCTCTGTCCACTGCTCCCGCGGAAGCACACGCACTTCGGAGAGCAGAAAAAGAGGCGCGGTGGGCTGCGGACGGACCGGTGCCGTCCGGCCGGACTCGATTTTGTCTTCCCAGCGGCCAAGACATTCCAAAGCGCACGCGACCTCCTGTAGCTTACTCCAATCCTGTCGGCGGACTGCCTGCACGGCGGCGGCCTCCGCGCTTTCCGCAACGGTGGTGAAATTTGCCCCTACCGCCGCGGCCTCGAAAACGAAATCGACGCTGAAGATATCGGCCCACTCAATCTCGCGGTCGCCGTCGCGCAGTAGTCGGTGGAGAACGGCATGGGCCACGACCCGGTTGCTCGAACTCTTTCGGTAGTGGTCGGCCATACCCGACGCGACCAAACGGCGCTCTGCTGGTGCTTTCGCCGCCAGAAGCCCATGCATAAACGTGCGCACGTCATTGTGCATCACCCTGTAGCCCCCGCCTTCGGCAATGATCAACGGCCCTAAGCGCGCGAGCACTAGCTCCCATTGATCGGCAGTCCGACCTAAACCAGGAAAGCAAGATGCGAGAAAGGTGCCTGTGATTCGCTCTTGGGCAAGGCATAGCGCGCCCGCCAGCATCGACTCCAACTGTGAGCCGTCCGGCGCTGCATTCGCCAACGCGTGTCGCCAGATATTCCGGTAATAGTCGTCGAGCTGGGCGCCGATCTTCTGGTCGGACAGACGCACGGCCAGTTCATCCACAGTGGCGCACTGCTGAGCTTCCGCCACCGCGAACACGACCGAAAGAGTATTTCCCTTAGTAGTGTCGACGATGAGGCGAGCGGCGGGCGCGGCTTGCGCTGGCATAAACGGCGGCCGATTTCGTTCCAGCAGAAGCAGCACGTCGGCTTCCTCCAGCCGACCGATGGTCAAAGGGGTCACCTCACTTGAATCTTGTGCCAGCCACGACGGATACTCCGAGTAGTTCTCGCTCGGTTGCCCGGCCACCAGTAATCGCACAGCCATGTTCCTCAATGCGTCGGGACTAGGTAAGGACTGGAAAAATTCTCGAGCGGCGGGCTGGTTATAACGAGAGGCGCGAGCGGCATGGTCGATCCCGTCGATCGCGATTACGAAGGGTCGACTGAGTTCCCGCCCCAGTCGGTCAGCGAGCCGCAACACGTGGCCGCGCGCCTGCTCCCAATTCAAGAGCGAATTCCGCACCGGCACTTGATACGCTGCGAGCTTTCCGCGAAGGCCGCGACGCAATTGGGTGAGTAGGTCATTCCACAGCCGGTCAGCGCGCACCCGCTGGTCCGCGTCCGGAGGTATCAAAGGTGTCTCCGGCGAGATTGGCCTAAAGGCATAATAGCGCAGACCGATCACGCCGCCGAAGGCGGCGGCGGAGCGACGGTTGTCGAGTTCGCTGATAAGACTGGTTTTGCCTGCCCCGGGGGGCGCCGACAGGAAGATTACGGGCGTCCCGGGGGCGGCTAAGATGCTTTCGAGAGCGGCGAGATCCTTCAGTCGGCTGGGAAAGAAAGGTGTGGGTGGCGGGGGAGAATGGCGCTCGCTCTCGGAGTCGTCATCCAGCGCCAAAACACTGAGCAGGTCCTCGAGTGTCACCGTTTCGTGAGTCGTAGTCCAGCGGCGCAGCGCTTGGTCTAGCGCGGGCAGCAAGGTCTCCGCTTTCGATTCCGAAACCTGAAACAACGTCGCGAGTCGCGTGCGCAGCTGGTCGACTGATGGCCCCAAGTCCGCTTGATTGGCGCGAATATCGAACGCCTGAAGGAATGCGTGCTGCGGGTCCGCGGGGAGCGTCGCCAGCGTGGCTAACCATTCCTGCCAGGCTTCGCGCCACTTGTCGGGCGGTTGGATTTGCGCGCAAGTTCGGTTGGCAACCAGTTCGGATTTCAGCCACTCGTGGAACTCGATCAGGGGCGGACGCGAAATGCCTGTCTGGGTGGTGCTGTTACGTTCACCCGCCGTCCGGTTGGTGTAGAGGATACAGGTGGACCCTGTGGGCGCGTCGATTTCGTGCCAAGCCTTGGCCAGTTCTCCGAGCAGGGTCTTCCCTTCCTCGTCCTTCCCAACCAGATCGCCGAACGTGAGCGAATCTTCGACTCGCGAGTGCTTCACTTGGAACATCTGCACGGTGCCGTTCTTGAAGCGCACCACGACGTCGTCCCATCCCTTGATTCCTGTCAGCTGCAGCGACACCGATGCTACCGGCGAATCCGGATCAAGCATCTCGACAATCTGCAAAAGGCCCACGGTCCATTCATACCAATAGGGATCGCCTTTGCCGGCCGTGGCTGCGCGCATGGTTTTGATGTTATCGACAATGAGGAGCGGTTTCGTCGTCTGACATAGCCCCGTTACGCTCCGCAGCAATGCTCTTCACCCGGCCGATGGTTTGTCGGCGAACGCGGCTGATGGCGGAAACGCGCGTGTGGAGGCACCGACGCGAAGCTCGTGGGCGAGCGCCAGCCGATGCCGCTGGCTGCACCTTGCTAGCGTGGTGAATCGGCGCGAAAAGCGCTGAGAGGAGCCGGGAGGCTTCTTTCGCTCCGATTCAATGCTGAAATTCGTCTCGCGCCCGCCCTGTTTTGCTAGCGAGCGCCGTGTGTCGTGGTGTCCCTGCGCCTCGAGAGGGAGGGCCGTCGACGGAGAAGAACAAGCGAAGAAGGATTCCCTTTAGGGTGCTTCGTTTGTTCTGGTCGCGCAGCGACCACGCCTATTGCGGGGACCGCCAGCGGGGACACTAAGGATCGTGACGCTCGTGCTGGATGGCGCGCCAGCATGTGCCGGCTTACTCATTGGCTGATTCAACTGTCGCTTAGGCCTTCTTCACGCGAACCCAGTCGCCTGGTGATCGCTCAACTCGCCAGAACCAGCGGCCGTTGGTAGAGCTTCCGGTTGCCTTGGAAGCAGCGGCGGAAAGCGACGAGTAGATTTTGCCTTTGTAGCGGACGGTGCCGTCGCGTTGCCATCGGGCGCGGACGATTTTTCCATTGTAACGCCCACGAATTGAGCGCGTGCGCTGTTTGGGTGAGTCGTCCTTAGCTTCTTCATTGATGGGCCGGCCAAACAAGGTGTCGCGCTCACGCTTGTGTTTGGCCTTCAGGATTCGCTCCAAAGTGCGTTCCAAATTGTCGGCGCCCGCGAATCGGCCCTTCTGCTTGTTGCCAGCCGCAAGAGTGATCCTGATGGCGAGCGACTCCAGCTCGCGGAGGTGTTGGTCGCCGATCGTGATGTAGACACTGAAGCGATCCCACGAATTTTGATGACGATCCTTCAGGTGATGTTTGAGTCGCCAACGAAGGTCCTTCGCCAGCCCGACGTAATAAAGTTCGTCTCCGTCGTAGAGCGCATAGATGCCGTTCCGACCGCGAACGATCTCACGGATAATTTCGGGGTGCTCCGCGAATGCATCTCGGTGGATTCTCTCCAAATATTGCGAAACTAGCTTAGGACGGCGTGGCATGGCTGAGGTTCAGTTCTCGTAAGTCATCCCAAACACCGTGTCCGTGAGCCACCCGCGGAAGGATTCGTTATCCTGGAATTGTTTGAAGAGCTGGGCGTCGTCTTTGAAGAGCGCGGTGATGACTCGCTTCAGCGCCTTGTCGTGTTCGATCTTCGCGTTCTGGCGGTCGGAGTTCTTTTTCGCGTTTTGATACTTTTTGTCGGCCGCCACCTTCTGGGGAATCTCGCCAGTGATGCGCTCCTCCATTCGTTTTGCATCCGCAAAGAGCCCGCCGAACTGGTCGTTGAATTGCTTCACGATGTTCGAGAGCTTGTCCAATTCTGGCTCCGCCTTGCGTCCGCCGCCTGATGTCGGCACCGGCTCGATCTCGGCATCCGCATCGGGCAAAGCGATGGCCATGGTTGCCTTCTTCTCCGCGCGGTAGCTGTCCATGTCGATGGCTTCGAGGATTCCTTTGGCGAGGTCTTCCTCGATGGGCGCAGGCAGCTTCGAAATGAGGAAGTTCAGGAAGATCGAGAGCTTCTCCCAGTCTTGCACGCCATACGGCAGGATCGTGGCAAGGAAGTCGTAAGTGCGGGTAAACGCCTTGGCCTTGCCCTTGAAATCCACCTGTCCGTCTTCATCGAGGTCGTTCACATAGACGGTCACGCAGGCGTCGAGAATGGGGTCGAGTTTGTCCCGGTCGGCTCCGCCCAGATACAACTCCACCAGCGCGTTGATCTGGTCGGGCGAATACACCTGATACTTGTCCAGCTCTCCCTTGAGCGTGTGGAGCTTGTTCGGGTCGGTCTCCTTGCTGAGGATCGTCGTGCGGTAGTAGTCGGCGAAGGATTCCTCGATGGTCTTGGTGTCGTTTTGGAAATCGAGGACGAAGACGTCGTGCTTCTTCGGGTGCGCCCGGTTCAGGCGGGAGAGCGTTTGCACGGCTTTGATACCGCTCAGCGCCTTGTCCACATACATGGTGTGCAGCAGCGGTTCATCGTAGCCGGTCTGAAACTTCTCGGCGCAGATGAGGAAGCGATACGGGTCTTCCTGAATCCGGTCAGCAATCTCGCCGCTCGGAAAGCCGTTGAGCTTCGATTCACTGACCTTGTCGCCTTTGTATTCCGGCTCGCCGGAGAAGGCGACGATGGCCTTGTAGGGACTATTGATCTCTTTGAGATAAGCGGTGAACGCGAAAAAATATTCGATCGCTCGTTGGATGCTACCAGTCACGACCATCGCCCGCGCTTGACCGCCGATTTTATTCTGTCCGATCACCTGTTCGAGGAACTGATCTGCCATAATCTCCGCCTTCTCGCGAATGGCTTTGCTGTGGCTCTCGACGTAGCGGCGCAGTTTCTTCCGGGCCTTCTTCACGTCATACTCGGGGTCGCCTTCCACGGTCTTTGCGAGCCGGTAGTAGCTGGCCACGGGCGTGTAGTTTTTGAGCACGTCGAGGATGAAACCTTCCTGGATCGCCTGCTTCATCGTGTAGCCATGGAAGGGCCGGTGCTTCACCTCGCCGCCTTCCGAATACTTTACGCCGAACATCTCCAAGGTTTTGTTCTTTGGCGTCGCGGTGAAGGCAAAGTAACTGGCGTTCTTCGCGAGCTTTTTCTTTTTGATGCGCTCGTCGAGGGCGTCGTTGATCTCGTCCTCGGTGTCCGCCACGACCTGACTGACGGCGGAGGAGGTTTTGCCGCTCTGGCTGGAGTGCGCCTCGTCGATGATAATGGCAAACTTCCCGCCACGATGTTCATCGCCGATGCTGTCGAGCACATGGGGAAAGGTCTGCACCGTGGAGATGATGAGCTTCTTGCCGTCCTTGAGATACTTCGTGAGCTGCTCCGTTTTGGAAGTGCCCGCGCCTTCCTTCACCGCGCCGATCACGCTGCCCACCTGGGCAAAACCCTTGATCGTCTCGCGGATTTGTTTGTCGAGGAGGCGGCGGTCGGTGATGACGATAACGGAATCAAAGACCGGCTTTCCGTCATTCGACAGGCTGATCAACTGGTGGGCCAGCCACGCGATAGAGTTCGACTTCCCGCTGCCCGCGCTGTGCTGGATGAGGTAGCGCTTACCCGCCCCGTGCTCCTGCACGTCGGCCAGAATCTTCCGCACCACTTCGAGTTGATGGTAGCGGGGGAAAATCTGCACCTGCTTCTTTTTGCCCGTCTTCAGTTTCTCCTCCTCCACGACTTGCGCGTAGTTCTCCAGAATCTCCGCCAATCGCGCCGGGGTGAGGATGCGCCTCCATAGGTAATCCGTCTTGAGGCCATCCGGGTTCGGGGGATTGCCCGCGCCATCGTTCCAGCCCTGATTGAACGGCAGAAACCACGAATCCTTCGCCGTGCCGCCCTTGCCTTTGAGGGCAGTGCACATCGCCACTTCATGGTCATCCACCGCGAAGTGGACGACGCAGCGGCCAAACTGAAAGAGCGTCTCCCGGGGGTCGCGGTCGCGTTTGTATTGTTCGATAGCGTCTTCGACCGTCTGCTTGGTCAGGCTGTTTTTCAGTTCAAAGGTGATCACCGGCAGCCCGTTGATAAAGGCGCACAAATCCAGCGAGCGCTTATTCTCCCGGCTGAAGTGCAATTGCCGCGTGATACTGAACCGGTTTTTGGCATGGCGCTCTACCGCCTTCGCGTTCTCCGCCGAGGGCTTGCCGTAGAACAGGTCAAAGCTCAGCGCCCCGTGCTTGATGCCATGGCGCAGCACATCAATCACCCCGCGCCGCGTGATCTCTCCTTGCAGCCGGGCGAGAAACTTCTGCCGCGCCATCCCTTGCTTATCTTTGTAATCCCCGATGCCCAGCTTTGCCCATTCCTCCGGCTGCGTGGCGATGAGAAAGGCAAAGAGCTGCTCCGAATCCACGGCAAACTCGCGGTCATACGCAGCATCATTTCCCACGAACCAGCCGCTGCCGCCTTTGGCGGGTGCAGCTTCGGCCACGACGCCCGACACGCCGGAGGCCAAGCCATCCGACCCGGTCATGTGGCGCATGATCAGGCTTTCGAGTCCTTTTTCACTGGTGTCGGTTTTCATGTTTGGACGCAACCCGGTTAGCTCCGTTCTTCCTCGTCATCGCCTTCGTAGAATGAACTGGTGTCGACCGAGATACTCTCCCGGTCGATCTCGATCTTTGACGGGTCGCCAATCGGCGCTCTGCCTGAGAATTTGAAAGGGAAGGACGCCGAGCTTTCAGCTCCGTCGCCTCGGCTTACATCGCCGTCGGAGCCCCATTGGAGATCGCAATCAACAGAACCGGTTCCGCTGAACTCGATCCATTCTTCGTCGAATGTAAGCTCACCGACTTCGACATCCGAGGCTCCTTGCGGTCGGGTGTGAGACGAGAGGCAATCTAGCTCATCGAAGAAGTCGCCCGTAAAGATGTCGTCGAGGTGCGATTGGATATCAACCGCGATGTCCTGTTCTATGAGAAGCTTTGCGGTCTCGATTGCAGACACCAACAGAATGAACCGTTGCATGACCGCGGCGAAAAGAGGTGCTGCTTCCGTGTAGCTTTTTTCCAGCACATCTTCGGTGACGTGAGTTAATGCGGATAGTTTTCCGATGTCCTTCAATAACGCAGACGCTATTTCGTCGGCTTGCTCCGAGAACGTCTTGGGGAACTTCTCCTGCGTGAGGTTTTTGAAGATCGCGTAGTCAATTCGATGCCGTCGGGTCACGCCACCGCTGGCGTCCTTGGCCGGAACAAACCATGGAGCTTTTTTGACTTCCGTATCAGGCGCCACTTCCCCCAAGAACTCACGAAGCAGCTCTCGGAGCGCGGTGCCCGCGTTAACGAATCGCAGAGAGTTCCCGGCATCACGATAGGATGCTAACGCTCCACGCAGTATGGTTTCTAGATGCTCAGAATAGGGTCCCAACCGGGAACACAGTCGCTCCTCAAGACTTTGAAGCTCCTCGTTGTGCGTGGAGAGCATTTGCTTCAAGGAATCGAGCCCCGCCTGCGTTTCGGGCGCACTAGCAGCTATGAGCGCCGATACGCCCGATTGAATCGTCGATTGGATTTGATCGCTATAGAAGCTTCTCCCAGAACCCGGCGGCGACACCCTGAACTGCTCACACATCGGAATTGCCATGCTACCTGTTGGGAAAATTGTTGATTGCGCTGCGCTCCGGTAAAGCGAGCCGCTGCTGTAGCCAAATATCTTTAGGCTTTCGTCCACTAGACCCTTTGAATAAAGCAAAGCGTCAAGTTGTTCCTTCGAGCGTTTCGCCTCGAGTTCAGCGCTATTCACGCCTGCTGCGAGGTGGCTGCTGAGGGATTTCAGCATTTCAAGAGTTGGGTCGGGATTCGAATCCATGGCTTATTCGTTTGGAGTGGTTGGTGGCGTATTCAGCGTTCTTTGCCCAAGGCGAATCCTCTTTTCGATCTCAGCAGGGTCAAAATCTGGTGGCGTCGGTTTATATTCCTTCGAGTCTTTCTGAAGACCATATCGCTTGAGTTGGTGACTACGCAGTTGCTGGAGCGGAAGCCGCATCGTGAGAAACGTCTGATTATCGCCACCCTTGATACGGAGGGGATTCAGCTTCTCAGTTTTTGAAGGGCTGACCACACGTGAGTCTCCGAACTGAGCGCTGTTTACCTGAATCACGTAGCAGTGGAGATCGCGTGCAGCAGATTCAACGATGTTGGAGAAGTAATTCACGTCCTTGTTGAATTCCGAGCAGACGATGAAATCCACCATGCCTTTGAAGAGGCACCGATCCTCCAGGCTTGCCAACTCGTAGCAGTTGTAGACCGCAAAACTTGCTCCCCGCCATTGAAAGAGCTGGTAGCGGCTCTTCGCTCTGAATTTCGGAACCGAGAGACGATTGTTCGTCAGTTGAAATTCCTCCTCGGGAGAATAGTGCTTCTTTAGACGCCGAATGGGGGCGCATTCTTGGGACCCTCTCGCCCCTCGAAAGGGCAGTGCCGCCAGCAGTTCGTTCCAAGCGCGACGTCGGTCGTCAATCCGGTGTTCGAGCCCGCAAATCACTCCTACTTGGTGGTCTTTTGCCCACCGCGTGATGAACGTGGCCCACCTGTGCGGCACTGACACTTCTGGGAGGACCAGCAAGTCCACGCGTTGCGCTGGGTGGCGAACGCCGTGCTTCACGACATCGTTTAGAAGTTCTGAAAGCACCTTTTTCCGCTGCCGCGAGACATTCGGCGAGCCCATGAAACTGTCTTCGATATTCTTTTCATCCACCGTTAGGTGCCCGACACCGACTCGCAAGCCGCCATGTAAATCCGGAGTGCGAGCACCAATCGAAATCCTGAGGAATGGGTTCATTGCGAATCTTTCTCGCCGATGAGTTCGCTCGTTACATCTTCAAGTTCCGAGCCATGAAACTGTTTGTAGACCTCGTTGGCCCTTTCTACCGAATCCTTCTTGTTTATCCGGGCAAAGCCGGAATCCACAAATCCAAGGCACTCGTCAAAATGAACGAAGCGCGGAGTGTTAAGCGCCTTCTGGTGATCGATCACTAGGCCCGAGGCGCTCGATGGCGATGCCAGGTTTCCTTCGTAACTAGTGTAGTTCAGCAGCGGTATGGCTACCAAGTGGTGCCTGATGAGATTTGATTTCCTCCACAGTCGAGTTGCCGAATCGCCACCATGGCCTGTGGATTTAGTCACCGCCAAGCTGAGCTCCATGCAAAGATCAAGGTGGGCTGCCAAAGTCTGCCGGAGGCGGATAGAGACTTCGGATCGACTACCCGACGGCGCCTCATTCGCCGACGAGTATTTTACCTTCACGCTCTCGCCGCGCATCGCTTTGCTGAAGCGCTCAGCGCCCTTCTGGTCTCCCGCGATCACAAGGAAGCTGATGACGCGTTCCCACATGTCCCAGTAGTCAATTGCGTTGCGGCCCTTAAAAAACCGAAACAGCTCGTCCTTCAAATCCCTATCGCCGGAGCCTTCCGTCATCAAATGTAGCTGGGTTTGTTTCGCGAGGTGGCCCGCCAATTCCCAACGGTTTTCCGCGATCGCCTTCACGCTGCGGAATTTGTTTACCGAGTCGTCATACAACAGATCGTAGGCAACCTGAGCCACCGGACTATCATCGCCATCTACCGGCAGGAGGGCAAAATCGCTGGCGTTCTCTTCGAGTTGCTTTTGAAACTTCTCGAGACCGGCGGTTGAGTGTTCCGCATCGAAGAACTGCAAAGTGCATTTCCTTTTCTGCAAGAAAAGGCCGGGTCTAGACCGAAGTTCGAATCGTTCATGATTCTCATCCCATTTGAGAACCCCTGCGTTTACGAGAACCCGATCCATGAAGCTCATGATGGGGTCCGACTCTTCCGGCGGCTTGGGCATCGTTACGACCATGAATATGTCGTCAACATAGCGCCCGTAGTAAGCGGGCCTGACGTTCTCAAGGATAACGTCGTCGAATTCCTTGAGATACCAGTTCGCGATCACAGGAGACGCACAAAGACCAATCGGCAGACATGTTGCCGCGTGCGGCAAATCGGGATGCGTCACGGCTAGTAATGGAGCTAGCTTCTCGCGGTAGCGCTTGCAGACCTCCTCAATGCACTTGAAAAGCTTTTCCCCCAGTAGCTGGCGCTGCATGAAGAAAGCTTGGAGAGGTCCTTTCGAGATAGGGCGCTTGATTTGCGTCCGGAGCGTTTCCCAGTCGAGCTGGATGCGGTAGTAATACTCCTGCACGTCAAGGCCGACCACACAGACACTCTGCCGGTCTTCGGAGAGAAGGTCCCGGGCTTTTTGAATACCGGAGTCACGCCACTTCGAATACAGTTCGTGATATTTTTCGAAGAGGTAGGCAGAGTGGTCTTCGTCGTTTCCGACGAACTGGTGCAGGCGGGAGCCTGAGCAGTGACTGGACAACGTGTGATCATACTCCGGCCCTTCAATCATCAGCCACAGAACGGACAGCAGGTGTAACTCGACCGGACCGTCGAACATGTAGTTTACCTTCTCCACTCGATGCACAGGCGCACTCGTGACATTCGACACAAACGAGCCCTGGCCTTCCTTCGGCTTCGCGGGTCCCACCACGCTCTTCGGAATCACATCGAAGCCGATTTCCTCGATCCACTTTTCGAACTGAGTGGTTTCGTGAGGCGCTTTGGATTCAGCAACCTTTGTGACCGCCTGAAGTCGCTCCTCGAAATCGGCTTCGCACTCAAACTCGGCCATGCGCCGTCGCAGGGTGAGCGGATGCTTTTCGAAGTGAACCATCTGCTTCAGCTTCTTGTAGGCAACTTTGACGCGGTCGTGGAGGTCGAGAATCATGCTTCGATCTCCTCTGATTCGGTTTCTTCCAGCGGCTCGTCGGGTGCGGGTTCGGCGGCAGCATCCACGGGCGGTGCGGGGAGATGGGCGGCGGCTTCGCGCACGTCCAGCTTGCCCGTCACGAGGTCGGCGGTCAGGCGCGTCCGGTATTCCTGCATCAGCGCGATTTCTCGCTCGGTGCGGGCGATGGCGGCGTTGAGGTCTGTCGATTGCTCACCAACCCCTTTTAGGATGGAATCCTGCTCTTTCCGAGGGGGCAGCGGAATGTGGATCGCGCCGAACCTATCGTTGTAGAGGCGCATGAATCCCGACGTGCCGGTGCCCAGGCCTTTTGATTCGGAGCGAAATTTGACTCGTAGCGTCCGACTCCTGAAAAGCTCTCCCAAGTAATCGACGTTTACATCCGCTATCGGGTCGAAGACCGCGTAGTCAGGACTGACAAGCCCGGTGATGCTGAGGCACGACGGGAAGATGACTCCGTTGCCTGCCTGCATCCGGTTCACGACGAACTGCCGTGGTCTGACAATCTTGAATCCAACCAGCGTTGCCGCTTGAGGTGGGCGAGTGAAGTGTTCGGAAAACACGACGAGGCCGTGATGCATACGCATTGAGAGTAGCGGTTCCAATCCGGTCGTAGACCGATTATCCACTTCGCGCAGGAGATACTTGATCCGCTTCGCCTCCCAATGCTTCGGGATGTCGCCGAGCCAGGGGATGCCGGAGGGCTTGAGGGGGACGTCGGGGTCGAGGCCGCGGGTGACGGCGCGGTGGATGATGGCCTGCTTCTGCTCGTTCAGCAGGCCAATCAGCTTCCGTTTGGCGCGGATGAAGCCGTCTATCTTCCGGTTCGCGTGGTCCAGAAACCGCACGATGGCCGCTTGTTCGTCGGGCGGTGGGAGGAAAATCGGAAGGCGTTTGATTTCGCCGTGGTCGAGATTCTGGCGGAGGCCAGAGCCGTAACGATAGATCGCCTTCGTGAGATCGAAGACGTTCAGGATTTGATAGCCGTAGTCGGGCGTGACCACTGGCTGGGCTTCAAGGCAGAGATAGGCAGACGAGATGATTCCACGATTGCGCGACAGACCAATGCGCAGGCTGGTGTGGTCGTTCTGAAGGTCAGTTCCTCGGATAATGACGTTGCCCTCGTTGACGACTTGATACGTCTCGTAGGACTCGGGAACCAATCCGTGCTGCTTGTCGGTCGCCTTCACCTTGATGCGCCCGTAGCTGAGCGAGAGAACAATTTTCTCCTTCATCCCACGGTTGGGTTCCTTTCGCTTCGCGAACGCAGCATGTCCGGGCTTTAGATCCCAATGGGCAGGAACGCCGCCGAGCCATTTCTGCCCCGACTCCTTGTATTCCGCATACGGTTTGAGTCCCTCAATCATGCCGTGGCTCCTTTCGTGATTTCGTGGAGCAGGCCTTCGGTTTCCTGCTCCAGCGCGAGGATGTCGGCGCTGATCTGGGCGAGGGTGCGGAGCTGGGGCGGCTGGTAGAAGTGGCGGGTGAAACTGACTTCGTAGCCGATCTTGGTGTCGGCCTCGACGATCCAAGCATCGGGCGTGTAGGGCAGGACTTCGCGGCGGATGAAGGCTTCGATCCCGCCCTCCTCCAGCAGCGGGATTTGTTCGAAGTCGCGGAGTTCGCTGTCGGGCTCGTATTCGACGACGCAGGTCTTGCCGTCGATCTTCGCCTCGAACAGGCCGCGCAAGGGGTCGGGCTGGGCCTTGCCGGGCTTGTGGATTTTCTTGATGACGCGGGGCGCATCCTCCACGCGCCAACTGACGGCGTTGACGATAAGTTTGAGTTCGGAGGCGCTTGGCTCGAGATCGAGTTTCTTGAGCGCGGCCTCCACGTCTTTCAAGAAGACGTTGTGGTCCTCGAAAAGCTCTTCACCGAGGGCCTTGCGGAGCTTGTTCGCGACATCGAGGAGCATGGCGTCGCGCCTCCAGGTGGCTTCGCTGAGGAGCTTCTTTTTCTTTTTGTCGGACAGGCTCTTTTTCGGCGTGTCGGCTTTGCCTTCCTCGTCCTCCTCGCCTTCGCTGTCGGCTTTACCCCAGTCGTTGACGAGCTTCTCCAGTTGCGGGCGGACGGAGGCGGGATCGTTGAAGAGGGTGTCGCCGAGTTCGGCGTGGAGGGCGGCGCGGATGGCTTCGTCACCCGAGGCGTAGCGCAAGGGCTCTATGCGCAGGAGAGTGAGCTGGCTGTGGAGGCGGAGCGGGCGCTCGACCTTCACTTTCCAATAACCGAAAGCGGCATTGGGGAAGAGTTTCGACTGCGGCGTCTCCTTGAAGGCGAGGAAGGTATCGCAAATGCGCTGGATGTCCTCGGCGGCGAGTTCGCAGTTCTTTTTGCCCATGTTCTTACGCAGGGGCTTGAACCATTGGGTGGCGTCGATGAGCTGGACCTTGCCTTGACGCGGCGCGGCCTTGCGGTTGGTGAGCACCCAAACGTAGGTCGCGATCCCGGTGTTATAAAACATGTTTAGCGGGAGGGCGACGATGGCCTCCAGCCAGTCGCTCTCGATCACCCAGCGGCGGATGTTGCTCTCGCCCTGCCCGGCGTCGCCGGTGAAGAGGGAGGAGCCGTTGTGCACCTCGGCGATGCGGCTGCCGAGCGGGGTGTCGTGCTTCATCTTGCTGAGCATGTTGGCCAGAAAGAGCATCTGGCCGTCGCTGCTGCGGGTGATGAGCGAGTATTCGGGATCGCCGGCGTGCTCGATGAGGAAGCGCGGGTCTTTGACATCCTTCTTTCCACCTTCGCCGCTCATGCGCTCCAGATCGCTCTTCCAGCTTTTGCCGTAGGGCGGATTGGCGAGCATGAAGTCGAAGGTGCGGGAGCGGAACTGGTCGTTCGACAGGGTGGAGAAGGCGGGGCCGCCGACGATGTTGTCCGCCGCGTCGCCGTCGCCTTTGAGCAGGAGGTCGGCTTTGCAGATGGCGTAGGTTTCGGCGTTGATCTCCTGCCCGTAAAGGTGGGTGGCGACCTGTTTGCCGTGGGCGGTGGCGATCTGCTGGAGGGTTTCCTCGGCGACGGTCAACATGCCGCCGGTGCCGCAGGCGCAGTCGTAGAGCAGGTAGGTGCCCGATTCGATCTTGTCCGCCACGGGGAGGAACATGAGGCTGGCCATGAGCTTCACGGCATCGCGCGGCGTCCAGTGCTGCCCGGCTTCCTCGTTGTTGTCCTCATTGAACATGCGCACGAGGTCCTCGAAGACGGTGCCCATGGAGTGGTTGTCGAGGCCGGGCAGCTCGCCGACGGGGCGGGGGCTGAGGTTGATGTCCTTGTCGAGGAACTTCTCGATGAGCTGGCCGAGGCCGTCGGACTCGACGAGTTTGCCGATCTGATTCCGAAACTCGAAGTTCTTGATGATGTCCTGCACGTTCGGCGAGAAGCCGTCGAGGTAGGCGATAAAGTCGTCCTTGAGCGTCTGTTGGGTCTTGCGAGACTTGAGGTCCCGCAGGAGGAAGGGCGAGGTGTTGTAGAAGGCCTGGCCGGAGGCGGAGCGCAGGGCGTCGTCTTGGTTGGTGACTTTCTCCCGATCGAGGGCCGCCTTCATTTCGAGCACGTCGGCTTTGGTGGGCTCGAGGACGGCATCGAGGCGGCGGAGGACGGTCATCGGCAGGATGACATCCCGGTATTTGCCGCGAACGAACACATCGCGCAGGCAGTCGTCGGCGATGTTCCAGATGAAATTGGTGATCCAATTGAGTTGGGCTTGATCCATGAGTGAGCGATAGCCGCGAAGCTTTAGGCGGAAGATGAAACGGAACTAACGGGGCTGGAGCAGGCGAAGGACAGAGAGCAACACGCCGAGGCGCAATCATCCAGTGGCGCGATGATTCGGGAGAATTTCCCGACGCCGGCTTCTACCGCTGCGCCAATCCGAACGATCGACGTCAGCGCCGGGCAGGTCGCTCGACGCAGCTAACGCCGAGTCGTATGCGCGCGATGGATGGTCCATCCTTACTTGAAAGCCGCGTTTCTCTGGTGGGCGCTTCGCCGTGCCTTGCGAAATAGGAAGCACGAGTTGTGCGCCGCTTCGCCGGAAGCATGACTGTCGGAAGCGGACATTTCATGGTTCCTCCGACACGCACACGGAATTGATGGTTCGGCCCAGAAATGGCCTCACTGGGATTCTAATTGTCGCTCGCTGATCTTGAAATTCTCGACATGGAAGTTCGCTTTACCTCCGAACACCGACGCGGCCACGCAAAACTAAAAGTGACTCAAATGTCATTTTATGGCCGGCTCACGTCCCCTCACTCCCTCCGAAGAACGCCACCTCGTCCGCCAGATCCGGCGCATCAACGCGCGCGACCGTGCGCTCATTTCTGCGCAACTGTTCCTCGGGTTTCGTATTTCGGAGGTTCTCGCTCTGACTATTGGCCACGTCTGGGACGGCAGCCGGATTCGTGCGCGCGTGGCGCTGCCGCCGCGCTTTTTGAAAGGTGGCTTCGGGACGACGCGCACGATCCCAATCGGTCCGGAACTGCGCCGCGCGCTTGAGCGTTATCTCGCGCAACGCGGCCGCCACGAAGACCTGCTCCCCAACACGCCGCTCTTCCTGAGCCCGCGGCGTCGCCCCGACGGCGCGCGAAAACCGATCTGCCTTTCGATGGCGGAAAAAATCATCAAGGACGCCTTGGTCGCCGTGTGCGGAGACCCGCAAGGTCTTTCGACGCACAGCTTGAGAAAATCATGGTCGGTTCGCCTCTACGAGGCGAGCGGCCACGACCTTTTGGTGGTTCGCGACGGACTCGGGCACCGCTCCGTGGCGGTAACGCAGGCCTACCTGCCGACCGACCAGGCAAAGATGGAGGATCTCATTCTGCAGGGCGACTGGACCCGCGCCAAAAAGGCGATGTCGCCGAAGATCGCCGCGAAAACATTGCCGTCATCGTTGGCGGCGAAGCCGCTGCCTCCGCTGCCGGGCCCAGCGCCGTTCCTTCCGGGGTTCGAGGATTTCGCGGCATGAGTCGCCGTTGGATCATTCCGGTCCGCTACCGCCAACCGGAAAGGGTTTCGGAAGATATGTATCCAATATTTTCGAATTCATCGCCGCGACCTCGGTTGGCTCGCGTGAATTCTGAACCTCCGGATTGGAGCGAGGCGACGGGCTCCAAAACGAGGCATCCGAAAACAAAAATTGATGAACGAACCCGCATCACCTGATCCAAAGCACAAGGCCGCGTCGTCACCTCGCATGAACTACCACTGCAAACCCGACCTCGATCCCAGGCAGGATCTCACCGTGGATATGGTCAGCCTCTTTCAGCGATTTCGCCAAGCCGAGGACGTTGCGACCGTCGACGCCCTCCTCGATCAGGAATTTGCCCGGCACATCAAGTTCTGTGAATTGGCGATCCTCCAGGCCGCCAAGTCCGATATTTTCTGGTGCGACCTTCCTCGGCATCCCCTCGATGGCTTCGACCTTTGGGCATCTGACCATCTCAAAAAAATGGGCTTTCAAGTTGAGTATATCCACACCGCTTGCGAAGAAACCGCGCCCAGCGAATACGACCGAGAGAAAACGGTAAGCGCCGTGGTCGTGCGCGCCCGCTTCGTCGCGAAATGGTTTTTGGCGAAGCCACTTCACCCCGAGGTGGAGGCCGCCGAGTGGCGACGGCGCCAGGAATTGGAGGAAAAGAACCTGATTACGAATCCTCCCCAGCGACAGTCGTCCGGCCCGGGTAAAACGGGAGCGGAGCTTGAATGCGGAGTGGCGGTTTGGGCGACGATTCTTGACGAAAAATACGTGGTCGAGATTCAGCGCATCAATCACCGGAACTATCTTTGCCTATTCGAAATCGGCGGGAGAGTCCTCCATCTGGAGGCGACCAACGTGGCTTTTGGCGCCATGTTCGGGCCGGACGTAGGGGACGTTGCCCAATGGGAAGAACGCGCGGTGAAAATTGTCGATGGCTGGCGAGCCGGAGGCGCTCCTGGCTGAATTTCCCCAATCCGCCCCGCGCTTCGCGCCAAAAACTGCCACGTTGAAACGGAAAATTCGAGTGAGCCCACAGGTCTCCCGTGCTGCGGCCCGCCCAAATGGCCATTACGTGTTTTCGGGGAAAGTTCTAATCAAGCTCGAGGGAGAACCAGCGCGGAAAGGGGAAATCATGACCGACGGGGCACGTCGGATCATTCCGCTCCGCCATGGCCAACCGGGAAGAGTTTCGGGAAATAGGTGTCCAATACCTTGGCAGGGAGGGCCAATTTCACCGGAGCCTTATGAGTCGGGGACTGAAGTAATCCGGCTTTGAGTGTCAGGCTGAGCAAGGCCTGGCCGGTGCGACTGCTGGCACCAACGATCCGGCCGGCCTCGCCGCGTTCGAATTGCCCACGCAAAAGTGCCTCACGGAGGAGAAGGAATACGCGATCGGCCTGTTTCTCCACCTCAGGGTCCGCCACTTGGACGTAATGGTCGATTCGGCGTTCGAGTCCATTGAGGTCCAGGATTTTTTCCATGAAGGCGATCTGGTCGATCATGGTTCGCAGGATGAATTCACAGAATTCCCAGAGGGCAATTTCACTCAAATGGCCCCGGCCGTCGTCCGCGCGTGAACTACTACGCTCTTGGTCGGCATTTGAGAGGCGGGCATAATATTCCGTTCGGAAGACGGCGAGGCCGCGCGACAGCGACCACAGGCCGCCGCCATCAATGCCCAATTGGCGTATGAGCGCGTCGGAGAAAAGTCGGACCACGCGACCGTTGCCGTCCCGGAAAGGATGGATCCACGCCATCCGGTGATGGCTGGCGCCAATGGCGATTATTCGTTGGATGCGGGACAGGTCAGCAGACTCGTAGCGGTTCTGAAAGTGACCAAGCATTGGAGCAACGAGGGTGTGCTCCGGCGGAACGTGAGTGCCCACCTGGACATCGTTGTTTCGAAGTTCACCTGGGACCAGTGGCGTCTCCTCGCCATTTACCGTGGTGGCGACGCGCATTTCTGCGGGCAGGGCCTCGTAGAACCGGCGGTGGAGATTGCAGATGAAATCCTGACTGTGGGGTGCGTCGGTTGATTGTTGCGCCCACCGCTGGACCTCGAGGTGGGCCAGCGCCAGTTTTTGAAGATTCCGTTTTTTTGGCTCGGCCGAAAAATCCTTTTTGAGCGCGGCTTCGATGTCGCAAACTTTGGCCTGCTGGCCCTCGATCAGGTTCGAGTAGTAGCAGTGCATCCACCGCGTGATTTCCGCCAGGTCCGTGTGGAGCGGTTCGCGGATTCTTGCCGAAAGTCGCGCCGATGATTCCAATACGGTGCAGGCCAAATCCTCCAACGGCTTCAGCTTTTGCGTCGGGATGATGGGTTCTATGGCAGTTTTGGAGAGCATGCTTAATTACCAGTTATTTCGCTGGTTCCGTTTCCGGTTCTTTAGAATTACTAACAGCCGCAAGCCATCAACCTAAAAAAATATAATGGGTGATAATTATGTGTATCTTGCTTGTTATCCTGCCGATTCAAACGCCGGTTGACCCAGACGAGAGGAGTCCGTCCGCCCGCGCCGCGAACGGACCCCACAAAAAGAACGTAATTTCCGCTAGGCCTGCGACGTCGCGCCCCTCTTGCGAATTAGTGCCCACGATACTGAACGGAGACGCGCATCTTAGCCGGAATCATGCAATTGAGGGCCAGATAAGTTGGTGAGGGCCGGCTCTGGCGGAGAGGGCGGCAACTGCATCGCAGTCGTCGTTAGGGCTCATTTGACGGAGGAGAACGTGCCACCAATGGCGGCGTTGGGGAGTGGCGACGGCGA
>CAIJFT010000267.1 GCA_903820035.1 uncultured Opitutia bacterium
GCGAGCGTCGAGAGGTTGGTGAGGCGCGTGAGGTTTCGGCTTACATCATAAATCTCGGCCAGCACATCGCCGGTCGCGCCACCCAAGCCGCGAATGGTGGTGGTGTAGGTGCCCGGATCGAGTTGGACGAGCACGGCGGCGTCCGCGGCGCCGGCATCGAGGGCGAAGGCGCCCACGGATGCCGCCGCGGCGGTGATCTGTGCGGCGGTGGCGCCGCCGGCGACCGTCTTGTCCCAGCCTTCGTTGGCCTGGATGACTTCGCTGCCGCGGTAAACTTCGAGTCGCGGCGCAGGGAGTGCGCCGCTGAGGCCGAACTTGGTGAGGGCCGGGCCGATGCCGCGGATCATAAGGGTCGCGCGCTGCGTGCCGGAGATGTTGAAGCCGAGCGAGAGGGAGTCGCCGAGGAAGGCGATGCTGCTGCGCGTCGACAAGTTAATCAACCGGCCGGGGGCGGGCACCGCGGTGTCGGCGACTCGACCATTGAGAAAGCTGAGCACGCGGGCGTTGGCGTCGGGGAAAAACTCGCGTTCGGCGCCGGCGATCGCGACTTCCGCGAGGATGTCCGCGGCCCGGGTGCGGTACGTGGCGGGGAGCGCGTTGGTGAACGCGTTGAGACCCGGCAGGACGCGGAGGTAGTTGTTTGGATCAAGGATGCCGGAAGCCTTCACCCCATCCCAAATGGCCTGAGCGTCGGCGTTGGTGAACGTGGCCGAGGTCAACGCGAGCGAGCGGAAGCGGTTCGGCGTGAGCGGAGCGATCGGATTGACGGCGAAGCCCGTGGCGATGCCGCGGCCGAGGAGGATTTGCGAAGCATCGCGGGCGTCGGTCAGGCCGGTGGCGCCCAATTGATTGTCGTTGGCGGCGAGGGCGAAAAATTGCGGGACCTTGGACGTGACGGCGAACGTGTCGATGCCACTGGAGAGGAAAAGCACGGCGCCCTTCACGGGCCGCGCCGGAGACGCGGTGGCAAGCTGGTCGGCGTAGCGCAGGGCGGCGTTGGCGCCGGTGCCGTTGCCAATAAAAAACACCGGCTTGGTCGCCGTGATCGCCCCGTCGGCGATGAGGCGGGTCAGTGCCGCGGCGTGGTTGAGGGCGTCGAGGTTGTTGGCGAGCAGTGGCTGGGCGGTCCAGGCGCCGTTGGTGCGATTGACGCTGTTGAGGGCCGCGACGGCGTAACCCGCGGCGACGAGGTCGCGCACGAGTACAATCTGGTTGGGCCGCTCGAACCAGTCGTTGCCGCTTCCGCCTGCTTCGTGGAGCAGAAGGACGAGGCCGGTGGCGTTGGCGGGGGCGTAGTAACTCAGCGTGGTTGTGACCGTCGTCGTGGCGTTATTCGCCCCGGTTTGCGTCTGCGGGTTAAAACTTGCCACCGTTCGTGGCGTCCAAGCGGGCGCGGTTTTAAAATTGGCGGTCAGCGTTGCACCGCCGGCGGGCACGGTGATGCCGACGCGGCTGACGGCGGTCGCGAGCGGCCCCGTGCCGAGTAACGCGATATCGCCGCTCCATTTGTCGAAGACCTGGCCCGAGGTCGGAGGGTCGGCAAGGATGTCGACTCGCGAGCCGGCGGGGTACGTGCCGCCGCCGCTGCCGCCGTTGATCGTGATGACTGCCGGCGCACCGGTGCCGGTGGTCACGACGTAGGCCTGGACGGAAACCGTCACCAGATTGCGGATATTCACGTTGCAGGTGATCTGCTTTAGCCCGGCCGGGCCCGGGCGATAGGTGATCGTGGGCGTGCCCTGGCCGCTTACGATGGTGGCTCCGCCGGTAATCGCCCAGCGGAAGGTGCGGTCGCCGTTGTCTGCAGGCGGCACCGCCGCGGCCACTGGGGTGGCGTCGGAGGCCACGGTCGCGGGGGTGGTGATGGTGCCGGCGGTGGCGGGTGCGACGGCCGTGATCTGGGCGGTAATTGTGGTCGGTGTTCCCCCGATGGTGACGGTAACACCGAGGCTCACGGGGCCGGCGGCGTCCGCGGCAAACTGAATGGCGGCCGAGCGCGGGTCGTTGAGGATGCGACCGCCGGTGATCGTCCATTGGTAAGTGGCCTGGCCAGCGGGTCCACCGGCGGTCTGGCCCAAGGTGATCGAAGCGGGCTCGGGGGAGCCGACGAGAACTCCGGTCGCCACCGTAATCGCTGGTTGGCCTGGGCCCCCGCCTCCGCCTGGCGGACGAACTTGGGCCGACGCGAGGCATAGGACGAAGCAGGCGAGCCCAGTCAACAAAAGCGGACGCAACGCGGCGGTGTAGCGCAGGAGGACGGTCGGGGAAGTCATGGTCGAGGCGGGTGAATCCGAGGGACGTATGCGGGGGCACGATGTTACGGGATTCCGGGTCCAACGCGCGAGCCACGATGAGCTTTGCGGGAAGGGCAAGTCGGGGGGGGCGAGTCCACGGCCGCGGGCGACGGTGCAGGGTCCGTTGGACTGTTTTCCGACCTTTGCGGAGGCGGGAGGTGGCTTCGATCACCGGGCGCGGATTTACGCTGGCCGGGGAGTTTGTTGCGTATGCGGGCGAGCGGTTGTCGCGCGCCGCGTTGCTGAATGTCGGGTGGGGCGTGGGCGATCTCGGGGCGACGGGCCTGGCGCTCGGCTCCGTAAAAATCGGGCGCTGTCGGACGACAGACCGTCGCTAATCGTTTCGGTATGCGGCGTCGGGTGCCATAACCACCGGTGAACGCACACCGGTGGTGGACCCGATGGCCCAATCGCGCCGAGCGGGGCGGGACTCCTTAACGATCTGACCCGATGAGGACATCGGGTCAGACCTGCAGCGGTAAGTGATCCGTCCGCCTCAGACGTTGCAAAGCTTCACCGCGGCGCGGAGCGAGGCGAGGGCGTCGCGCTTCGGAAGGAATTCCTGACCGACGAAGCCCTTGTAGCCGGTGCCTTTGATCGCGCGCATGATGGCGACGTAGTTTAGTTCCTGATCGTCCTGCGGTTCGAATTCGTTGCGGCCCGGGTTGCCGGCCGTGTGGTAGTGGCCAATGTAGGCGGCGCTGTCGCGCAGTGTGCGAATCACATCACCCTCCATGATCTGCATGTGGTAGATATCGTAGAGGAGCTTGAAACGTTCCGAGCCGATGCGCTTGGCGAGCTCCACGCCCCAGGCGGTGTGGTCGCACATGTAGTCCTTGTGGTTCACTTTGGAATTGAGCAGCTCCATGACGACGTTGACGCGGTACTTCTCCGCGATGGGCATCAGGCGCTTGAGCCCGATGGCGCAGTTCTCGATGCCTTTCTCGTCGTCCAACTTGTCGCGATTGCCGGAGAAACAGATGACGTTGTCGAAGCCTGCGGCCGCGACCTCGGCGATGCGCTTCTCGTAGATCTCGATCAGTGTGTCGTGGTGTTCGAGGCGGTTGAAGGCTTTTGCGATGGCGCCGACGTTGACGCCCTGCGCGGTCTTCCCGGTGGGGTTGCTCACCATGGCGCAATGGAGTCCGTACTTCTTCAGCGTCGGGAAATCCTCGGGATTCAACAGCTCGACGGACTCGAGACCCATGTCCTTCGCGGCGGCGCAGAAGGCGTCGAGCGGGATGTCCTTGAAGCACCATTTGCAGACCGACTGCCGGATCGGAAAGGTCGGGACGGCGGCCTTGGCGGCTTTCGTGGCGGCGGGTTCGCCAGCGCCGGCGCGGGCGAGTGTGGCGAGGGCGGCGACGCCGGCGAGGGAGCGGAGGGCGGTGCGACGGGACATGGAGGGGCTCATGCGTTGGAGGATTTCACGGCAGACTCCGTCTGGGGCAGGTCATTGGCAAGCGTGCAGCCGGTCGGGCGGCCTCACTTCGTTCTGTAGTCGGGGGCGAACATCCGTCACGGTTCCCGTTTCGCTCACTCCGAGCTCCGATGAACGCCTCCGCTCCACTCCCGGTTCCGCACTCCGTCCAGGTACGCCGTTTCCTGACGGCCGTCGCCGTGGTGGTGCTGGCGAGTTGGTTTGGTTCGCGCGTGCAGAACTCGGGTGGGCGGGTGCAGGTCATGGACATCAAGATCCCGACCCAAAACGGACAGTGGGTCGTGGCGGACTTGTACCGTCCGCGTACGGCCACCGCGGAGACGCCCGCGCCGCTCGTTGTGGTGGTGCCCGGGTTTCAACGCTCCAAGGAGGCGCTCGGCAACATCTCGCTCGAACTTGCGCGTCGCGGGATCGTGGTGATCGCGATCGATCCGTACGCGCAGGGCGCGTCGAGCGCGTCGCAGAACAGCAATGCGGCGGCGACGGAGGGTTACGGGATGTTTGCCGTGGTTGATTATGCGGCGAACACGCCGAACCTGAACTACGTCGACAAGACGCGCATCGGGGTGACGGGCCATTCCGCGGGCGGCAACGCGGCGATTCGTGGGGCGAGTTTCTTCGGCAAACAGGCGAAACGGGCCGGCAAGCCCAGTCTGCTGCACTCGGTCTTTGTCTCGGGCTATATCCTCACGCTGACCGACGCGGTGTTGAAGGACGTGCGGTCGAATGTCGGCATCAGCTACGCCCTCTACGACGAGGGGGCCTACCGCAATGAACTTAAAAACGGCGACATGCGCTTCGCGCCCGAGGCGCTGCGGTTGGTGAATTCCGGTGCGGCGGCCGGAGCGGGCAAGATTACCGAGGTGAAGATCGGGCGGTATTACGGCGATTCGGCCGAGCGTTCGCTCCGGGTGGTGCACAACGAGCCGCTGCTGCATCCGCTGCAGCCGTACGCACCGAGCGCGACGGCGAATCAAATCGAATATTTCGACAAGGTGTTTGCATTGAAGCACGGCCTGCCCAGCACGGACCAGGTGTGGTACTGGAAGGATGTGGGCGGGCTGGCCGCGCTGGTGGCCGGGTTGGTGGCGTTGGTGCCGCTGGCAGGGGTTCTATTGTCGCTGCCTTGGTTCCGGGCGCTGGTACAGCCAGTGCCGCCGCCGCTGCCGCGTCCGCGCGGGGCGGGCCGGGTGGTGTTCTGGAGCCTGTTTGTCGTCGGTGCGCTGGTGGCGTGTTTCACTTACATCCCGATGTCGGAACTTTCGCAGCGGGTCTTTCTCGCGGCGTCGAACCGCGAGCCGACCTGGTTCTTTCCGCAGCGGATGAACAATGCCGTGCTGATGTGGGCGCTACTCAACGGTACCGTGGGCTTTGGGCTGTTTTTCCTGAGCTATCATTTTTTCGGTAAACGCCACGGGGCGCGGTCGGAGAGCTGGGGCGCGCAGACCACGGCGGCTGAACTTGCGCGTACCGCGGGGCTCGCACTGACGCTGGCGTCCTCGTTTTTTCTGCTCCTCTTCATGGTTTACGGGGTGTTTCACGTCGACTACCGCAGCCTGTTTATGGGCGCGCGGGTCTTTCAGCCCGAGGTGGTGCCGCAGCTCGCGATGTATGCGCCGTGCTTCCTTGTCTTCTTTCTCTCCAATTCGCTGCGAATGAACGGGGCGTTGCGGCTGGAGGGTCAGCCCGAGTGGCGCAGCCTCTTGCTCGGCGGCCTCGCGAACTCGCTCGGCCTGCTGTTTATTTTGATCATTCAGTACGCGACCCTGGCGTGGACAGGCACGGTCCACTGGACCGACGGCTGGCTCTACATCAACCTGCTGTTTGCAGTGGTGCCGATGATGTTCGTGCTGCCGTATTTCAACCGGTACTTCTTCCGGCTCACCGGTCGCATCTACCTCGGGCCGATGACGACGTGTTTGGTGTTCATCACGATCCTCCTGACGAACACGGTGAGTTACCTGCCGTTGTAGGGAGATTGCTGTTCCAAGCGCCCCTCACCGAGTTGGCGGTACGTCGCTGCGGCAAACAGCGTTGCGTTCGCGGGGCGGCGGGGTTTGTTCGCGGACCTGACTCCGCTCGGACACAGACGCTGGACCGTTCCCGTGGCCGGATTCCTCGCGGCCGCGCTGGGATTCACGGCGCTGCTCTATGGGTTTGGCTGGGCGTTCCGGCCTGACCAGACGCCGGCCGCGCCGGTCTCTGCGGCCAAGGCCGAGGAGCTGGTCAGGGTTGAAGCCTCGCGGCGCAAAGCCGAGACCCTCGACCTCGCGCATCCGCCGGTGATCGCGCGGGCGGTGGACTACGCCGCGCCGGGCCCGCAGTCGTGGCACCCGAAAGGCGAGGCCCCGGTGCTGGCCGAACTTGTCGCGGAGGGCCGTTTGCCGCCGGTCGCGGAGCGCACGGGCCCGGAGCCGGTGGTGTTGGAGGGCGTGGACGGCATCGGTCGCTACGGCGGCACCTGGTACCGGCTGGTGAATTCGTTGACGGATTTTACGACGGTGTACTGGCGGTTGTCGGGCTCGAATCTCGTGCGGTGGTCGCCGCAGGGATATCCGCTCGTGCCGCACATCGCGAAAGGGTGGGTGGTATCGCCGGACTTCCGCGCCTTCACCTTTGAGCTGCGCCGGGGCATGCGGTGGTCCGACGGTCACCTCATGACGGCGGACGACATCCTTTTTTGGTACGAGCATGAGGTTAAGTATTTCAACGCCCAGCCGAAGTTCCTGCGGGCGGGTGCGACGCAGGGGCGGGTGGTGAAGGTCGACGACTACCACGTGCGCTTTGAGTTCGGGCAGGCGAACCCGCTATTCCTCGAGCGGCTCGCCTCGACCGGCATGAACTACGAGGACCACACCGAGCATATTGTGCCGGCGCACTACCTGCGGCGGTTTCATCCGGCGCTGGGTGAGCCCGAGTTGATCCGGCGCACGATGGCGGCGTTTGAGCTCTCGAGCCCGCTGGCGGCGTATAAGAAAATCAAGCACTACATGAACCCCGAGCACCCGCGGCTGTGGCCCTGGGTGCTGCGCGTCTACAAGCCGACGTCGCCCCAGACCTTCGTGCGCAATCCCTACTACTGGGTGGTCGACACGCAGGGCAACCAGCTGCCGTACCTCGACCGGCTCGTGATGGAGCTGCGTTCGAATCCGCTCATCGCGGTTGCGGCGGCGAACGGCGAACCCTCGATGCAGGACCGCCATGTGCGGTACGACGACCACATGCTGCTGCTTGGCGGGGCGGCCGAGCACGGGTACGAAGTGTACCATTGGAAGCCAAGCACGCAGTCGCTGTTCACCCTCTTCCCCAATCTCAATCGCCGCGTGGATCCCGCGCGCCCGGAGACCGCCTGGAAGCACCGGCTGCTCAACGATGCGCGGTTCCGCCAAGCGCTTTCGCTCGCGATCAACCGCCGCGACATCATTCGCGCGGAGTTTAACGGTCAGGCCGAGCCCGCGCAGATCGCCCCGCCCCCGGATTCGCCCTACCACCACGCGCGGCTGCGCAACGCGTTCATCGAGTTTGATCCGGCCCGCTCCGGCCGGCTGCTGGACGACATCGGGCTGATCACGCGCGATGCCGACGGCTTCCGCACGTTTCCGGACGGCACGCGGATGGTGCTGACGCTGAACATCACCGACTACACGACCGACGGCCCGGCGCAGTTTGTGATCGACGATTGGGCGAGGGTCGGCGTGCGCGTGCAGTTGCGCTCTAGGGCGCGCCGGCTGTTCGAACAGGAGAAGCTGACCTACGAGCACGACTTCACGGTGTGGACCGGCGAGAGCGAGTTCTACCCGCTGGTCGAGCCGCGCAATTTCGTGCCGACGTACTTCGAGTCCTTCTATGCGCCGGCCTTCGGCGGCTGGTACCAGTATGGCGGCCTGCACGGAGATCTCGCGGCCAATCGGCCGAACGTCCAGGAACCCCCGCGGGGACATCCCCTGCGGCGTGCCATGGAACTGCTCGACGAAGTGAGCCTGATGCCGAACGAGGCGGATCGCATCGAACGGTTCAAGGCCGTACAGGACATCGCGGCCGACAACCTTTGGACGATCAGCATCGCGTCGCCGCCCCCGCAGCTTGTGGTGGTGAAAAACGGATTCCGCAACGTGCCGCGGACGGCGCTGTTCGGGGCGAACTTTCAGTCGCCGGCCAACACCGGGATCGAGACCTACTTTTGGGAGCAGCCTGCGTCCGATCCGGCCATCCACGCGCAGACCAAGGCGGCGATTGCGACCGTGACACCGTGGCCGGGTTCGATCGGCTACGATGCGGACCGCGGGGATTCGACGCTGCGTCAAGTCCTGCGTGGGCTTATTCTTTCGGTTATCGCCCTGGCCCTGGTACTCGTGGCGTTGCGGCACCCCCTGATCGGCCGCCGGCTGCTGCTCATGGTACCGACGATGGGTGTCGTGTCCGTGATCGTCTTCGGGCTCGTGCAACTACCACCGGGGGATTTTGCCGAGATTCGCGTGCAACGCCTCGAGTTGGAGGGCACAGCCTCGAGCGCCGAGCTGGCGGCCGAGTTGCGGCGGAATTTCCGTTTGGATCTCCCGATGTGGCAGCGTTACGCGCACTGGATGGGTTTTACCTGGTTCACGAGTTTTCAGTCCTCCGAGGAGGGCCTGCTCCAGGGCAATCTCGGGTTGTCGATGGAGCATGAGAAACCGTCGCGGGAAGTCATCGGTGACCGCATCATGGTGACCATCGCGGTGTCGGTCGGGGCGGTCCTGCTCGCTTGGGCGTTTGCGCTACCGACCGGCATCTACTCGGCGGTTCGCCAATACTCGGCCGGTGATTACACGCTGACGCTGCTCGGTTTTATCGGCATGTCGGTGCCATCGTTTCTCGCGGCGCTCGTGGTGATGTATGGCGCGAAGCGTTGGTTCGGTCTGAACCTCGCGGGATTGTTTTCGCCGGAGTACGCGGCGATGCCCGACTGGAGCTGGGATAAGCTCGTCGATCTCGTTAAGCACATTTGGCTGCCGGTGCTGGTTCTGGGGTTTGGTTCGGCGGCGGGAATGATCCGAGTGATGCGGGCGAATCTCCTCGATGAGTTGAGAAAGCCGTACGTTACCACGGCGCGCGCCAAGGGCGTACGTCCGCTGCGTCTGCTGCTCAAGTATCCGGTACGGCTGGCGTTGAATCCCTTCGTGTCCACCGTTGGCGGACTTTTCCCTCATCTCGTGTCGGGGGGCGCGATTGTGGCGATGGTGCTGAGCCTGCCGATGCTCGGGCCAACGCTGCTGGATGCCTTGGTCGCGGAAGATGTTTATCTCGCCGGCTCGATGCTGATGGTGCTCAGCCTGCTCGGGGTGATCGGGACGCTGCTGAGCGACTTGCTGCTGCTTTGGCTGGATCCGCGCATCCGGCTGGGGGCGTCGAATACGTGAGATCGGTGGCGGTTGGCGGCGCTGGATTTCCTCGGATTTTGCCACGCGCTGGCGCGCGCAGCCGCAAACTCTCCGGCAAACGGCGTCCGCCCGCTTGCGTGGCGCGTGGGGGCGGTTACGGTGGTCGCCATGGCTTCAATCCCCACCGTAACGCGTCGTGATGTTTTGAAAACCCTCGGCGCTGGCGCCGCTTTGGCGACGCTGGCGTCCACCGGGCACGCTGCAAGCGGAGGTACGGTCCAAGCGGTCTCGGGGGTGACGCCGCAGCCGTTCGTGCTGCCGAAGCTCGGCTATGCGTACGACGCCCTCGAGCCGCACATTGATGCGCGGACGATGGAGATTCACCACGGCAAGCATCATCAGGCGTACATCACCAATGCCAACACTGCACTCGCGGGGCAGCCGACCTTGCAGGGCCTGACGGCGGAGGCGATTTTGCGCGATTTATCCAAGGTGCCCGAGGCGGCGCGGCCCGTGCTGCGCAATAATATCGGCGGCCATGTGAATCATGCGTTTTTCTGGCAGATGGTCGGGCCGGGCGGTGGCGGGGCGCCGGGCGCGCGGGTGGGAGCGGCATTGACGAAGCAGTTTGGCTCGGTCGACGCGTTCAAGGCGCAGTTTGCCGATGCGGCGGCCAAGCGCTTCGGCAGCGGGTGGGCGTGGTTGGTGGTGAAGGAGGGATCCCTGGCGATTACTTCGACCGCGAACCAGGACTCCCCGCTGAGCGAGGGCGCCACGCCCCTGCTCGGACTCGATGTCTGGGAGCATGCCTATTACCTGAAGTATCAAAACCGTCGGGCGGATTACGTGGGCGCCTTTTGGGACGTGGTGGTGTGGGCTCGGGTTGAGGCGAACCTGGTGGCTGCCGGCTGATTTTGGGTTGCGGGAAGTACGGGCTTCGGCCCCGTGCGAGTGGGATTGCAGGAGCGGGATCCGTGTGCCAACGTTTCCGCGACGCATGCAAAATCCGGACTTCGGCGAGATTGTCGCACTCATTTGCAAGGAAGACCCGCGGTTCAACCGGCGGGCGTACGATTTTGTGCGGCTAGGGCTCGATCAAACCGTGAAGGAACTCCGCAAAAAGGACTCCGGTCGGGCTGAGAAGTCGCGGCATGTCACCGGTCCGGAATTGCTCGAAGGATTGCGCGTCTACGCGCTCGATCAGTTTGGGCCACTGGCAAAGACTGTGTTGAATGCCTGGGGCGTGCGCCGGTGCCGTGATTTCGGCGACATCGTATTCAATCTGATCGAGTATAACGTGTTTTCGAAAACCGACAGCGATCGGCGCGAGGATTTCACGGATGTCTTCGATTTCGATGAGGCGTTCGTGCGTCCGTTCCAGCCGGCGAAGCCGCTGCGGGGAACGTCGGCCGCTGAAGCCTGCGGCGCGGCGTGAGCACCGGCTGGCACCGCGGTGATCCGTCCGACTGCGCGTCGGCGGCCGAGAACAACCCGAATGCCCACAAGTCAGGAACCGCTAATGCTCTCTAATCAGGAGCTGGAAATCGCTCCTTCCCGGCTTTTATCGGGGGGCCAAGCGCTCGGTCGGCGAATCGTTGAGTCCAAGTCGGCCTATTGCGGCGGTTTCAGAAAAGTCGGAGCCGCGTTGGAGCATAGCGACAACGTGGTCCTCAGGTGTGCCACGCGCTCGCCTGCGGACCACGTGCGGCTACGCGAATACGTGAACCCATCGAGCGTTTATTAGCGAAGATTAGCGGTTTCTCCGTCTCTTGTTTGCAGTTTTAATTTACCCACCCACTCCATGCCCAAGACTCATTCGACCGCCGCCGACCTTGCCCTGCTTGATGCGTTCTGGTGCGAGCCAGTGGAGCGCGTGGTGTTGGCCAACGGTCTGACCCTGATCCTCAAACGCGATCCGTCCGCGGCGCTGGCCTCCGTGCAGGTCTGGGTGAAGACAGGCAGCCTTCACGAGGGTGCGAACCTCGGGGCCGGACTTTCGCACTACCTCGAGCACATGCTGTTCAAGGGTACGTCGCGCCGGCAGGGCCGGGAGATCAGCGCCACCGTGCAGGCGCATGGCGGGTACATCAACGCCTACACGACTTTCGACCGCACCGTGTACTACATCGATCTGCCGAGCGAGCATACGACGGTGGCGATCGACCTGCTGGCGGACGCCGTGCTGCACTCGACGTTGCCGGCCGACGAGGCGGTAAAGGAGAAGGACGTCATCTTGCGCGAGATCGCGATGACCAAGGACGATCCTGAAAACCGGCTCTGGGATACGCTTTTTTCCACTGCGTTTCGCGAGCATCCGTACCGGCAGCCGATCATCGGGCATCAGGATGTTTTCGCCGCGGTTAGCCGCGACGACTTGGTCGGCTATTACCAAAGTCGGTATGTGCCCAACAACCTCGTGGTGGTCGTGGTCGGCGATATCGACCTGGCCGCTACCCGGGCTGCAGTCGAACAACACTTCGGCACGGCACCGCGCGCAAAGCTCGGGCCGGTGCTGGTCGCGGAAGAGCCGCCGCAGCTCGCGCCGCGCGCGGAGCACCGAACGGAGGACGTCGAGGTGACGCGGGCGGTGCTGGCCTGGCCGATTCCCGGCCTCGCGCACGAGGACGCCCCGGTGCTGGACCTTTTGGCGATGGTCCTGGGGCACGGCGACAGTTCGATTCTCTGGCGCGAGATTCGCGAAGAGGCCGGCCTGGTGCACACGATCGACGCCTCATCCTGGAATCCCGGCACGGTCGGTTTGTTTTGTGTGTCGTTCACCTGTGATGCGGCCAAGCGGGCCGCGGCGGAACGAGGCATTCATCGCGTGCTCGCCCGATGGCTGAAGCGGGGCTTCAACGCTGGGCAGTTGAAGAAGGCGATCCGCCAGCTCGTGGTGGGAGAAATCAATTCGCGCAAGACGATGAGTGGACAGGCCTCGCGGCTCGGTGTGGCGGAGGTCGTGGTCGGTGATCTTGATCACAGCCGGACTTTCTTCGCGCGCTTGCGCTCGGTGCGGCCGGCGGATGTCGGTCGGGCGCTGGCCAAGTACCTGGCATCGGAGCGGCTGACGGTCGTGTCGTCCAATCCGCCGGTGGTGGCGGCGCCCGCGGTGGCGCTCAAGGAACGGGCTGCAAGCCAGGCGGATTTCACGGAGATCAAACTGCCTAACGGCGCGCGCTTGCTGCTGCAGCCCGACCGGCGCCTGCCGAATCTCCACCTCCGACTGTTGATGCAGGGTGGACCGTTGTTTGAAGACCCGGCGAAACGCGGAGCGACGTCCTTGTTGGCGACGATGCTGACGAAGGACACGCGGCGCCGCAGTGCGGCGGCGGTGGCGCGTTTCATCGAGGAGATCGGAGGTTCGTTTTTTCCGTTCTCGGGCAACAATAGTATCGGCCTCGCGGCCGAGGTGCTGCCGCCGGATTTTGCGCGGGCGCTGCAAGTCATCGCCGACGCGACGCTTGCGCCGGCGTTCAGGGCGGGGACCTTCGCCCTTGAGCGGGATGCGATGGTTGCGGCGCTGCAGCAGGACGACGATGACGTGGTGACCTTGGCGCGAAAGCGCCTCCGGGAAAAATTCTTCGGATCGCATCCACTGGCCTTCGACGCTTCCGGTAATCAGGCGGGAGTAAAGGCGCTCACGCCTGCTGATCTCGCGGCGCTGCATCGCCGGCTGTGTGTCGGACCCAACGTGGTCTTGGCGGTCTCCGGCGACTTTGATCCGCGGGCACTCGGACCGAAGTTAAAGGCGTTTCTCGCCCGGATTCCACGGGGCGCGGCGCTCGAGGTCGATCTGACGCGGGTCACGGCGCGGAGCTTGCCGGCGACGGTGGGTGATTTTGTCGAAATCGAACCCCGCGAGCAGGCGGTCGTGCTGCAGGCGTTTCCCGGCTGCAGGGTGAATGCGGCGGACTTTTACGTCAGCGAAGTTGCCGACGAGCTATTCAGCGGCATGGCCTCGCGGCTCTTTGAACGGGTGCGGGAGGAGAAGGGGCTCGCGTACTTCGTGCGCTCGGGGCGCGTGACTGGTTTGGACGCCGGCATGTTTTACTTTCTGGCCGGAACCCAGCCGGGCAAGGAAGGGGAGGTACTGGCGGAGATCGACGCGGAGATTGCGCGGGTCGTGGCGGGGGCGGTCGAGCCGGCGGAATTGTTGCGTTGCAAGGCGCGCCTCAAGGCGGCGCGCCGGCAGAGCCTGCAAACCAACTCGGCGCGCGCGATGCAGGCGGGCTTGAATGCCTTGCAGGGCCAGCCGATCAACGATTGGAAAAATTACGACGGGCAGGTTGAGGGCGTGACGATCGCCGATCTCGCGGAGTTTGCGGCGCGGCGCTTCGCCCGCGGCCTTCGCACGCAATTGGTGGTGCGCCCCTGATCGGATTGCGCGGGCGCTCGAGTAATGTAAAATATTAATCCACATATCCTAACCGAAGGATATTAAATATTATGAATTGGCAAAAACCGGCTGGATTTTCCCCGCTCTCTTTACCAACCTCGGATTGCACATGAAAAACTCTGCCTCCAAAATTACCCTTATCCTGAGCGTGTTGGCCCTCGCCGGCGCGTTCTTTGTTCCGGCCGCTTCGGCCCAAGACGACGCCGCCGCCAAGAAGGCCAAGCGCGAAGCTGCCAACCTGAAGAAGTACGACAAGAACGGCAACGGTAAGCTCGACGAAGACGAGATCGCCCAAATGAAGAAGGACCAGGCCGAGGCCAAGGCCAAGAAGGAAGCCGAGAAGAACAAGAAGTAAGACTTCGGGTTCTCTCCTGAATTTAAGCCCCGACCGTTTTGGTCGGGGCTTTTTTGTGGCCTGACACGGCGGCTATCGCGTTTCCAGAAATAGGGTAGCCGCGTTGGTGCGCAGCGACCACCTAGTCCTCAGTCGTGACCGCGTTTTCGCCTCCGGCTCAAACGCGGCTTCAGCATTCGTGGAACCGCTCTAGTTTCACGGTCGCCGATGCTCGGATGTAGGCCCGCCCGTTGGGCGGGTGTGGCAATTGAAGTCCCCGACAAACGAGCGCGGCCGGCGGTCGGGCCAACGTCCGTTTAGCGGCGCTCCGCGAAGCCGCCGCTCCACTTCAGCTTCGTTCGCACGACGGAAAAGTGGGAGTAGTTCGCCCGTTGCACGAGCGGCAGACGGGCCTTCGCCGTGGTGATTTCCACGGGGGAACTGGCGCTGACCTTGAGATTGCGCTGGCCGTCCATCGCCACGAGGAGGCGCGAATCGTCGGTGCGGTTTAAAACCCGCACCTTCACGTTGTCGCGAAAGATGATCGCGCGGTTGCTCAGCGTGTGCGGACAAATCGGGGTCATGGCGATCACCCCGGCGGCCGGGTGCACGATTGGCCCGCCGGCGGAAAGATTGTAAGCGGTGGAACCGGTCGGGGTGGAAAAAATCAGGCCGTCGCAGGTGTAATCGGTCACGAGTTCGTCGTCGGCAAACACCTCCAGCCGCACGAGGCGGGAGTTCACGGCGTCTTTGATCAGGACGTCGTTGAGGGCCAAGTCGTGGACCCCGGGGCCGGTGGCACAGTCGAGCATGGTGCGCAGATCGATGCGGAAATCCCCGCGCAACAACTCGGCGAACTGCGCGCGCGCCTCGTCGGCGGAAAACGTCGTGAGGAAGCCGAGGCTGCCACGGTTGACGCCGATGATCGGCACCTGGGCCCGCGCTGATTCGCGGGCCACCCCGAGCAGGGTGCCGTCGCCGCCGATCACGCAACACGCGTCGCATCCTTCCAGATAACCGTGCTGCAGCGGAAACTTTGCGGTGCGTTTGAAGGCGACGCCGCACTGCCGGGCAATCGCGGCCAGTTCACGGGCAAGCGCGGGGGCGCCTTCTTTGGTCTCGTTGACGACAAACGCGAGCTGGCGGACGGGCTTCATCGGTTTTCAGAGGTTACTACGGCTGGCGGTACAGGCAGAGCAAGAACTCACGATTGCCGTCCGTCCCCGTGATCGGGGAATCCATGGTGCCGACCAACTCACTCTGGTTGAGTGAACCCAGGGCAAAATCCCGGACCCGCACGAGCGCGGCCTCCTGCACCGCGGGGTCGCGGATCACGCCTCGGCCCTTGTCGACCTCAGCCTTCCCCGCCTCGAACTGCGGTTTAACCAGGGCGACGAGGGTGCCGCCGGGTCGCAGCACATTCCAGACGGCGGGCAGGACCGCCGTCAGCGAAATGAACGAAAGGTCCATTACGATGGCGTCGAAAGCCGCCCTCGGCAGATCCTCTGCGCGCAGGAAGCGGGCGTTGATTTTCTCCAGGTTGGTCACGCGGGCATCGGCGCGGAGCCGGGCGTGGAGTTGCGCGCGGCCGACATCCACGCAGACCACATCGGCGGCACCGGCCTGCAGGCAACAGTCGGTGAACCCGCCGGTAGACGCGCCGACGTCCAAGACGTGAGCGCCGTTCAGGTCCAGACGGAAGCGCTCGATCGCTCCCGCCATTTTCTCGCCGCCGCGGCTGACGAAACGCGGCGGTTGTTCAACGGTGAGTTCCAGGTCGATGGGTACATCCTTCCCCGGCTTTTCCAGCCGTTCCGTGCCGTGCAGGACCCGGCCACTCATGATGAGGGCCTTGGCTTGGGACCGGGATTCCGCAAGGCCGCGTTCGACCAGCAGTTCGTCGAGGCGCAGCTTTTTCATTTCAATTTTTGCCGGGCTGGGGACCAACACGTGGTCCGGCCGCCGATCGTCGCGTGCGCCAGCGGGCGGCGCGACCGTGGGCAGGTGCCGCCCGGTTGCCAGCGGTGCAGGAAGAGCCAGGATGGCGGAATCCCGACGTTGAGATCCGGCGGCAGCGTGTCGCCCCGGCCGGCGATGGCGGCAAGCGCGAGCCGGCAGACGTGGCGGCACTCGCGCCAGAGGGCGCGGACTTCCTTGGGCCTCAGCGTGCCGGCGCGCCGCGCCGGATGGATCGCCGCCCGCCAGAGCACCTCGTCGGCCATCCAGTTGCCGATGCCGGGAAACTGTTCCTGCATCAGCAGCACGGCCTTAATTGGCGCGCGCGCGCGGCGGGCCAAAAAAGTGGCGACGGCCTCGAATGAAAAGGCCGGCGAGAGGATGGGCCGGGCGATTTTACCCCACCAGGGTGGGGGCTCGGCTCCGACGTCGAAATCGACCCGGCCGAACATCCGCGGGTCGTTGAAAACGAGGGCGTGGCGCGTGGTGATGAGCACGAGATGGTCATGTTTGCGCGGCACATGGTCCGCCGGAAACACGCTGAGTTCCCCGCTCATGCCGAGATGGATCCCGAGCCATGCGTCGCCGCTGAAGCGAAACGCCATTTGCTTCGCCGCGGTGGACGATGAAAGCAGGGTGGAGCCGGTGAGCGCGCGCCGGAAGTGCGGGAGGTCGAGGTGCCGCAGGAGCTTTTTCGTGTCGTGCGTGAGCACGCGTTCCACCGTGTCGCCGGTTGCCGCCAGCGCCCACCGCTTGCGGTAAAACTCCACTTCAGCGAGTTCAGGCATCGGCGGTCAGGCGAGGGTTGCGACAAATTCGACGAGGCTCGGGTAAACGGGCACGGCGTTGAATCCGCGGGCGGCCCAGCCGGCGGCGTCGAGTTTTCCGGTACAGACGGCGACGGCGTTGATCTGGGCGTTTAAGCCCGCTTCGACGTCGGACGTACGGTCCCCGACCATCCAGCATTGGCGCGGGTCGAGCCGGTAGCGTGCGATCGACTCGAAAATGTACCGCGGAGAAGGTTTGCGGTACTCGGCGGGTTGCTCCGGCGCCTCGGGCGCGATGCAGATGTCGTCGAAGATCGGCGCAGGCAGGCCGAGGAGTTCGTCCATGCGCACGTTGCAGCGGTGAACGTCGTCGACGGTGTACAGGCCGCGGCCGATCCCCGATTGGTTGGTGTGGATAAAAAGCCGGTAGCCGAGGTTGCGCGCGCGCGCCAAGGCGCCGGCCACGCCGGGGATCAGCTCCACGCCGGCGGGGTCGGCGAGATAGTGTTTGTCGAGGATCAGGGTGCCGTCGCGATCAAGAAACAGCGCCTTGCTCATGGCTCCAGCGCCACGTAGGCGCGCAATTCTTGCGGGGTGACGGTGGCGGTGCCGAGTTTGCCCACGACCACGCCGGAGGCGGCGTTGGCGAAGTGGGCCGCGGTTTCGAATGAAGCGCCCGCCGAGAGGGCGAGGACAAGTGCGGCGAGCGAAGTGTCCCCGGCGCCGGATACGTCGAACACTTCGCGCGCCGCCGTCGGAATTGTCTTTCGGATACGTCCGCCGGAACTCAGCAGCATGCCGTCCTCTCCGAGGGTCACGACGAGGTGTTTGGTCCCGTACTGTTCGTGCAGTCGCGCACAGACTTCGGCCGCAGGGAACGGGGTATGCGGGGGCAGCTCCATGCCGGCCAGTTGCAGCGACTCGCGCTTGTTCGGCGTGATGAGATCGAGCTCGTGGAAAGCGAGCTTGCGCTTCGGCTTCGGATCAAGGGCGACGAACTTGCCGGCGGCGCGGGCGAGCTGGGTTACCCGGGCGACGAGGGCGTCGTTCAGGACGCCCTTGGCATAATCGGAGAACACGATCGCGTCGCTTGCCCGAATCGCCTTGGTCAGGAGGGCGTCGGCCTGATCGGCCGGGAAGTCGTAGGATACTGGCGCGGCCTCGCGGTCCAGCCGGCACAACTGCTGGTGTTGCACAAGCACGCGTGTCTTCACGATGGTTGGTGCCTCACCCGGAGTGGGGATCGTGTCGATTCGCTTGGCCTTGAGGATCTCGGTCAGGCGGTTGCCGGCCTCGTCGGCGCCGATGTAGCCCGCGACGGTGCACCGCGCCCCCAACGATGCGATGTTGAGGGCGACATTGGCGGCCCCGCCGGCCGTCCAAGAGTCGCGGGCGATGTCGATGACCGGCACGGGCGCTTCGGGCGAGATGCGCGTCGCGTCGCCCCAGATGTAATGGTCGAGCATGACGTCACCCACCACGAGTACGCGGAGCCCCGCGATTTTTTTAAGAAGCGGAGTCAGACTCTTCATGAGATTTCCCGGTTGGAGTGATAGCGCGAAAGCAGCTGGGGTGACCGGGGGGTGACCTGCGCGACATTTTCCATGCGGCAGGCGCCAAGGGCGGGGTAATGGAGATCGGTCTCGACCGTCACGACGGCCCCGCGCCGTAGAACGTGATCGGCGACGCCGACCCTAGCGCCCCGGGGGCGTTGCAAGTAGCTCTCCAGCTCAAGCGCGACGTCAAAATTGGAGGTGCGGCGTACTCGACTGGATGCCGAGGCGCTGACGACGGCGACCTTGTGGACCCCGAACCCGAACGGCGCCAAGGCGTCGGGCATTTCTACTCGGCCAAAGTACAGCGCGTCGGAGCTCCGGTCCGTAGTGGTGTAGAGGAGGGGCGAGGGCGCGCTTTTTCCGGGCACGGAAGTCGGTGGTTGAGTTGAAATTCGGCGGCGATTAGCCAACGGCCCTGTGAAAAACGCAAATCCGGTTTCGTGCCTCCTCCTGGTGGCTCTTGCGGGAGCGACGGGGCTGAGCGGTTGCGCCCGTTCTGGGGCGGATCGCCCGCCGAGTGTGCCGCGGATCGCGGCGTCCGCTGGCGGCGCCCAAGCCCCGGTGCGGTTTCGTTGTGAGATTGTCGCGGTCTGGCCGCACGATCGAGGCGCGTTCACGCAGGGTTTGGTCTTTCGCCGCGGTGGTTTTCTCGAAAGCACCGGCCTCAACGGTCGCTCCAGCCTTCGTGAGGTGGAGCTGAAGACCGGCCGCGTGCTGAAACAAGTGGCGGTGGCCAACGCCTATTTTGCCGAAGGGTTGGCGGTGATCGGCGACCGGGCCTTTCAGCTGACCTGGCAGAGCCGGCTCGGTTTCATCTACGATGCGGACACGTTTGGGCGCCTCGGCGACTTTGCTTATGAGGGCGAAGGGTGGGGGCTCACCACGGACGGGCGCAGTCTGATTTTGAGCGACGGGACGGCGCGCATCCGGTTTCTGGATCCGGCGACCTTTCAGGTCACCCGGGTGATCGAGGTGACGGCGAACGGCCGGCCGGTCACCAAGCTCAACGAGCTGGAGTGGATTGAGGGCGAGCTGTTCGCTAACGTTTGGCAGACCGACGAAATCCTCCGGATCAACCCTGCCACCGGTCAGGTGGTCGGCGTGGTCGATTGTGCCGGGTTACTGGCGCCGCAGGATCGCGGCCCGGACGCCGATGTGTTGAACGGTATCGCCTACGATGCGGCGGGCGGGAGACTGTTTCTCACCGGCAAGAATTGGCCGAAGGTTTTCGAGGTGCGGCTGGTGCCTCAGCCCTGACGCGGACTGGAATGTAGGCCCGCCTAGCGGGCGGTTGAAAAGCGGGAGTGAAGGCGTAATGAAAAAGCCCGCCGATTGGGCGGGCTTACATCGGAGCAGTCCGAAACGTACTGTGGAGGGGCGGAGGCCTTACTCCTTAGGAATGTTATTGTCGGTGCGGAGCATCAGCACCGGGGTCTTGGTCTTGATCCAGACTTCGTGTTCCTTGAAGGCCTTGGCGGGGATGTGTTCCATCGCTTCGCCGACGGTCTTAACGGGCATGAGGCGGCCCTTCTTGGTCGTGTTGAAATCGTAGGTGGCGCGGTGCACGCGTTCCAGGGTCGTGACGACGCTCTCGGTATCGGGCAATTGGAGGACCCAGCCGACGAAATCGTGCTTCGGCAACTTGCCGTCGGGGTCGCTGAGCAGGATGGCGAACTGCTTCTTCACCGCCGGTGGCTTCTCCTCTTCGCCCGGGTCGGGTTGCACCGCGAGGTTCATCTCCTCGATCACGCGCCGTAGGATGGCGGGGGAGATTTCGTTCTTCTTCAGGATTTCGGCGACCTTGTTGACCTCGATTTTCGGCATGGTGTTTTCCCCCAGGGGAAGCACGAATGGACACGAATGAACGGTAATGTAAAGGCCGCCGGAGGCGACGAGTGGTTCGATGTGGTCAACGAACGCGACGAAGTCGTGGGCCGCGCCACGCGGCGTGAAGTCCACGCCACGGGTTTATGGCACCGCGCCGTCCATATCCTCGTCTTCGACGCGGGTGGTCGCGTATTTTTGCAAAAGCGCTCCATGCTCAAGGATCTCTCGCCGGGGCTTTGGGATTCCTCGTGCTCCGGGCATCTCGATGCCGGCGAGGGCTACGATGCGGCGGCCGTGCGCGAACTCGGTGAAGAGATCGGCGTGCACCTACCGGCGGGAACGGTGCCGACGCGTTGGTTTCGCATCGATGCCTGCGAACCCACCGGGTGGGAATTCGTTTGGATTTACCATCTCCGCTACGACGGCCCGATCACAATTGATCCGGCTGAGATTCAATACGGCGAATGGGTTGCTCCGGCCGAGGTGTCCGCTCGGGTGAACACCCGCGCGGTGGAATTTTGCCCCTCGTTCAAACTGCTTTGGCCGATGGCGGCGCAGCGGTTAGCGTTAAAATGAGTCGGCGCCGCGCGCGCGATACCAAGGTAGAGCCCGATGGCGCCATCGGGCCGGCACCTGGAGGCGGGCGAAGCTAAAAACCCGATGGGGGAATCGGGCTCGAGCGCCCGGAAGTTTAGGCGCCGCGCAGGTGCCCCACGACGGAAGCGCTTTGGCTCAGAGCTCGGGCGACGGACGGTAACGCCTGCCTGAAATCGCGCCCGGTCCCTGGTTTGCGCTCAACTGCTTGATCTCGTCGAATTGTTTCTGGCTGATCAACCGGCGGGGAACGCGCTTTTCCGCCTCGTAGATCAGGCGCTCGCGATCTTCATCGTTTGGTTCGTGGGGCTCCCACGGGGTGTGGTGCCCTTTGTGGCGGGTCCACTCTATGTTGCCGCCGTGGACGACCGCGTTGACCTGAAATTTGCGTCCGTCGTCGTCCTTGTTCCACCAGCCGAACTCGATGCTCATGGTACTGTTTTCGGGAAACTGCCGGATTCCGCGAGCGGAAACTCTGCAATGGGAGCGCCCGGCCGGGCCTCGCCGCGGCGGTACTCCACGGGGCGCACGGTCAGGGTTGTGTCCGTGAGGTCGACGCACTGGCCTCTCAGGGGCGGGCAGAAAGAGCCGGTGTTGATCGCGACGAGACCGTTGCGACCACGCCAGATCCCGGGCCGGTGGGTATGACCGGAAATTACAAAATGCGCTCGCGGGCGGTGGCGTTGGGTGTGCTCCATGGCGAGACGGGGAGCGATGTGCCATGTGTGTACCACCCGCAGCATCCGCTGCGGAGGCCAGACGGTATCGACCAGGTAGTGCAAAGCGTACTTCAGCCGGTTGGTCTCGGATTGGTGCCGCTGGGGGACCTGGATGGCGACGCGGCGGAACGCGGCCAATCGATGGGCGAGGTCGTGCCGGAGGTGCGCCGGGCGGGCTTTAAACTCCGCCGCGAGCAAACGCCGGATATGTGGGGCGTCCTGACTCCAAGGTACCATGTCGTCGAAGAAAACGTCGCCGTGGGTGATGAATACGGCCCCCCGGGCGAGATCGAGAAAATGACGGTCGGAGAAATCCGCGTCGTGATTGCCAGTGAGAAAGGTCGTATCGGCCACTTCCCGCGAAAAAAACGCACGAACCGCCTCCCTTGTTTCGCTGGTGTGCGCCGGTCGGGGGCCCGGCCGGGTGTCGAGCGAATCACCGTTGAGTACGGCATGGGTCACGCCCTCGAGCAGGGGGCTCAACTGGGGCAGGCGGCCGATCCGGCAGGCGTGTTCACCGAAGTGCAGATCGGAAATGATGCGGGTGAGTTGCGCCGCCACGGGCCGGCGACAGGAGCGAAGCGTGCCGGTCGGTGCAACGTCAAAGGTGCGGTCACAAATGCCTTGTCATGCTCCGATCGGCGTCGGTTTCCTTCGGCGCCCCTCTTTCTTGTGTCGCCCGTGATGCTTGCCTCTGTCTGCCGTGTGTTTTCACGCCTCGTTCTTGCGGGGGGGATGGCGACTGTGGGTTTAAGGGCGGATTCACGTGTGACCGATTTGATCGAAATTCACCGTGAGGCGATTGGGGGCGGTGAGCGGATTGCGGCGCTCACGACCCTGCGGGCGTCCGGTCGGGTGCTGGTGGGTGGGACGCGGCTGCATTTTCATCTGACCGCCGCGCGCCCGAATCGCATTCGTTTGGAGACTGCTGCCGGGGGGCGGATTCGGATCCAGGGCTTCGATGGCACCGGCCAGGCTTGGGAAACCGATTCGGCGTCGACGGAACGCAAGCCGCGGCCTCTCGCGGTTGGTTCGGCCAAGACCTTTGTGGCGGATGCGGAGTTTGACGATCCCCTCATCGCCGGCGCGGAGCGGGGTTACAGGTTTGATTTCGCCGGCGAGCAGGAGAAGGACGGCCGCAAGTGCTTTCGCCTGTTAGTTACCCGCCAGCTGACGGAGACGTTCACGTTACTGGTGGATGCTGCGACCTATTTTGTGGTTTCACGAGTGGAGCTCCGCTTGAGCCCCGGGGGGAGGAAGGTGCCGTTGGTGACCGACTGGTCGGACTTCCGGCCGGTGGCGGGGGTTTTGCTGGCGCATCGCATCATCGTGACGATGGACGGGCGGGCCTTGCAGGAGACGCAAATTACGGAGATTGAAGCGAATCCGGTGTTGGCGAGCGACCATTTCGGCCAGCCAGCCGCACCGTTCGCGGTTTCTCCGGGAAACTGAGAATGTGGTTGCACCGGGCCATCGCGCGTCTTTTCTCTGACCCTTTAACCATTTATCACCATGCAAGAACAAGTCACTTTGGAGTGCACCGAAGCCAAGAAAGAGGGCAAGCCCGCCTCCCGTTATCTCACGTTCCGCAACAAGAAGACCGTCACGGAGCGCATTGAGAAGAAGAAGTACAATCCCCACTTGAAGCGCCACACGCTGCACAAGGAGATCAAGTAATTCGACGGCAGTCGGTTTCGCGCAAACCGCGCATCAATTTTCCGGCCGGGCTTTCAAGCCCGGCTTTTTTATTGTCCCCATCCGGTCGTGACATCGGTCCCGGTCTTCGAAGCTATGCTTCCTTGCAGGCCTATGCACTCCGCCGCCTGACGGTTCCTGTCCGCCTCAGCTATGAGCCGGGGGATTGCCGCGGTGGGTGCCGAACGGTGCGGATGTCGTGGAACTATGGGCGTGCTGCTGCTGTCGGCGGGCCGCCCGCCAGCTTTCGCGGTGCTTGCGAATCCAGTCCAGCAGCGCGCGCTCAAATCCGATGTCATAACCGAGGCGCTCCGACTCCAGCCACTTATGCTTCAGGATCTCTTCGCGCTCCGCGAGGAACTCCTGATACAGGCTCGACTGTTTAACAAACTCGCGGGACGTCGAAGGCTCTTGAGCAGGATGAGTCATGCAGCGCGGTCCAAAATGAGAGCAACGCGGTGCGGACTGTCAATGCCTGCCATTACCCGATCGGCTTAGGCCCCAGTGGCCTGGGCCTTCTGGACGCGGGCCATGAGGGTCTCCGCGATTTGCCGGAAGACGTCGGCGGCGGAGCTTTCGGGGGCGCTCACCACAATCGGCATACCGGTGTCGCCACCGGCCCGTATTTCCGGAATGAGGGGAACTTGACCAAGAAGATCGGTGCCGAGTTTTTCCGCGGTGACCAAGCCTCCGCCGGAACCGAACACAGTGTGCTTCCCGCCGGCGGGGTCGATAAAGTAGCTCATGTTCTCCGCGACGCCGAGCAGCGGGACGTTCACTTTTTGGAACATCAGGCCGCCTTTGCGGGCCACATTCGTGGCTGCGGGCTGCGGCGTCGTAACGATCACTGCGCCGTCGAGCGGGATGGTCTGAACCAGGGAGAGCTGGGCGTCGCCGGTGCCGGGGGGCAGGTCAATCAGCAGCACATCGAGTTCGCCCCAAAGGACGTTTTGCACAAATTGCTGCACCGTCTTCATGATCATGGGGCCGCGCCAAACAACCGGGGTGTTGTCGTCCACGAGGAAGCCCATGCTCATCACCTTCACCCCATGCCGCTCCATCGGAATCAGCATGGCCTCGGCGCCGTCGCCCTGGACCTCGGGGCGGCCCTGCA
>CAIJFT010000268.1 GCA_903820035.1 uncultured Opitutia bacterium
CGGTAGTTGTTGCCCTGATACGAAACGCGGTCGAAGAGGTTTTGGATGTTGATCTGCCCGGTCCAGGTCACGCGGCCGAATTTATGGCGGTAGCTCGCAAAGGGGCTGACCACATACTGGTCGTCCGTGTACCTGGCGGGGATGACGACGACGCCGGCGACCGAGATGCCGGCGATCGGCTTGCCCATCTGGTAGCGGGCGGAGCCGCCGAGCGCCAAGCCCTTCAGCGGTCCGGTGGTGAAGCTGTACCGGCCGGTGAAGCTCATGGCCCGACGGGTGGACGGCGCGTTGTCCGCGGCATCTTCCAGGTATTGTTGGGTGAACGGGAAAGTGGTGTCCGGGTTGAGTCCGCGCGCCTTCGCCGTTGCGATGGCCTCCGCCAGGCGGGCGGTGAGCAGGGGATAGAAGCTCGAGAGGGTCGTGGCCGAGGAGGCGTAGGTGAGGCGCGCGGTGACGTTTGGCGTCGGGGAGAAAAACGCCTCGACTTCGTGGCCCAGCGATTTGCGGTCGGCGAAATCATTGGTGCCGACGAAGGGCCGGGCATTGAACGGCGCGAGTTCGTTCGTGGCGGCGGTCGAGACGCCGGCGGCGACGTTGGTGCCGATCGTTTCAAAGCGCACGTAGGAGACCGTGATGCGGCCGTCGAGGACGTTCAGGCGGGCGCCGCCGTCAAAGCCTTTGCCGCCCAGCCCGGGATAGGGGCGACCGTTGAGGTCGGTGCCGAGGTTGTCGGAGAACTGCCGCGATTCGAGGTAAGTGCCGGTGAACGACAGCCACGGGAACACGCGCAGCACGCCGCCGTAGGTCTGATTGGTGGACCACTGTTCGTTGATGTCGAAGACGGGAATGTCCGCGCCCTCGGGCAGGAGCGTCCCGTTCGCATCGACGAAGTGGCGGATGTTGAAGGCGTCGGTGCCGAGCCGGGCGATTTTCTGATGCCAACGGTCGCGGCTGAGGCCGATGCTGGTGCGGAGGCGGTCGTGGAAATAACCGCCGAGCAAATTGAGCGAAGTGTTGGCGAGATTCTGGTCGTAGCGGGCGTTGGTGCCGAGGAGGTCGCGGCGGTAGAAGGCGGTCTCGAGGCCGGGGATGGGATTGTTGCTGAGGGCGTCGTCGCTGTTGCCGTCCACGAGGTAGTGGTTGCGGTGGATCAGGTGGTTGGTGAAGAGGGCGGCGGCGCCGGTGAGGCCGCGGCGCGCGATCTCGGCGAGGGAGAGCGACTCGTTGAAGATGTCCTTGTAGTATTTTTCTCCGCGGAAACCGGTGCTGAGGACGGCGCGCTGGGTGATGCCCCACGGCAGCGACGGGTCGTAGACGAGGACGGCGCGCGCGTTGCGGATGTCGTGGCCGTCGTTGGTCGTGAGCAACTGGTGCTGAATGTAGTATTTCTCGTAGTAGGGATTCGGGACGAGCGTGGCCACACCGGGAGTGGAGACGTCCATAATGGAGGGGTTGACGTCGATGAAAATGCCGCGGCCGCCGTAGCTGCCCTGCAGATTGTCGTTCAGGGTTTTTGGTCGGACGTTCTTGTCGACCTGCTGGTTGACGGCGACGAGGCCGCGGAGGCTGCGCGAAAACTCATGGCGCACCTCGGCCGTGATCGTGTGCCAGCGGAGGTCGGCGTAGTTCATCGGGCCGCCCCAGTCCTGATAGCGGGAGACCACACTCTCGGGCGCACTGAGGCGCGGGATGCGGAGCGGGTTGACGTCGAGCACGGAGAGGGCGGCGCCGTTGTTGATCGAGGAGTAGCGGAAGGTCTGCGTCGCGGTGGATCGCAGGGCGACGACCTTCCCGCCGATGAGGGTCCAGATCGGCGTGTTGCTCGTGGCGGTGGCATAGACCGCGGTGCCCACGCCGGCGGTTTGCACGCCGGTGAGATTCGGGTTGGCGTCGAGCGCAAGGGTGCCGGAGCCGCGGACGTAGGCGGTGGAGTCGTCGGTGAGCATGGCGTGCGTGGCGCCCTCCTTGTCGTTCACGCGCTCCCAGCTGACGTCGAGCGTGGTGCGCGGGGCGATTTGCCAACGCAGGGCGGCGGCGATGCCGTTCATGCGCGTGCCGCTGCGTTCGCGGGCGCCTTCCCCGTCGTTGTAGAGGAGGTTCAGACGGACGGCGACCTGCTTGGGCACGATCGTGCGCTGATCGTCGAGCGAGACGCGGCGCCCGCCCCAAGAGTCCCAGCGCGTGCCGACGGTTGTTGCGTTGCGGCCGAACGAGGGGCGCTTGGTGCCGACGTTGACGGAGCCGCCGGCATCGACATCGCCGTAGGAGAGTCCGCCGGGGCCGCGCGAGAACTCGATGCGCTCGGTGTTGAACACATCCTGCGGCATGTACCACGGAAAGCCGTCACGCAGCTGCCGCACGGAGGCGAGACCGCGGAAGGTGATCTGGTTGCCCGAGCGCGTGCCGGTCGCGGCGCCGCGGGTGGCGCCGTCATTGAAGATATTTTCGGCGCCAACGGCGTAATCGGCGGCGTCGAGGAAATTGAGCGCGCCCAGATCGGCGAGCAGGTCGGACGTCATCACCGAAATCGAGTTGGGCAGGTTCTCGAGTTTCTCGTTGGTGCGGGTGCCGGACATCGCGGTCGAAGCGGCGTAGCCCTTGTCGTTCGTGGCGCTGACCTCGAAGACCGAGAGGGTGACTGGTTGATCGGCGGCCGGGCGGGAGCCGGGGGCGGGGGCGGTTTGGGCGGCCGCGTGAAGCAGGCCGATGAAGCAGGCGACGGAGGCCAAGCGGACAGGAACAGGGGTTTTCATGGGGTAGTCGCAAACGCGGCCGCAGGCGGTGGCCGATGCTCAGTCATCAGGTCCGACGGTTGGGGATGGTCAAGTGGGGTTTGCCGGCCGCGCGCCGTCGTCGGGTTAATCAGGTCGCGAGTTACTCGTCCTTGCCGACCTTGGTCTGAACGGTCGTGGCTTTCACCTGCGCGAGGAAGGCGGTCAGGGTCTGATCCATCTCCCTGGTTTTCTCCGGCATTTTTGCGGACAGATCGTGCGCCTCGCTGAGGTCCTGCGAGAGATCGAACAGTTCCAGCCGTCCGGATTTCCACGTCTTCACCAACTTGAAATTATCCCAGCGCAGCGCGGACTGCGCGGTGCGATCGAAGGCTTGGTGGAAGACCAGGTAGGGGCGCTGGCGTTTGACTGCGCCGACGCCGGCGTGGTGCAGCACGGGCACGAGGCTGCCTCCGTCCATGGTCGCGGGCAGAGCGGGTTGGTAACCGGCGAGCTCGGCCATGGTCGGGAGGAAATCGAGGCCGGTCGCGGGCACGTCGCTCACGCTGCCGGCCTTCACGCCGGGACCGAGCACGATAAACGGGACGCGGATGCCGCCTTCATACAGGGTGGCCTTGCCGCCCCGCAGGGGATAGTTCAACCCGTGCCCGAGGTCCTTGCTCCCGGGCAGGCTCATCCGCCCGCCGTTGTCGGAGAGGAAAAAGATGTAGGTGTTTTCGCGCAGACCGAGCTCGGTGATTTTGTTCAGGAGCCGGCCGATGCCGGCGTCGAGGTCGTCGGTCATGGCGGCGAAGGTGGCCAAGTTATGTTTCTTGCCCGGCGGCAGTGCGCGGACCCGCTCCAGGGCGGCGGCACTGTGCTGGATGTCGAGGTGCACCGCATAGTGGGCGACCTGCAAATAGAAGGGTCGCCCCGTCCGGACTTGTTCTTCGAGAAACGCGGTCGCGCGATCCGTCAGGCTGTTGACGAGTTTGGGGTCCGGGAGTTGGGAGGTGACGCCCAGCTTCTTGCCGGAGCCGTGGCCGACGCCGTTGCCGTCGGCGTTCCCGGTGGCGCCGTCGCTGACATCATAGCCCTGCTCGGCGGGGGTGACCTTGTCGTAGCGGTGGTCCCATTTACCAAAGTGGGCGGTGCGGTAATTCGGATCGGCCTGCTTGAGGAGACGCGGGATGTTCAGTTGCTGCCGATAGACCGCGGGCCAGCCCTCGCGATCCTGTTGGTATTCGTGCCGGGCCGGGGTCTGGGAAATCTGGAGGCTGCGGCGGGTTGGGCAGCAAAACGGTGCCGGCGAGTAGCCGTTGCTAAACAGCATGCCCTGCGCCGCGAGCCGTTCGATGTTCGGGGTGCGGAAGTAGTCGCTGGCGGTTTCGGGGTTGCCCGGGATCATCCGCTGCGACGTGCCCACCCAGCTTTGATCATCGGAAAGGATGACGATGAAGTTCGGCTTCGGCGACTTTGGCGCTGGCGCCGCCCAGAGTGGGATCCCGGATATCAGGATGAGTGCGAACAGGGCGGGGGCGGGAGTTTTCATGACGTCGGGGGACGATTCGGGACCGGGGAGGTTGCGGGCGGTTTCGTTGTGCCGTGGCCCGCGGGTACGGCCAATTCAGAATGCTGGCGCCGCGGCCGCGCGGCGAGGAGCGTGGGCGGGAAGGGGGACGTCCCGCGAGGCGATGACCGGCGGGTTCAGGTGCGCCGGGATTTTTTCGGCCGGAAGGGCAATGGTTCGTCCACGTAGGTCCGGTAGTCGGCGGTTAATTCCTCACCTGACCGGATGCGGCGCAACGTGCGGAAGCGGCCGTCGTCACCGGCGACGACATTGGGCTCGTTGGCGTGGTTGATGTACCAGCCGACCGCCAGCCGGTTGAGGTTGGTGGGTACGCCGAGCCATTGGCCCGAGACCATGCCAAAGTCCTCGTACAGGGCGCGGATGGCCTTGGGCAGCCGGCGCACGGCCGCGCGCGACACCCACGCGACCCGTCCGCATTCGCCCTGAAACACGAGGGCCCCCGCGGGGATGGTTCGGATCGCAAGCACCCCTACGCCATGAATGCGCGAGGCCCCGATGCGGGCGTAGACGCCGTGGTGCGGTGCGGTGGATTTCATGGGAGCGTTTCTGCGGGAAGGGCGTGGTCGACGCAACCGTGCGACCGCGGTGGCGGTGCGATGCGATGCGTAAATGCGCGGTTTACCGCGGTGACGTTACGACTTGGTCGCCGGCTTGCCTTTGGCCTTTTTTTCCGGCGGCGGATTCTGCGGGGGCGTCCATGCGGCGGGTCTCGGATTGGCCACGGTCAGCGGAGCGGTGTCACCGTAGCGTTGCATCTCGCGCTGGAGGAGCGCGGTCAG
>CAIJFT010000269.1 GCA_903820035.1 uncultured Opitutia bacterium
AAGTAGACGCCGGACCAGCCGAAGGTGACGCCGAGGGCGTTGGCGAAGGCGCGCGCTTGCGCGACCCACGAGGCGGCTGTTTTTTGGCCTTCGCGGTGCTCATCCTTCAGCTGCTCGACCTGTTCCTGCAGACGAGATACGGCGCCGCGGAGCTCGGTGGCTGAAGCCTCGGGTGCGACGGAAATTGTGTTGGTCATCGCCGCGCTCGGCGCGCGGCCGGTGAACGCGTCGAGTTGCAACGCATGGTCGCGAAATAGGGAGACGTGACCCAGCGCCAGAACGGACAAAACGGTGAGAACCGCGCCGAGCGTGCGGCATAACGTGCGGACGGCTTTCAACGCGAGCGGCGCATTGGCGTTGTGACCAAAAAGGCAGAGCAGCAGGGCGCCCGTGGCGAGGCCGAGGCAGGGCGCGGACAACAGGGAAAGCAGGGATATGATCAGGATGTCGGCGATGATCGCGGCAAGCCGGCGCCACGGTTCGGCGAGGGTGCGCCCGAGGAGGTCAGGTGCCACCGCGAGGGTATCCGCGGATACGAGACGGCCGGCGGCGGGCGGGTTAGGTGTAGCGGACATGCCCCGAGGGAGCCACGCGCGGCGCGGCGCGCAACCCCAGAGTGCTCCCGGTTTGGGACGGCTGCACCGCTTGCCGAGGGACGGCGACTGGCGGCGTTAGCCGGCAAGGGCGCCGACCGAAGCCGCGATCAGGCCGTTGAACGACGGGTGGGGACCCGCAGGAAACCCCTGATGTTCAAAAAAAAGGTGTGCTCAAACTGACCGAGCTCCACGCCGCGGTTGGCCGCGGGGACCAACCGCGCTGATCGCCCGAGAACCTGGCGGCGGACCCGCGGAACGGCCTTAGAACCGGCCGCTCATGCCAAAGGTGACGGTGGTTCCCGGGATGCGGTACGTGGAAATCTGATCGGCCACGCCGCGATAGAAAACCTGCGATTCGTTGAAGAGGTTGCCGACGTCCAACGAGAGGGTAACCGCCGGGCGCAACTGGTAGGCGACGCCACCGTTCACAACGGTGCGGCGGCGGGTGTATTGGTTACGGCCGGAACCGGAATTGGTGAAGGCGTTGATGTATTCGCCGGTGCGATTCCAGATCAGCCGGGTGCTGAATCCGCGGTGGCGCCAGGAAAGGTTGGCGTTGGCCGTGAAGGGAATGAAGCCGGGAATCTCGCCTTTCTTCCGTTCCACGGTGCTGCCGAAGTTGCCGTGGGTATCGAGGATCGTGACGTTCGCGCCGCCACCGAAACCCTTGAGCCAGCCCGGCAGAAAAACGAACTGCTGGTTGTAACTGACTTCCCAGCCCTGGACGATGGCGGTGCCAAGATTGCGGCTGGTGAGTACACCGAAACCCGCGTAGTCGCCGTTGTAGCCGTTGTCGGAGCCGGAGGTCACGGTGCCGGACAAAATGCCGCTGACCGAGTAATCCCGGATGGTCTTATGGAACCACGCGACGGAGACATTGCCGACAGGCTCGAAGTAATACTCCAACTCGGCATCCCAGTTTTCGGCGAGGCGCGGCTTGAGGCTCGGGTTGCTGATCGAGACGGTTTGCGCGGATTCGTTCACCGTTTCGCTGGGATAGCTGTTGCTCAGCGGCGGGCGCCCGAAGCTGTTGGACCAGCTTAGGCGGGCCTTGACGTTGGGGGTCAAGTCTTGGGTGAGGTGGATACTGGGGAAGGCTTTCGTGTACTGGCCGGAGATGTCGCGGCGCGTATTCGCGTAGTCACGGGTGGCGGAGCCCACCGGATCGGCCGCTTGTTGTGCCGCAGTGCTGGCGACCCGGGCACGCACCCAACCCCAACCGTCATCCTGCGTGTCCTCGACGCGCACGCCGGCGATGAAGCCGGTCCGTTCGATACGCCCCTGGAGCATGCCGTAGCCGGCGGTGACGGTTTCCGTCACGCGGCGGGTCCCGGTGTACTTCGAGGACTCCGCGAAATAGCGGTCCTCGGTCCAGAGGGTCGCGTCGAGGGGCGTGCGACCCCGCGCGAGGGCATTGGCGTTCCAAGCGGGAATGACCAACCCGGTCTTGTGGTCGCCGAAGGTTTCGATGGAGGCGTCGGTCGGTAGTTGACCGGAGTTTTGGCCTGTGAAGGTATACCGGCGGTCGCGGTTGGTGGATCCGGCGACCTCTTCGCGCCAGCGCACGCCGGCTTTGGCGAAGATCGACTGGCCGACGGGCAGCTTGTATTTGGCGTTGCCGCGGAGTTCGCGGATTTCGTGGATCGGCGTGTTGTCGGCGAACGTATAGTTGCTTGGCCGGTAACTGGCGGGATTCCGGATATCGGGGCCGCCGGTTTGGGTAAAGGCGGGGTACAAGTCGGATTTCGTCCGGTCGAGAATCCAGCCCACGCCGGTCACCTGATTGGTCAGGTCGCCGCCGTCGCCGGTGCCGCTGTTGATATGGTCGAGGCTAATGACTGCGTTGTAATCAAGCTCCAGCGGCCCGAACTGTTGCTCGGCGCCCAAGTCGACGTGGCGCTGCCGATGGTAGAAATTAGACATTTGGGACTGGATCGTGATCGTCGAGGCGGCGACGGGACGCACCTGGGTGATCCGGTCGGTGAACCCGGGGATGATTCCGGAGGTCGTCGCGTTCGGAACCGTGGCCTGATTACCCGTGAAGGCCCGGAAGTAATAGCGCAGGCGGAAGCGTTCGAAGGCGTCGTTGTAGATGGTATTGAGCGAAAGTTTGGTCGTGGGCGACAGGCGGTAATCGAACTTCGCGTTCACGCTCGATTGCTTCCGGTTGTTGTAGTTGTCCTGGGTCCGGTAATCCCAGACGTAGGCCGGGGTGTTGGGGGTGTCCTGAAAGTCGCGGGTCGTGGCGAAAAATCCGACGGCCTGCTCGCTGTAGAACAGGTTGATCGCGGCGCCGAAGTTGCGCTCTGCGCCCAGGACGTCGAAGACCTCTTGGTAGGCCACGTTGAGGAGGGGATGAGTGCGGTGCGCCTCCCGCATGGGGATTTGCTCGGTGCCCGGCGGGGCCATCCGGGCGGAAAAATTGTACGTCACGCGCCGTTTTTCCTTCATGCTCAGCGGCGAGCGGCTCTTCAGGTTGATGGTGCCGCCGAGGGCGCCCGCCTCTTTGTCAGGGGTCATACCCTTGGTCACCTCCAAGGCGTCGAACATCGAGCCCGTGATCGTATGGATGCGGGTTTGCCGGCTGTCACCACCTTGGCTGCCCATGAGGGAACCGTCGACGGTGATGGTGTTGCTGCCGGGGCCCATGCCGCGGACGGTGAATCCGACGATGTTGCCCTCGTCGCTGAGATTGCCCGCGACGCCCGGCAGCAGCACGGCGAGTTCACTCGCGTTCATGTTGGGCAGGTTGCCGAGCCCATCGATCGCGACGACGTTCTTCACGTTGGTGGCGTTGCGCTGCGCGGTGATGGCGGCGGCGTTGCCCTCGCGCTCACCGGTGACCTTGAATTCCTGCAGTTGGTATATTCCAGTGGTGAGATCGAAGTTGCGGATCACGCGCTGTCCGGCGGACACCGTGACGCTGGCCTTCGCCGCGTCCAACCCGAGGTAATTGGCGACGATTTCGTGGGTGCCGGCCGGGACCGAGGCGAATACAAAACGGCCGGTGTTGTCGGTGAGCGCGACGAGGCCGAGAGTCGGTACTTCAACGCGCGCGCCTTCCAGCAGGTTGCCGGTGGCGAGATTGCTGATATTGCCGGAGATGCCGCCCGCTTCCGCGCCGTAGCTCGGCACCGCGGTGGCGGCGCTGAGTCCGAGCGTCGCCAACGCAACGCGTCGCAGCAGTGAACGAAACAGTTTGGGGATGTACCTGGCAGGGGGTTTCATAAAAAGTGACTACCGAAGGGTGCTGGCGGGGGACGCATCAAACCTGCGGGAGTTCCGCGGCGGTGATCGGGTAAGCTTGGACCGAGTCATCCGTTTCAAGCAACCGGTGGGGGGGCGCGGCGACCAGCAAAATCGCCGCGGAATCCGCTGATGCACGGGGTTGACCCGAGGGAGCGCTTGCCGCACTGATCTGCGCCGCACGACCCGCCCCCACCGTCATGTTTTCCCGCTGCCGCTTTGCCCTGATTTTATTGCTCCCCGCTCTTACCGCACCGGGCGCCGAAACGCTGTCGTACAACAGCCATATCCGCCCGATTCTCGCGAATAATTGTTTCGCGTGTCACGGCACCGACGCCGCGCATCGGAAGGGAAAACTGCGGCTTGATGAACCGGAGTCCGCCACCGCCGAACGCGACGGCGTCCGCGCGCTGGTGCCGGGCAACCTCGCGGCCTCGGAACTCTGGCAGCGGATCATCAGCCCGCACGACGACGAGGTCATGCCGCCGCCCGAGTCCAACAAGCCGCCGCTCAGCGCCGAGCAGCGCGCGCTGCTCAAGCGCTGGATCGAGGAGGGCGGGACTTATCAGAAACATTGGGCCTTTGAGGCGATCGCACGGCCCACGCCACCACCGGCGGCGGGCGGGGCCGGGGCGCATCCGATCGACCGCTTCGTCGGCGCGAAACTGGCCGCCCAACGTTTAAACTTATCGCCGGAAGCGCCGCGCGAAACCCTGGTGCGCCGGCTCACGCTGGACCTCACGGGGTTGCCGCCCTCGCCGGATGAAGTCGATGCGTTCCTCGCCGACCAATCCACCGGCGCCTATGAGCGCCTCGTCGACCGGCTGCTCGCGTCGCCACGCTACGGCGAGCAATTTGCCCGCGGTTGGCTCGATGCCGTGCGCTACGCCGATACGCACGGTCTGCACCTCGACAACGTGCGCACGATCTGGCCGTACCGCGATTGGGTGGTCGCGGCGTTCAACCGCAACTTGCCGTTCGACCAGTTTACCATCGAGCAACTCGCCGGCGACCTGCTGCCGAATCCCCGCGTGGACCAACTCGTCGCGACCGGTTACAACCGGAATATCCTGTCGACGTCCGAGGGCGGCGCGATCGAAGCCGAGGCCGAGATGCGCAACACCGGTGACCGGGTCGATACGACCGCCGCCGTGTGGCTTGGACTCACGTCAACCTGTGCGTCGTGCCACGACCACAAATTTGATCCCATTACCACGAAGGACTTTTACGCGTTCGGCGCTTTCTTCAAAGGCCTCGCCGATCGTTGTTGGGACGGTAACGTGCGGGTCTCGGGGCCGGTTGCTGTCATTGCCAAAGACCCCGCGATGCAGCGTCGGGTGGACGAAGTTTACGCGATCGCTCCGGCCTTAGAAGCGGCGCTGTCAGCCCGGGCCGATGTACTGGTTGAGGGTGGACTGGCGCCGCTCAAAACCGGCAAGCAAGCCGTCACCTATGAAGTGATCTGGGCGGAGGACTCCGATCTGCCGACGCGGGCGGCGTTTGCCGGAGCGAGTAATGCCGGCGGACAGTGGCAGGAAGGGCCGGAGGTGCCGGTGAAGGGCGGCAAGCGGGCGCTGCGGCTCGCGGAAAAAGGCGAGCATGTGTTTCCTTTCACACTCGGCGACGTGCAATTGGTGGTTGGAACCGGGGTGGAAGCGTTTGTCCACGTGTACTTGGATCCGGTTAATCCTCCGCGGGCGGTGAGTCTGGAGCTGGTGAGTGAGGCAAAGACGCATCGGCTCGTGTGGGGCGATGCCCAGGCCTTCGGCCCCGAGGCGGCAAAGACCGCCCGATTCGGTGGCAAATTGCCCAAGCAGGGTGGCTACGTCCGATTGGAAGTCACCGCCTGCGAGTCCGGCGTGCCGGAGGGGAAGCAGTATACCGGACTGCGGATTGCGCAGAGCGACGGTGCCGCGTGGTGGGATCGGGCGGGCGCGCTGATCACGAGTGCGAGCGGGAGCGACGATCCTTTGCTTTCGAAGGATGCGTGGGTGCGTCAGATGCAGAGCAAGGCCCGCGACAACCCGCTCATGCCGCTGCGACACGACATGAATTTTCTCCTCGGGCTTTCCGGCACCCAGCAGACCGCCGACGAAAAACAGCGCGTCGTGCGCTATCATCGCGACTTCATTTACGCTCCGTACCGTGCCGCCCTCGAGCCGGAGGCGCACGCCGCGCGTCGGGAGATGGCGGAGCAGATGCATTACGAAGCAACGCTTCCGGTCTCGCCGATCGTGCGTGAACTGCCTGAACCGCGCCCCGCGCATATCATGGTTCGGGGCGCCTACGACAAGCCGGGCGAACGCGTCTTCCCGGCGACACCGGCGTTCCTGCCGCCGCTGCAGCCGGCGGGCGAAAAGCCGACGCGGCTGGATCTCGCGCGCTGGTTGGTGAGACCGGAGCATCCGCTGACCGCCCGCGTGACGGTGAACCGTTTCTGGGCGCAGCTGATCGGCGCCGGGTTGGTGCGGACGCCGAACGATTTCGGGGCGCAGGGCGAGCCCCCGACGCATCCGGAACTCTTGGACTGGCTCGCGCGGGAATTTATGACCTCGGGCTGGGACGTGAAAAAACTCGTCCGTCAGATTGTCACCTCGCGGACCTACCGGCAGAATGCGACCGTTTCCCCGGCGCTGTTGGAGCTGGATCCCTCGAACCGGTGGCTGGCCCGGGCCTCGCGGCTGCGGCTCGACGCGGAGGTCTTGCGCGACCAGACCCTCGCGTTGGGCGGCCTGTTGCGACCGGAGATCGGCGGCCCGCCCGTGCGGCCGTACCAGCCGGTCAATATCTGGGAGCCGGTGGCCTTCGGCGGCAGCAACACGAAGACCTATGTGCAGGATCACGGCGACGCGCTCTATCGCCGGAGCCTGTACACCTTCTGGAAACGCACCGCGCCGGCGCCGGCGCTAGCGACCTTCGACGCGCCGTCGCGCGAAAATTTTTGCGTCGTGCGGGGGCGCTCGAATACGCCGCTCCAGGCGCTCGCGCTGATGAACGATGTGCAACAGTTCGAGGCCGCGCGCGGCTTTGCCGAGCGCTTGCTCCTGCGGGCGAGTCCGGAACCGGAGCGGCTGGACTTTGCGTTCCGGGCCGTCACCGCGCGGCCGCCGACCAAGCGCGAGCATCAACTGCTGGCCGACGCGCTGACGACGCACCGCCGACACTACGCGGCGCACCCCGAGGACGCGCAACGCGTCGTGACCAACGGCGAGTCGAAACCCAACGGCACGTTGCCCGCCGGTGACTTCGCCGCCTGGACGATGGTCGCGAATCTTTTGTTCAATTTGGACGAGACGGTGAACCGCAACTGAGCTGACGACCTTCCCCGCATGAATCCCTGTCACGACTACCTGAACAACCTGACCCGCCGGCAATTTTTCTCCGGGGCGGGGTTGGCGATGGGCGGCGTCGCCCTCAATCTGCTCTCGCCGCGCGTGCGCGCGGCGGCGGTGCGCGCGCAAGCGCTGGAGTCGCGGGTGCATCCGCCGCTGGCGGGTTTCCCGCACTTTGCGCCGAAGGCAAAACGGATCATCTACCTGCATATGAACGGCGGGCCATCGCAGCTCGACACGTTCGACTACAAGCCGAAGTTGCAGGACTACTTCGACCGGGAGCTGCCGGAGTCGATCCGGCAGGGGCAGCGGATCACGACGATGACGAGCGGGCAGGCGCGTTTTCCGGTTGCTCCCTCGATTTTCAAATTTGCCCAACACGGTAAAAACGGCGCGTGGGTGAGTGAACTGCTACCGTGGACGGCAAAGGTCGTGGATGAGCTCGCCATTGTGCGCAGCGTCCACACGAACGCGATCAACCACGATCCGGCGTGCACCTTTTTGATGACGGGCAACGAGGTCCCGGGGAAGGCGAGCTTTGGCTCGTGGATTTCCTACGGGCTGGGCAGCGAGAATAACGACCTGCCGGCCTTTGTCGTGCTCACGCCGAAATTCTCCCCCAAGGTCGCCGCGCAGGCCCTCTTCACCCGCATGTGGAGCAGCGGTTTTTTGCCGACGAAGTTTTCCGGCGTGGCACTGCGGGCCCAGGGCGATCCGGTGCTTTACCTCGACAATCCGGCCGGCGTCGACGCGTCGACCCGCCGCGCGATGCTCGACTCGCTGGCGCAGTTCAACCAGCTCGCGCACGCCAAGCACGGCGACCCCGAGACACTCACCCGCATCGCGCAATACGAGATGGCGTTTCGCATGCAGACCAGCGTGCCGGACCTGACGGATTTCAGCAACGAGTCGGCCGCGACGCTGGACCTGTACGGCCCCGCCGTGAAAGAGCCGGGCTCGTTTGCCGCGAGCTGTTTGCTGGCCCGGCGCCTCGCCGAGCGGAATGTGCGCGTGGTGCAGATCCTGCACCGCGGCTGGGACCAGCACGGCACACTGCCGGAACACCTCAAGATTCAGTGCAACGACACCGACCGCGGATGTTATGCGCTGATCGCGGATCTCAAGCAACGCGGGCTGCTGGATGACACGCTCGTGATCTGGGCGGGGGAATTTGGCCGTACCGTGTATAGTCAGGGAACGCTGACGCGCACGAACTACGGTCGCGATCACCACCCGCGCTGCTTCACCGTGTGGATGGCGGGGGGGGGCGTGAAGGGCGGGATGGTGTACGGTGAGACCGACGATTTCTCGTACAACATCGCGCGCGATCCGGTCAGCCTCTTCGATCTCAACGCCACGATGCTGCATTGCCTTGGCATCGACCACCGGCGCTTCAGCTACAAGTTCCAGGGTCTCGATGCGCGCCTCAGCGGCGTCGAGCCGGCGAATGTGCTGCAGGATATCCTGGCTTGAGCGGGACCGGCGTAGCCCGCGGGTCTTGCCGCGGGCATCAGACGGTCTATGTGCATCCGAGGTGGAAATGAAAAAGCCCCGCCTTTTGAGGCGGGGCTGGGGGAAACGGAAGCGAAGGATTACTTCTTGAGGCTCGCGCGCAAATCCTCGAGTTGACCAGCGCTGCCGAGCAGTTGGTTGCGGCTCGCGATGAACTTGGTGTATTCTTCGATGAAGATCTTGCCCGGCGGGCGGAAGTCGAAATCACCCGGCTTGTCGCGGAAGAACTCGCGGTGGACGCGGGTCCAGACGAGGCGGCCGTCGGTGTCGATGTTGACCTTGGTCACGCCGAGCTTGGCGGCGGGAAGGTATTCGTTCGGGTCAACGCCCATCGAGCCGGCAATCTTGCCGCCGGCGGCGTTGATGCGGTCGACCTCTTCCTTCGGGACCGAAGAGGATCCGTGCATGACGAGCGGGTAACCGGGCAGACGGTCCTTGATCTTATGCAGGACGTCGAAATGCAGGGACTGTTTGCCCTTGAACTTGAAGGCGCCGTGGCTGGTGCCGATCGCGCAGGCGAGGGAATCGCAGCCGGTCTTCGTTACGAAATCCTTGGCTTCATCCGGATCGGTGAGGCAAGCGTGGCCTTCCTCGACCTTGATGTCCTCTTCCACGCCACCAAGCATGCCGAGCTCGGCCTCGACGGAGATGCCCTTCTTGTGGGCGGCGTCGACCACGCGCTTGGTGATCTCGACGTTCTTATCGAACGGGTCGTGCGAGGCGTCGATCATCACCGACGAGTAGAAACCACTGTTGATGCAGTCGTAGCAGGTTTCCTCGTCACCATGGTCGAGGTGTACGGCGAAAATAGACTCGGGGAAGATCTGGTCCGCGGCGCGGATGATCGCCTCGAGCATCTTCTTGTCCGTGTACTTGCGCGCGCCTTTCGAGATCTGGATGATGAACGGAGCCTTGGATTCGATGCAGCCCTTGAAGAGCCCCATCGCCTGCTCGGCGTTGTTGATGTTATACGCACCCACGGCATACTTGCCGTAGGCATGCTTGAAGAGCTGGGCGGTTGTAACGATCATGATGAGAAGTTGAGCGGCGACTGTCCCCGCCGGTCACGGGCGTCGCAAGGGTTTTCTCTGCGCATTATTCTGGAAGTCGTCCGCATCTTTTTCGGACGACGGAAAGGGCCCCGTTGGGTTTTGTCGCTGCGCTCCAACGCGGCTACGCGTGCTTCCGGTGGTGCCGTGCGCCGCTTGCGGGACCCGCCGCTTCGTGGCGGGTCACTTGCGCGGGGGCGTCACGACGGGAACCGTCGGCCGCGGGCCCGCGACGGCCTCGTTGAACATCTCCCGCAGCTGCTGCTGGGTTTGTTGCTGCTGCTGAATTTGCTGCAGGGCGCCGACCTGTACCGGGGAAAGGACGGTTTGGGCTTGGGCTACGGCGCCTGTGCTCACGCTGACTGACGGCACCGCGCCGCCGGCTCCTCCCGCGGGGCTGCCACCCAAGAGGGCGCCGAAGTCGGGACCGCGGGGTGGTCCCGGCGGTGGGCTGGGGCGTTCGCCTGCGGCCGTCGCTGGTGCGGGATTGGCGGCGAGAATCTGCACGAGTTGTTCCGCCTGGGTGGTGGTCAGTGGGGCGTCGGTGGCGCTGAGCCGCACTTGGAGTTCCTTCACCACCGCCCGCTGCGGCAGCGTCTGTTCGTAGGAACTGAGTTGCGAAAATGCCTGCTCGCCGATGACGGAGCGGATGCTGCGGTTGATGTCGTTTTGCGCCTCAGTCATCAGTTTGCGGAGGTCTTCGGCGTTCTCGCGCGGGTTGACGCCCTGGTCGAAGGCCGCGGTCAAGACGTCCTGTGCGGTGGCGAGCCGTTCGACCAGCAACGCCTTGAGTTTGTCGGTTTGCTCCGGCGGCAGGTTGAGTGCTTTGAACAACGCGGCGTAGCGGGTTTCGACGTTGCTGCGCTGTTCGCGGCTAATGAGTGCCTGAACCTCCGGCTTTGCGACGAGTTCGCGCATCGCCACCATCTGTGCGGCTTCACGGCGCGGATCGACACGGCCGCCGCGTCCCGCCGCCGGTGCGGCTGCGTCGCCCGTGCTCCGCGGAACACTCGCGTCGGCGGTCACGGTCACCCCGCGCGCGGCTAATTGATCGCGGAGTTCACGGTTGGCTTTTTCCAGATCCCACATGCGCTTTTGCAGCTCGGCGCGCTCGGACTTCTTCATGGCGGCCGGGCGCAGTTCCTGGATCTCCCGTTGCTGACGCCAAGCCCACCACAACGAGCCGATGCTCGTCGCAACGAGCAGAACGTAGAGGGCGAGGCGGAAGGACTTCACGGAGGGAGAGACGGTTGTGAACCGCGGAGGTTAGCGGCCAAACGCAGGACCCGCAAGCCGGTGGGATCTGATATCCGCATCGGGCCGCGACGGAGCGAGGATCGAAACAAAAGGACCCGATGGCGACATCGGGTCCCTCCTTACGACGTTACCGCGGCGGGAACTCGAATTCCGCCTTCGTGCCGGTCTTGGACAACACGAGGTACGCGCCGAACGGCATCCCGCGCTTCGACATGAAACCCTGAATGAGGTTGGTCCGGCCTTCCTCAAGCAGGCGGAGAATTTCCTCGGTCGGGAGCTTCAGGCCGCAAAGCTCGCGCTTCAGTGTCATCACGATGCGGTTGTCCTGTTCGGGGCGGCGCACGTAAAACGCCTCGGGTGTTTCCAGAATTTCGCCGTTCTTGTGCATCTTGCTCGTGCCAACGACGGTGGCCTTGCTGAGGTCGGGCGGAGTCTTGGCCTTGCGGGCGATCGGGTTGCCGTCCTTGTCAACCTTCGCCTTGCGCGGCGGAAATTCCCAAGCGATGCGGGCTTCCTCGCGTTTGAGGAACGCATCGAAGGGACGGCCCTTTTTCGAGATGAATCCCTGGATGAGCTCCGTCTTGCCGACGGTCACCAACAATATCGCGGCTTCACGCGGAATCGCCTTCTGGCACATCAGGCGGCCAACGCGGAACGACTGCTTCCAGCCTTCACCGTCGCGCTCGCGGAGGATGTAACTGTTGCCCGACTCGCAGAGTTCTCCGTTGGTCGCCGGATCCGTCCAGAACGGGACCAGCTCGCCGAGGTCCTGCTTGTCGCCGAAATCATACTGCGCCTGCCACTTGTTTTTCTCGACGTCCTTCACGAGCTTAAGCGTCGCGGCGAAACGCGCGCGGGTCTTCGCGGAAATGAAGCCGTCGAGCGGACCGATGACGCCTTGGTCGACGAGTTGTCGGACCTCCTCCTCCTCCATGCGGCGGCCGCCGATGACCTTGTAGATCATGAACTCTCCGTCGTGCGATTTGTAGCCGCGGAGCGTTTCGCGCAACGGTTTGCCGTCGGTGGGCGAGAGAATCGTGGTTTCACGGGCGACCGAATCGTCTTCCTCGAAGCCCTTCACGCGTTCGACGATGCCCTTGGTGGTGGCCGTAATTTCGGCCATGAATTCGGCACGGGTAAACTTACCGTGCTCCATTTGCCGCAGCTTGTACTCCCAGTTGCCGGTGAGGTCGGGCTTGGTCAGTTCCTCCGCCTTCACGGCGCCGAGGAACTGGATCAGCTGCTCGGCCTTGGCGGTGGGCACCAGTTCTCGCTGCGGGCGGTCGATGTACTTTTGGTTGATCAGGCCGTCGATTGTATCGGCGCGAGTCGCCGGCGTGCCGAGGCCGCGTTCCTTCATGGCTTCCGCCATATCCTCGTCATCGACGAGTTTGCCCGCGCCTTCCATGGCGGACAGCAGGGTGGCCTCCGTGTAACGCGGCGGCGGCTTGGTCGACTCGGCGTGGAGTTGCACGTCCACGGTCCGGGCCTTCGCCTTATCCTCGGCGCTCAGCGCGGGGAGGGCCTTGGAGTCGGCCGAGTCGTCGTCGACGGTATTCTTGCCGTAAACGCCAAGCCAGCCGGGGAAGGTAAGGACCTTGCCCTCGGTCTTGAAATCGTGCCCGGGCGCCACGGTGCTGGTGCGGGTGGTGACGTCGAACTCCGCCGCCGGGTAGAACGCGGCGACAAAACGCCGCGCGATCATGTCGAAGAGCTTTGCCTCCATGTCGTCGAGGTTCTTGGCCTCGTGGGCGGTGGGGATGATGGCGAAGTGATCCGAGATCTGCTCGTTGTTGAAAATCCGCTTGTTCGGCCGAACCCAGCCCGCTTCGAGGGCTTTTTGCGCGTGGGTACCGAGGTCGCCCTGCAGGTTCTGCATCGTTTCGCGCACGGTCGGAATGTAATCCTCCGGCAGCGCCCGCGAATCGGTACGCGGATAGGTGATCATCTTATGGCGTTCGTACAACGCCTGGGCGATCTGCAGCGTGCGGCGGGCGGGCAGACCGAAGCGGTTGTTGGCTTCGCGCTGCAAGGTGGTGAGATCGTAGAGGCGAGGCGCGGCCTGCGTGCTTCCCTTTTTCTCCTCGGTCACGGCGGCGAGGGGCTGGCCCTGGCACGCGGCGAGCACGGCCTCGGCCACCGCCTTGGTCCAGACCCGGTCGATGCGATCGTGGTCGTCATGCTCGGCGCGCTTGAAATTCGCCCGCTGGTAAACGCCCTCGTAGTTGCCCTTCGCCACCCCGAAGGTCGCGGTCACGCGCCAGTAGTCGCGCGGTTTGAAACTCCGAATCTCCAACTCGCGGGCGTAGACGATCGCGAGAGTGGGGGTCTGGACGCGGCCGACCGACGCGACGTTGCCGGCGCGGGAGCCGAACATCCGCTTGGTGAGCGCGCGCGTGCCGTTGATGCCGATCAACCAGTCGCTCTCGCTGCGGCAGCGGGCGGCGTCTTCCAGGCCCTTCATCTTGGCGCCGTCCCGGAGCTTCTTGAACGCTTCCAGGATGCCGCCTGTGGTCATCGTCTGCATCCAAGAGCGCTTCACGGGCAGCTTGCACTTGGTCAGTTGATACAAGTAGGCGAAAATGAGTTCGCCTTCGCGCCCGGCGTCGCAGGCGTTGATGACCTGATCGACGTCCTTGCGGGCCAGCAGCTTCTTCAGGGCGCCGAAGCGCTCCTTGGAGGCCTCGATGGGCTTGAGGCCGAATTTATCGGGAATGATCGGCAGGGTCTCGAGCCGCCAAAAGCCGTATTTCTTCTTGTCGATGTCCTCCGGCATCTCGAGTTCCACGAGGTGACCGAGGGCGTACGAGATGACGTATTCGTCGTTTTCGTAGTGCTCGCCTTTCTTGGGGACTTTGCCGAGGGCACGCGCGAGGTCGGCTGCGACAGACGGCTTCTCGGCGATGACAAGTGACTTCATGAGCCGCGAGCGGTTAGGCCGCGACGCAGGGAAGTGCAAGGAATTGTTTTTACTGCAAGGCGGGGTAAGGCATGCGGTAAGCGAAATTTCGGGGGGATTTGGCCTAGCTGAGCCGGGCTTAAGCCGCGGGTAAATGTGCGGGCCGCTTCCCGGCGTGGATTGCCGTTTAGTCCACGCTTGCCGTGAGCATGTAGAGCCAGACCGGCGCGAAGACCGCGGCGTTGCGCCAAGTGATCACGGCGGTGTGCGCGGTGTTGGAATCAATCGTGCCGCCGGGGTAATCGGTCGTGAGGATGCGGCTGTGCTGGAAGGGCGGGGGCGTGCGGTCGACGTCCACCGGCCCGCCGAAAGCGTCGAGTTTCATCGCATGCAGATTCTGCAGTTGCTGGGCGAAGGTCGCCGCCTGCCGATCCTGCCGGTGATTAAACGTGAAGTAGCGGCGGCGGGGCGTCGCCGATTCCGCTGCGAGCCACGCCGCCGGAGCCGCCAGGCGCAGGTTGAAATCCTTCGGTGCGCCGGTGCAGATCACGCGGGCGCCGCGGTGCCGCGTGGCGATGAGCGCCGCATGGCCGCCTCCTTGGGACTGCCCGGCGACGCCGATTTTCTCCCAGCGGATCGAACCATCGGGATTGAGGTATCCTGGCCAACCCTCACCGGGGTGGTGCGTGCCGAGGTAGCGGAGCAAAGCCAGCAGGCGGTGCTCGATGCTTTCGATCCGGGCCACCGTTATATAGTTCGAGGTGCCGCCGGCAATGATCGCCATCCGAAAGTGTTCAAACTCGTTCGGCTCGTCCCGCCGGGCGGCTGACGCCGAAAGCGCATTCGGGTAGCGCAGCGAAATGACGTCATAGCCCATTTGGGCGGCCAAGGTGCAGAAAGCCGCGGCGCCCTCTTTAGTGACGGTCGGATCGGCGACGGCGTCGTTCGGTGCCGGCATCGTGCCGGGGAGCCAGAGCAGTAATTCGCCCC
>CAIJFT010000270.1 GCA_903820035.1 uncultured Opitutia bacterium
CGCGATCATCGACGATCCGCAGGAACGCCTCGCCCACGTCGTAGCCCGCGCAAAACGCCTCGCACCTTTGCCGGCCGAAGCTCGCACCGACGCCAACCGCGTGCGCGGCTGCGTCTCGGTGGTCTGGCTCGCCGGGGAGATCATCGACGGGCGGTGCAGCTTCCGTTGCGCCGCCGACTCCCCCATCGTGCAGGGCCTCCTCGTCTTGCAGTGTGAATTTTTCAGCGATCTCACCCCCAGCGAGGCCGCCGCCTATGAGCTGGATCCGCTCGAGGCGACCGGCCTTCTCCGCAACCTCTCCCCAACCCGCCGCAACGGTCTCGCATCCGCCCTGAACGCCATCCGCGCCTTCGCCCGGACTCACGCGACCTGAGCAGCGCGCACACCTCAGCCGCGCCGCCGTGCCCACTTTATACGACGCCCACAACCACCTCCACGACGCCTGGTTCGTGCCGCATCGGGCGCAGATCTTCACCGATTGTGCGGCTTTGCCGCTCGGCGCTACGGTCGTCAACGGTACGTGTGAAGCCGACTGGGGCGAAGTCGCCGCCCTCGCCCGGGCTCAGGCAGTCGTGCGACCCAGTTTCGGGCTGCACCCGTGGGACGCCGGCAACGCAACTCCGTCCTGGCGGGACGCACTGCTTCGCGCCCTCGATGCAAACCCCCGTGCTGCCCTCGGCGAAATCGGCCTCGATCGCTGGATCCTGGACAGCGCGCGACCGGACGATGCGCGTCTAGCCGGGCTGCGCCGCGCGCCGCTGGAGGAGCAACGCGACGCCTTCCGCTGGCAGCTCGCGCTCGCGGCCGAACGAAACCTCCCCGCAAGTATCCACTGTCTGGAGGCATGGGGGGCGCTACGGGAAGATCTGCGCGCCACCCGGCGACCGGAGCGCGGTTTTTTGCTGCACGCCTACGGCGGGTCGGCCGACCTCGCCCGCGAGTTCACCGGGCTCGGCGCGTATTTTTCATTCAACGGCTATTTTCTGGACCCGCGTCACGCCGCCAAGCGCGCGGTCTTCGCCGCGTTACCGGCAGACCGGATCCTCGTTGAGACAGATGCACCGGCGATGCCGGTGCCGGTCGCCCAACGGACCCACGTTTTGCCGGATCTGGCCGACGGCACCGTGCTGAACCATCCCGCCAATATCGGAGCCGCCTACGCGGGCCTCGCGGCCCTGCGCGGTATCACGGCGGAAGCCCTCGCGGCGCAAGTGGAGGAAAATTTCCTCCGCTTTTTCGGCCCGGCACCGCATCGAAAAATCCCGTAGCCGCCCTTGAGTCGAAGGCGAAAGCGCGGCCGCCCCTGCGTCTTTCCGTTCTCTCAACGCTCAAGCCGTTTCAACCAACCGCCGGACCACTTCGCCGGACGCCATCAAACCGAAGGTCGCCGTCACGAAGACCGCGCTGCCCAACCCGGTCGCACAATCGAGCCGCAAATTGCTGCCCGGTTCGGGCGCAGATCCGCAGGTGCCGTCCGCCCAGGGAAAAACCGGTCGCTCGTTTGACCACACACACGCCACACCCATGCGCGAGATGCCGCGGTGCGCGCCATGGTCGAAGCCGTGGTCGCGTCGCAATTTTTTGCGTACCTGTCGGAGCAGCTCGTCCCCGGCCTCGCCGATGTCACCGACCCGGATCTGAGCCGCATCCCGCCGACCGCCCGCGGCCCCGAGCGTGATCATCGCACGACCGCGGTCCCGCGCGCCGGCAATGAGCAGGGCCTTGTGCGACATCCGGTCGATTGCATCGACCACGAAGTCAAAGGGCGGCGCGAGCAACCGTTCCGCCGACGCCTCCGTGAAAAACTCCGGCACCGCGGTCACACGGCAGCCGGGGTTGATCAACTGCACGCGCTCCGCGAGCACCGTGATCTTCGGCCGACCGATCTGGCCGTCGAGCGCCGGCAACTGGCGGTTCACATTC
>CAIJFT010000271.1 GCA_903820035.1 uncultured Opitutia bacterium
CGGCCTGCAGATCGCCGTGATCGAATTCGCCCGCAATGTCCTCAAGCTCGCCGGCGCCAATAGCACCGAGTTTGACCCCAAGCCGCCGCACCCCGTCATCAACATGATGGAGGAGCAGAAGAAGATCATCGACAAGGGCGCGACGATGCGGCTCGGCAGCTACGAGTGCGCGCTCACGCCGGGTACGCTCGCGCACAAGGCCTACGGGGTCGACAGCGTCCGCGAACGCCATCGTCACCGCTACGAGGTGAACAATGCTTACGTCGGGCAGCTGCAGCGCTCAGGCATGATCGTCAGCGGGATCAACCCGCGCCGGAATCTCGTCGAAGTCATCGAGCTCAAGAACCACCCGTGGTTCCTCGCCACGCAGGCGCACCCGGAGTTCCAGTCGAAGCCGAACAAGGCCCACCCGCTCTTTGCCGCCTTCATCGCCGCCGCGATGAAGCAAAGGCAGAAGCGGAAGAAGTAGGCCGCGGGAGTCCGGCGCCGCACGCCAGCCCGCTGGCGGGCGCCTCGTTTCGGTCCGGATGTCTCTGGTGTAGGCTCGCCCGTTGGGCGGGCGTTTCATTCGTACGTCCCTACTGCCAGCCCGGCCGGCGGCCGGGCCTACATCGAGCCGCCGACACCGGTGGTCGCGCCCCGGTCTTGTTTTCCCGTCCTTCCGTGTATTCCGTGGTCCCTGCGCCGATGCTCTTCGATCCCGCCCGACTCCTCCTTATCGCCGGTCCCTGCTCGCTGGAAAACGAGCGGGTGTGCCGCGCCGTCGCCGAGACGCTCGTCGCCGTGCGCCGCGCGCAGCCCGACCTGAACATCGTGTTCAAGGGTTCCTTCGATAAAGCCAACCGCACCTCGCTCGGCGGCCCGCGCGGCACCGGACTTGAGGCCGGCCTCGCCCTGCTCGCCCTGATCAAGCGCGAGTACGGCTTTCCCGTGCTCACCGACATCCATGACACCGCGCAGGTCGCGCCCGTGGCCGCCGTGTGCGACGTGCTGCAGATTCCGGCGTTCCTCTGCCGGCAAACCGATCTCCTGCTCGCCGCCGCCGCGACGAACCGCGTCGTCAATGTGAAGAAGGGGCAGTTTCTCTCGCCGCAAGAAATGGAGCACGTCACCGCCAAACTCCGCGAGGGTGGTGCCCGTGAGATTTGGCAGACCGAGCGTGGCACGACCTTCGGTTACCAGAACCTGGTCGTCGACATGCGCTCCTTTGCGATCATGCAGCGGAGCGGCTACCCGACGGTCTTCGACGCCACGCACGCCGTCCAGTTGCCCGGGGCCGGCGGCGGCAAGAGCAGCGGCCAGCGCGAATTCGTGCCGCCGCTCGCGCGCGCCGCGCTCGCCGCCGGCGCCGAGGGCCTGTTTATCGAGACGCATCCGGATCCCGCCAACGCAATCAGCGACGGACCGAACATGATCCCGCTCGGTGAATTGCCCGCCCTGCTTGCGTCGTGCCTCGCCGTCTGGCGCGCGGCCAAGGTGTAGCCCTCCGGGTGGCCCAGCCGGAGCCCGACGAAAATCGCCCGGGTCCGGGCTCAAACCAGCGCACGCGAATGCGCGAAGTCCGCGACCCCGGCTTTTGCCTTCGCGCCCTTGCGCATGCGCGTGAACCGGCATTGAGCGAGCTTCAATCTGATAAGCTCGGGCAAGGTCGGTCCTCACCGGCGCTCCCCACCGGTCGCTGATCTCCGCTTGCCGCCGCCCACCGCGCGCTCCCTTGACCACGCCGCCGGCGCCCGCACACTTTGCCTTCAACAAAACCTCCGGATGGAACCTTATCTCATCGAAGTCCCGATCCCTTCCATGGGCGCGACCGTCAACGAATTGACCATTGTCGCCCTCAAAATCCAACCGGGCGACCAGGTTGCCAAAGGGCAGCGCATCGCGGATCTGGAAAGCGATAAATCCATCTTCGAATTCGAAGCCCCCGCCGCCGGCACCGTCCGTGCGCTGCTCGTGCAGGCCGGCGACGTTAAGCCGGCCGGCACGCCTTTCTTCCAGTTGGAGACGACGGACGACTCGCAGCGCCATCTCGCCGCGAAATCCGTCGCCGTCCCTGCGGCCGCCACGGCCAAGCCCGCCGTCGCCCTCGTCTGGACGCCCCGCGCCACCAAAATGGCGCAGGAAGCCGGACTCGATCCCGCCACCCTCACCGGCATCGAGGCGACGGGGCCGGGTGGACGCGTTTCCGGCGACGATGTGACGCGTTACCTCGCGGTTCGAAAATCTTGAGTCGACGCAGCCGCCACCGCGCGTATTGGTGTGGGCTCGTTTGAGCATGACAGCCGAAACCGTTTGCATCGCCGGAGTAGGGTACGCGGTTCCCGCGAATATCCGCGCGAACAGTGAGATCCTCAAAGCCTTCCCCGATCGTACCGAGGAGGAAATGGTCCGCCTGACCGGCATCCGCGAACGGCGTTACGCGACGGTCGATGAGTCCGCCACGGGCCTCGCCGAGATCGCCGTGCGCCACGCGCTCAACCAAGCCGGCATGACCGTCGACCAGATCGACGGCGTGATCATGGCCACGATCATCCCGGACCAACCGGTACCGTCCGCCGCCTCCAAGCTTGCGCGCGAGCTCGGCATCCCGCGTGCCCTCGCGTTTGATCTCAATGCCGCCTGCTCCGGCTGGCTTTACGCGTTGGAGGTCGGTCGCGCCTTCATCCGGGCCGGCACCGCGAAGAATGTCATCGTCGTCACCGCCGAGCTCCTTTCCCGCATCACCAACCCCGAGTGCAAGGATACCGCCTTCCTCTTCGGCGACGGCGCGGGCGCGGCCATCCTCACCGGCGGCACCGGCGGTCACCGCCTGCACCGCATGGGTCTCTCCGGCGACGCCGAGCAGTTCGAGGCCATCCAGCGCCCCGGTGGCGGCGCCAGCATGCCCTGGCCAGTCGCGAACAGCGGCAGCTTGGAGCACTTTTATCTGCAGATGGACGGCGCCTCGGTCTTCAAGCACGCGGTCGTCGGCTTCGCGGAACAGATCGAGCAGACGCTCGCGCGCGAAGGCCTGAAGGCCGAGGACATTTCCTGGGTTGTGCCGCACCAGGCCAACGAGCGCATCCTCAAGGCCGTCAGCAAACGCGTCGGGATCCCCTACGAAAAATTCGTCGTCACGATCGCAAAGTACGGCAACACCAGCGCCGCCAGCGTTTCGATGGCGCTCGGCTGGGCCGCGGAGGAAGGTATCTTCGCCGACGGCGACAAGATCATCTTCTGCAGCGTCGGCGCCGGTCTGACCTTCGCCGGCGGATTGCTGGAGTGGTAGATCCGGTGGGGCCCGAGGCCCCCAGCGGGCCGGAACGTGCGGCGGAACAAATCCGTCACTTCAGCTGCCGCCAAAGAAAGGTGTAGGCCAGCGCGCTCATGAACGCCTGCTGCGGGTTATCCGCCGCGCCGGCATGGCCGCCCTCAATGTTTTCGTAGTAAAGCACGTCGTGCTTTTGGGCCTGCATCAGCGCCGCCAGCTTGCGCGCGTGGCCGGGATGCACGCGGTCGTCGCGGGTCGACGTGGTGAACAGCACCCGCGGGTAGCGTTTGTCGGCCGTTACATTCTGGTACGGTGAATACCGGCGGATGTACGCCCACTGCTCCGGCACGTCCGGATCCCCGTATTCGCCCATCCAACTCGCTCCGGCCAGCAGCCGGTGGTACCGGCGCATGTCCAGCAGCGGCGCGCGGCACACGACGGCGTTAAACAGCTCCGGCCGTTGCGCCATCACCGCCGCCACCAGCAGGCCGCCATTGCTGCCACCCATGATGCCGAGGTGTCGCGGCGCCGTGACGTTGCGGGCGATCAGGTCCTCCGCCACGGCGGCAAAATCATCGTACGCGCGCTGCCGGTTTTCTTTCAACGCGGCCTGATGCCAAGCCGGCCCGAATTCCCCGCCGCCGCGGATGTTGGCCAGCACGTACACTCCGCCGCGCTCCAGCCAGGCGATCCCGGTGGAGGCGGCGTAGGCCGGCACCTGGGAAAGGCGAAAACCACCGTACCCGTAGAGCACCGTCGGGTTCGTGCCGTCCCGGGGCGCTCCCGCGCGGGCGACTTGAAAATACGGCACGCGGGTGCCGTCCGCGGAAAGGGCCTCGTGTTGCGAAATCTCCAGACCGGCGGCCTGGAAATAGGCGGGTGAACGTTTCAACTCTTCCGTTCCGGTGCGCCCCACGGTGCCGAGGGCCAGGCGGGTCGGCGTGAGAAAATCGGTCGCGGTCAGAAAATAATCATTCGTCTCCTCGTCGACGGCGGCGACCGAGGTCGTGCCGAATTCCGGTGCCGGGAGCGGCGCGCGCGACCAACTGCCGTCCGCCTGCGGGGTCAGCACGTGGAGGCGGTTCCGGACATTCGCCAGCTCGTTGACGATGATGTGCCCGCGGAGGAACGTGAACCCCGCCAGCGACGACCGCGGCGTCGGGGTAAATAGGGTCGTGAACGTGCGCTGGCCGGCCAGAAACGCGTCCCAACGGATCACCAGCAACGCGCCGGTCGGGTAGGTGGCGCCGCCGACCGTCCACGGCGACCGCAGGGTCACGAACAGATGTTCGCGAAAGGTACTCATCGCTGCATCCGCCGGTAGATCGAGCTTGGTCCACCGCTCGCCCGTGCGCAGAAAACGCTCGCTGGTGTAAAAGGTGATCGTGCGCACCACAAACTCGCGGTTGAAACCGGGTTCGCGCGTCGCCGCCGCCGACACCGAAACATCTGTCGCCTGGCCTTCAAACACCGGTCGCGCTGCGCTCAGCGGTGTGCCCCGGCGCCATTCGCGTGCGAGGCGCGGGTAGCCTGAGGTCGTGAGCGACCCCGGACCGAAGTCGGTGCCCACATACAGGGTGTCCCGGTCGCGCCAGCTGACGCGGCTTTTGGCCTCGGGCAAAAAGAATCCGTCGGTGACGAACGCCTTGGCCTCCACGTCAAATTCGCGCACCACCACCGCGTCGCTGCCGCCGCGCGAGAGCTGGATCAGGCAGCGGTCGTAGGTCGGCCGCAGCCAGCTCTCGCCCTGCCAAACCCAGTTTTCTTTTTCCCGGGCGGCGAGGGCATCAAGATCGAGGATGGTTTCCCAGGCTGGTTGCGCGTTGCGGTAGTCGGCCAACGTGGTGCGCCGCAGGAGCCCGCGCGGGTGCTGCGCGTCCCGCCAGAAATTGTAGCACCACCCGCCGTGTTGGCTGACAAACGGGATGCGGTCTACGGCGTCGAGGGATTGCAGCAACCGGGTGCGGAGCGCGGCAAATTCCGGCGTGGCGGAGAGTGCCTCTTGGGTCCGGGTGTTTTGCTCGCGGGCCCAGGCGAGGGAGCGGTCGCCGGAGACGTCCTCCAGCCAGAGGTAGGGATCGGAAGTCTGAGCTTGGGCCATGGCGCGGAGAGAGCACGACAGGCCGGCGAGGAGCAATACGGCAAGACGCATTCCGACCGATTGCCAAGGGTTCACGGGGAAGTCAAAGCCGCCGCCGTAGTCCCGGTCGCACCGTGGGTGAGATCGGTCTTTCAACTCTCAACGTTCAACCTTCAACGCTCTCTATCCCCCCAACTCATAACTCAGCACACTCAACGCATACGTCGCCGCGGTCTCGCAGCGGAGGACGAGCGGTCCGAGCGTGATCGGTTCAAAGCCGTGGCGGCCGGCGAGATCCATCTCGGCCGGCGTGAAATCCCCCTCGGGTCCGACGACCCACAGCACCGTGAACGGTGCCCGCGCGTGGGCGGCGCGGAAAGCGGCGAGCACGGTCTTCAATGACTTCGCCCCGGGGTGAAGGCTGGCGACGAGTTTCAGGTCGTACGGCTCCGGCGAGGCCAGCAGGGCGGCGGTCGACTGCACCGGCCGCACGTCGGGCAGAAACGGGTTGCCGCACTGCTTGGCGGCCTCGAGGGCCGCGGTCTGCCATTTCCCGACCTTGCGATCCGAACGCTCGCCGTCGAGGTGCACCTGCGTCCGCTCGCTCTCCAACGGGATGATCCGCGTCGCGCCGATCTCCGTCGCCTTGCGCACGATGGCGTCCATCGCGGGACCCTTGGGCAACGCCTGGGCGAGCGTGATGGCGTAGGGCAGGGGCGCGGCGACGCGGGCCGACTGCACCGTGAGCACGGCGGCCTGTTTGCGATCCGACGTGAGTCGGCAGATCCACTCGCGCCCGCGGCCGTCGAACGCCAAAACCGGATCGCCGGTCCGGGCCCGGTTGACCACCACCAGGTGGTGCGACTCCTCCGGCGAGAGTGTGAGCTCCCGCGGTTCGGCGGCCGGTGGCGGACAATAGGCGCGAAAGTCGGGCATTCGAGGGGGGAGTTGAACGTTGAACGTTGAAAGTTGAAAGCCCGAAGCCCGTCGCCCGGCGCGTGAGCGCAGGGCGAGCCAACCGTGGCGAAGTGGGGTTCGGCACCCCCGCCCGATCTTTCAACGTTCAACCTGAAACTTTCAACTAAGCGACGCGCCCCGTGGCCGTCAGAAGGCGCGAAAGTCGGGCATGCGGCGGCATTGAGGGATCAGCGTTGAGAGCCGGCGGCAACGGAACGCCTGCCTTACGCGGGACGTGGCTGGAAACATTGCCAACGCTCAACACCCGACTCCTGGCGCAGCAGGGCGGCGAAAGCGGGTGCCGAGGGTGGGCAAGATTTACCCTGTGAGGCCGGTGTGCGCACCCAAAACGCACGCATTTCCTCCCGGATTCAGCGATTTCACCTCGTGGGTTAGGCTAAGAATTTACCGGGGTTCGGCTGATCTTTACGTCAACCGCAGTTCGGCAGGTCTTTTCGGCAATCGAGGGAGGCCCAAGCCATTTGCCCGCGCAGTTGGGGGCGTTGCCCGGCGCTGGGAGCAATCGTGCTAAGGGTCGATGAGGACTGGCCGGCGCGGGAATCAGGAGTCTCGGAACATGGCGTCGTAGAGGCCATTCGTCCGATTGAGGCGGGTGAGGATCTGCTCTCCTCCGTCACGGGCCGGCGCAGCTCGTTTTGGAGCCGGAGCGCCGGCTCGCGCCGGTGCGTTAGTCCGAGCGTCGGGCGAGTATGAGCCGGTGGCGGCGTCCATTCGGCGCTCGCCGCCCGGTTTCGGAGTGCCGAGCCGGCCCTCGTCATCGTTTTGGCGGCGGCCACCGACCAAGTTTAGCAGGTCGCCAACCAGATGATTCAGTTCGGCGGCCTGCGCATTCAATTCTTCGGCTGCACTGGCGCCTTCTTCGGCGGCGGCGGCGTTGGACTGCGTGACCTTGTCGACCTGTGCGACCGCATCATTGACCTGACCGATGCCCTGCGACTGCTCCTTGGAGGCGGTCGCAATCTCCGTCGCGAGCGCATCGAGTTTGTGCACCTGCTCGATGATTCCATTGAGGCTGGTGGCAACTTCGTTGCTGATTCGGGCGCCGTCTTCGCTCTTGGTGAGCGCTTTGTCGATCTTGTCGGCGGTTTCTTTGGCGGCCTGGGCGGAACGCTGCGCCAGATTGCGCACTTCCTCGGCGACCACGGCGAATCCGGCACCGGCCTCGCCCGCTCGGGCGGCTTCGACGGCGGCGTTGAGCGCGAGGATGTTCGTCTGAAACGCAATCTCGTCGATACTCTTCACGATTTTCGCAACCTCCGAGTTGGAAACCTTCAATTCGCTCATCGCGGTATTGAGTTTCGTGACGGCGGTCGCGCTATGATCGGCGGAGCGGCGGGCGTGCTCCGCAATTGATTTCGCCTGATCCGCATTCTGCGAATTGTTTCGCGTCATGCCGGCCAATTCCTCGATGGAAGAGCTGGTCTGCTCGAGGGACGCAGCCTGCTCACTGGCACCGGCGGCAAGGGTCTGGCTCGAGCTCGCGACCTGGCTCGCGGCTGAAACGATCTGCTCCGAGCCGAGGATCAGCGAGTCGGTGGCGGCGCGTAGCACTCGGCTGGTCCGCATTACGACCCACCCAGCCAGGCCAAGACCGACGATGAAAGCCGAGGAAAGGCCGAATACGATCCAGCCTTTCGCGGCGGCGGCCGCGCTTTCAAACTTGGCGGCGCGCACGACAAGCAGTGACGATTCCGCGTCGATGCACTGTTTAATCTCCGCCCGCATGCCATCCATCATGGTTTTCCCCTTGCCGAGGTTGAAACTGGCCTCGAACTCCTTCTGCGCCATTTTGCCTTCGCTGGTCTTTTGCCGCTCCGCCCGAGTGTCGGTGACATCAGTGGCGATCCATTGATTTTTGAGTTCTTCGATGTGCTTCAAGCGGGCCACCTGGGTGGGATTGTCGCTGACGAGTTTATTGACTTTCTTGAAATGCTGGTCGAAGGCGGCCTTGCCGAATTCGAAAGGTTCGAGGAACTTTGCGTCTCCCGCCACGGCGTAGCCGCGCAGGCCGGTTTCCATATTGACCAGCGACATCGTGATCTGATTCAGCTCGCCCGTAACTTCGTTGGTGTGGGCGACCCAAAGCTCAGCTTGGATAAAGTCTTCGACCTTGTCGTAAAGGGCCACGCCCACGCCCAAGACCACCGCATAGGAGATGAAGAGAGCGAGATACGTTTTCTTGGTGATGGACCATTTTTTCATGTGGATGCTATTTTGAGTTAAGGCGCTCGGTGAGCTCATCTGCCGGCCGAACGCGAAGCAGGGTTAGCCATGGGTAACGGTTAATGGAGTCATGTTGGGCGCCTTGCCTTAAGTCGTTGGCGCTTTGCTCGCCCCTGCGGCTGATGAAACGCGAAGGACGCACGGCTCAGCTTTCGTCGGTTGCGCTCGGGCAAAGGCCGGTTCCGACGCGCTTATCGCCGTTACCGAGCAACCGGCCGATGATTTTAAGGTAACGCATGGATTGGCCAATTTTCGGCATCCATGCGTGTTTCTTGAGCTAAAACTTTCCTGATTCGGTTTGCGGGTCGGGCCTCAGAGAAAATCGTCTTCCGGGTGGTTGAGGACGGGTTTTCTAAGAACAAGGGATCCGCAGCTGTAAAATAACAGAGTTGCCGCCACCCCGTCTGTCATTCGAGGCGCCAAAGAGTGCTGAACTGGACACGGTTGGAGACGCCTTGGAGGGTGGCTAGAACGACACCACGTCGGCGGGATTGGTGCCGATGGGTGGGGGCCGTTCCAACGCGTAAAGGATTTCCGCTTTCCGTTCCCACAACTCACCAGCAGGGACGGGGGCGGTCTGTTGGGCGACGAACTTTCCAGATACGCCTCAAACTCGCGGGCCCGTCGTTCGTCGGCGAACGCGTGGTAGCAGACGAGACGCCACGGCCGATATTTTGACGTATGCGGCGACCGGCCGGCGTTGTGGTCCGAAAAGCGTGCCCGCAGGTCCGTTGTGAGGCCGACGTAGACCTGCTTCGTTTGCCGGTTCGATTCGAGGAGGTAGACGTGGAGCAGGGGCGGTCAGGGGTGCGGGTAATCGAACCTCCTTCGCTCTGCGAGCTTCGGCGGGCAGCCTTCGTGTCCTTTCTTCCACCCACTTCCGGCTGCCGGTGGCTGGCCTGCCAGCCGTAGCTCAGACGCGAAGCCGAAGAGCGAAAGCTGGTGCCCGGGGTGGGAATCGAACCCACAAGGATTGCTCCGGAAGATTTTGAGTCTACTGCGTCTGCCAATTCCGCCACCCGGGCGGGGTGCGTGGGCGGAAAGTACTTCCCGACGCGGGGGTGTCCACGAAAAATTATTTCCACCGCTTTTGAACGCTTTCGGCCGCGCCGTGTTTCTCCCTGCGCTCCTAGTCGTTCATTTCGGTTGGTTCATAGTTTGTCGTTCAAGTCGGCAAGGGCGCCGGGATTTATCCCCCGGCGCCCTTTCTGTTTTTGCGCCGGGCGAAACGGACCTGAAACAAGGCGGCGAACCACGAAACACACCGAATCCTAAAAAACCTGTGGCCCACGGAACCCACGGAACAACACGGAAGAAGACCGGGGAGGGCGTGAACACCGGGGGAAGGACTCCAGCAGGTAATGGGGTTCGCGCGGAGGCCGCGGAGGAGCGGAGGGCGCGGCGGAGTCGGTGGCTTGGGCTCCGCGTGAATTGGATTGGTCGGAGAGCCGGTGGAACCCGTCGGAAGGGGGAACCACGAAGCCCGCGAAATACACGAAAGTCCCGGGGAAGACGGCGGACCAAGGCGGTGGAGCCCACGGAACACACGGAAGACACGGAAACGGAAGAAGCCGGAGGAGGGCGGCCAAACGTGGCGGGTGAGGGGAAATCCGGGAAAAGCGGATCAGGCCGGCCGGGGAACCACGAAACACACGAAACACACGAAAGGTCGGAAAAAACGTCGGATCAAGGCGGGGGCCCACGGAACACACGGAAGACACGGAACCGGAGGTATCCGTGAGCAGCTGTCGCTGGAGACACCGGCAAAATTGCTCCGATTCCCG
>CAIJFT010000272.1 GCA_903820035.1 uncultured Opitutia bacterium
CTGGAGGCCGTAATACTGGTCGTGCCGACCGGCGCCGCCGCCGGTGAGTTCGACGGTGTAGCCGCCCGCCGGTTGCTTCAGTTGGAGGTTGAACTGGTTGACGTAGACCCCGTTGTCGATATCCTGATACGTGCGGAACTGGGCGTTGCGCTCGTCGGCGTCGCCGCCGATCAGGCCGAACTCCAACGTCCCGGAGAATTCCCAGCCGGAGACAGCCTTTTTGATGTCCGCGGGGGCGAAGGGCAGTTTGAACATCTGACCGGTGGGCGTGTGCTTGGCGGCGAACCATTCGCCGTCGAGTTCCCGGGTCTTGTTGGCCGCCTGACTCTGGCTGTTGCCGAGGGTGGTGCCGACGCCGGTGGCGGAGTCGGCGAACGGACCGGCGAAGACGGCGGGGAGGAGGGCGGCGCCGAGTCCGGTGACAAGGGCGCGGCGGGCGAGCCGGAGGGAGCGTTTCATGGGTGTGATCGCGCGCGGGTGAAGGTGGAGGCGGCTCAGCGTTGGAAGCGGGCGCCGGAGGGATGGTTGCTGCCGTGGATCTGCGAGTGGCAGTTCTGGCAGGTGCGGCCAAGGACGCGGGAACTGATCGCGGCGCCGCCACCGACGGTCTGGCCGGCGTTGTAGAGATTCGATTGGTGGCCGGCCGCATTGCTGTGGCACTGCTGGCAGGAGAACGGCCGCGCCACCGTGAGCAGCTTGTCGTGGTTGGAGCCGTGCGCGTTGTGGCAGGTCAGGCAGTTTTCGCGGACGGGGGCGTGTTCCCAGAGGAACGGGCCGCGCTTTTCCGTGTGGCAGTTGTAGCAAAGTTCGTTGATTGAATCGGACTTCAGCATCGCCTTGGTGGTCGAGCCGTGGGGGTTGTGGCAGTCGGCACAGGTCATCTTGCCCTCGGGCAGCGGCATGTGGGAGCGCTTGGCGAATTCGGCGCGCTGCTGCTGGTGGCAGGTGTAGCAGGTTTCGTTGATCGTCGGCTTCTTCAGCAGTCCCCCGGCGGAGAGCTTGGCCATCGGGTTGTGGCAGTCGCTGCAGCTGAGTTCGTTGGTGCCGTGAGTGGAGCCGGCCCAGAACATGCGCTGGCCGCCCTCGTGGCAGGAGAGACACATGCTGTTCTGCTTCGCGACGGGAGTGCCCCATTCGCGGGTGAAGCCGACGAGCGCGCCGCGGTTGGCGGGGCTGGCGGGATCCTTGAGGTGGTTGGAGCCGGGGCCGTGGCAGGCTTCGCAGGAGAGCTTTTCCTTTTCGTTCTTTGGATTGAGGCGGAAGACGTTCGCGTGCTGGGTGTGCGTGAATTGGTTGTTCTGCGTCTGGTGGCAGGCGATACACACCGCCTCGCCGACGTAGACCGCGTCGCGGTTGTCGGTTACGGGCGCCGGAGTCGGGGACTGGGCCACGGTTCCCGCCACGAGGGCGAGGGCGGCGCACACGCCGGCGGCGAGGCCGAGTCGGGCGGTGGAGAACGGGCGCGGGAATGTCATGGACGGATCTTCCTTGGGTTAAGTACGGAGAATGGTCGCCGAACCCTCCGCGCTGGGCCTGCTGGATGTTCCCGGTGGTCCGCGGGTGGGCGCGGAAAGCGGGGACGTGAGGAGTGCCGACGCACGAAGGATTTCGGCGTGTGAGAAATCGGCCGAGCGCGCGCATGGGCGCGAAACGGAAATGGTAACAAGATCGTTACCTGCCGGCTTTAGCGCGGGAAATGGCGGACGGGGCGACCGATCCGGTGTCGCCTCGCGCGGGAGCGCAGGGAAGGGATGACGTAAGGTTTCCCTGCGCTCACGGGCCTCACGCGCAGGGAAACAGGGCGGTGGCGCGCGAGAGGTGGTCGTCGCAGTTTGACGACGCTCCGACGGGATTTACGAGGTGGCGCCGAAAGTGTCGACCGACCCGCTAGCGAACTCGGCGCGGCGCGCGCGAGCGCGCTGGCCTACGCCCAAACCGTATGCAGAGACTGACGGCTTCGCTGTGGGTGCCGCGTTAGCCACCGCGAGTGTGCCCTCAGGCCTTGCGCCGGCGGCGCAAGACGACCACGACCCCGAACGCGCTCGCCCCGAAAAGTGCGGCGTAGGTCGACGGCTCGGGCACGGCGCTGATGTTGTCGAAGCTCATTTTGAAGGCGGCGGAACCACCGGGAAGGTCGCCCGAGATTATGACTTGATAGATTGAGTCGGTAGAGAAGGATCCGCCACCGAACGTGAGGGGCGATGTCGCCGTTGAATAGCTTCCGGTTGGAAAGGAGTTGGCAATGGTGAAGGTCGCGAAGGCGTCTCCGCCACCAAACGAAAAGAGCGTTATCTTGAAAGAATTCGCCACGTTGCCGGTCAGGGGTTGGGCCGTCACTGAGAGCAACGTATTTGAGCCGATACTGAGAAACGGAGCGAAATGAAAGAAAACTAGCTTTGAGGTGTCGGCGTTGTTTGGCGTCGGGCTTGAACCAGTGACATTCAGGGTGCCACCGGAGTTCGTGAACCCTAGGTTTGGGTTTGCACTGCCGACGTAAGGGTCGGCGTTGCCGTCTGCCCAAGTGCCGAAATAACGCGTCGTAGTGGAAGTTAAGACAGACGTGAAATCTTCAATGAGCACCTGTGCGCGTGCGGCGGGAGCGGTGGCAAGGAGAACCACTGAAAAGAGCGGGACGAGATGCTTCATGGCTAAAGACTGTAGGGGATAAATTGGGTTAAGTAGCTGGTTCCGCTGGAGGATCCTCGTTTGAAAATCTGGATCGGCGTACCTGCTGGAATCTTGGTGCCGTCAAATTTCAGAGGTATCCCTGGTCGCGACCATTGGGTTCCGTCATGATAATAAGCGGGAGCACTGGATCCGATGCCTACGACCAGAATGTCGGCGTTCGTCTCCGCTCCGGACACCCAACCCGGCAACGTGGTCTGCAGGCTTAGGTTTCCGAGCGTCACCTCGGTCGGAAACCCGGTGTGGGTGTAGGTTGATCCCGAGTTCGCTACGGCGAGACGGAAGCGTACATCCGGTACGCGACCGGTGAACCGGAGCGTCAATGCACTCGAGCGACGTACCACCGTCACCGCGCTATCCAGCGGAATTTTGGTGTCCCCAAAATTTAAAGGTAGTCCGGGTCTGCGCCACTGGCCGGCGCCAGGGTCATAATAGTAGAAAGCCTGGGAATTGCTGCTGAGCACGACGATGTCTGCTTCCGCCGGACTTGGCCCACCCATCAACGTAGTCGCCCCGAAGAGCGTATTCAACGTATCCACCGGAATGAGGCGGAAGGTGTCACCCGAGGCCCCCGCGGCGAGACCCTGGGACAGCAGGTCCACGCCTGAGGTGGTGAGCGTATCGGCCGTGTTGGCTGATACGTAAAAGGTCGCGCCGGTCGCGCCGCCACTCGTGATCCGGAAGGCATAGGGGAAAGCCGGGGTCGACAGCGCTCCGCTCGTCCAGCCGGCTCCGGTACACGTGATGGTCGTCGCGGTGAGCGACGCGATTCGGCCCACCCCGGCGCCAATCGCCAGGGGAGGGTCGTAGAGCGGGATGGCGAACGAGGTGCTGACAGGCGCAGCGATACTTCCGGCGTTGATCTTCACCGCGAGTCCACCCATCGGAAACGACGTGGCCGACTGTGCGGCGAAGGCCGCGGACGCCAGAAATAGGCCGAGGCAGAGACGGAGGTGATTCATGGCGGTGCGGCGGGCGGGAGGATCGTCACGGCTGGGTGACCTTGAGCCGGAAGAAGGCGACCGGCGCGGATGCGAGCGGGTAACGGCCCCGCCAGGTGTCAACGCCCCCGGCGGTCGACACCCAGTCGTGCGTTACACCCGTGGTGGTCCACGTGGAGAGATCGGAGGAGAACTCGACGGTGTAGACCACGTCCGTGACGCTGGCCGGCCGCGTGTAGGTGTAGGTCCAATCCGATCCCGCCGCGCTGGTTTCCGGCAAACCGGAGGTCACGTTGATCTTCGGGTCGAGGCCCAGGCCGTACTTCACCAGGTTCGGCAGGCCATCGAGCCCGTAGACGGCGTTGGGCCCGGAACGGGTCGAGTCAGCCAGTTCGGCGGCCGAGAACTGTCCTTGTTGCCAGGAGAGAAAGTTCGGTTTGATGAGGATGCTGCGGTCCGTACTGGCGGCTTGATAGATTTCGTTGCCGGCTTGCATCGCCCGGACGGTAACCGTGCCGGGGCCGGAGAGCGAAAGGCCGCCGCCCGCCAGCGTTGCGGGCCCCGCTTGAACCGTGAAAGTTACCGGCAGCCCCGAGGTGGCGGTGGCGCTCAGCGGCACCGCGCTGGTGGTAAAGTACAACTCGGCCGCAGGGGCGAAGGAAACCGTTTGGGCGACCTTGTTGACGATCAGGGCTGCGGCGGCGGTTTCCGCAGTGCCGACCGAGTTGGTCGCGAGCATGGTGTAGGAGCCGGCGTCGAGGGCCGTGGCCGTGAAGGAAAGGGTGGCGGCGGTGGCGCCGGATATCGCGCTGCCGTTTCGACGCCACTGCACCGTAGGCGTCGGGGCGCCCGAGGTGGCGGCGGTAAAGGTGGCCACGGTTCCGGCCACTACGGTGCTGCCGGTCGGCTGGGTGGTGATGCTCGGCGCCGCGGCGTTCACGGTGAGGGTTACGCTGGCGCTGCCGGTCAGACCGGAGTTGTCGGTGACGGTCAGAGTGGCGACAAAGTTTCCGGCCGTCGTGTACGTATAGTTTGGATTCGCGGCGGTGGACGTCGCGCCGTTCCCGAAATTCCAGAGATACGACACGATGGTCCCATCGGCATCGGCCGAGCCGTTACTGGAAAAACCCACGGCCAGCGGCACGAGGCCGGACGTCGGGCTGGCGGTGGCCACGGCGCTGGGGGCCTGTCCGATTAAGCCCGTAATGAGGTAGTTGCCTACGCTGCCGTAAGCGGGGTAGCCGGTGGTCGCCGGGTCCCCGTCACCGGTGCCGCTGATCCGCACGTAGTAGGTGCCGGAAGCGAGGGAGCCGTTCAGGGCGGCGCTGAGTCCGGCGGGGTTGCTGGTTTGCAGCACGGTGCTGGCGGAGTTCAGCAGTTCGGCCTTGATATTCAGATTCGGTTCCGGGCTCAGGCCCTGAATCGTGAGCGCGAGCGAACAGCCCGAGGTGGTGAATTTAAAGACGTCGACATCCGTGCTGCGCTCGATTGTGCCGAACACCGAGACGCTAGGCCCGGTCAAGGGCGTAGCGCTGGTGAGCGTGTTACCGTAGTCATCAGCGACCAAGGGGGCATACCCGGCGATGACGGCCAAATCATCTTGGACATTGTTGGCGTTGGCGTAGTCCCCCTTGCTGAATTGGGTCACGCGCTTGTAATAGCCCAAGCCCATGATCGGGGCCCAGTCCCCCTGTCCGCCGTAATACTCGGTGGGTGAACTACCGGCGACGCCGTCGTGAAAGAGACCCAAGGTATGCCCGACTTCGTGCGCGGTCGCTTCGGAGATATATTTCTCCGAGTTGGCGAGTTGCTGGGTAAAGACCCAGCACGGGGTGTCGGTATTCCAGTCGAACGACCCCACGTACGCGGTGCCGCCGGCGCCGGTGTTGTACCAATTGGTCGGACTGATGACGACGCGGATGCCGAAGGCGTTGTCGCTGGGGCTGGTCTTGCGGAGGGCCTCGACGCCCGGGTCTTCCGTTGTCACGTCGATTGCAAACGGCGCGTAATCCTCCGCCACGCGTTTCCAAATAGACTCGATTAAGGTGCGCTCCGCCGGGCTGAAGTTCGCCGGGTTTCCGTCCAAATCGAAAGGTTGGGAAACGATCGGTGCACCCGCGGTGTAATTATCGTTCCACAGCGTGCCGGTGGCGGTGTGGCCGTCGAAATCCAGATAGATCACCCGATTGGCGCCGGGGCGGCTGTGCAGGCGGAAGGCGTCGACCGCCGTGCCGGTGGCCAGTTGCACCGTCGATGAGTTCGCGAGTGGCGCATCGCTGGACACTCGGTTCGGCGTGTTGCTCGGGGCGATTTTCGGGGCGCCGACCGGCGAGGGTATGGGCGCGTTAGCGGGCACTCCCGGACAGGAAAATACGAGGTTGCCGTTACGTTCGACTTCCAGCGATGGTTGCGCCCGCAGGAGGGTCGCAAACTGCTGAGCGTCCATGCCGTGGGAGTGGGCCAACTCGGGAAGGTTTGCCCCCAGTGCCCGGACGGCGTCGTTGCCGCGGGTGCGATTGGGTAGCCGGAGGTTTAGCCGCGACTCTTCCCCGAACAAGGATGCCGCCGCCAGTATTCCAATGAGCAGGACGACAGCCCGCAGCTGCGAAAAAATAAGCCGGTGTGGGGGTAACACGCGGCGCCGAGGAAACTGTCGGGTGCCCCGCGGGCAACTGTTTTTCAGCGCGGGGAGACGGTTATTTCGTCCCGGATGTTTCTGTCACTTATTTGCAACTACACCCGGGATAGTTGCGTCGCCGCGACGTTCCGTTTTTTGGAAAATGGGGGTGAAAGATGAAAAAGAGTTGCGGCAAAAGTCTCGGATACATGCGGACTGCAAGGCTGAGCGGAGTTACTAACTGCAAACTGATTTGCAACGAGGTGCGGCAACGAGGAACCCTGTGCGGGCGCGGTCGGCGATCGGACGCCCGACCAGGGGACGGGTCTACCTTGGAAAACGTGCAGCGGATGGGCGCACGGTTATGAACGCTCAGCGTTTGTGGGCCGAGATTCCCGCGGCGCATGCTTTATGTCATCGGGTCGGGCGATTTTTATCGCACGGTGGTGGGGATGTGTCGGGCCGCAACCCCTCCGGGCCGAATGGGGCGGTGGGCAAGGTTGCTGAAACATC
>CAIJFT010000273.1 GCA_903820035.1 uncultured Opitutia bacterium
CGTGCGTGTCCGGACTCGCCATGAAATGCGCGTCGTTCATCCGCAGGCTCGGGATGAAACGCAGCCCGATCCGCCTGGCCGCCTCGCCCGCGGTGCGCACGGCGTCGGCGCCTTGCGCGAGGCACACGCGCGCGTTCTCCAGGCGCTTCTCCAGCAGCGAACCCGGCTTCTCGTCGGGCGACTTCCGCCAACCGGCGCGGCTCGCGACCTTGGTGTTGTAGTACATCAGGTCGCCGCCCATCCCGACGCAGAACACGAACGTCTTCACGGGGGTATCCGCGAGCGCGCCGACATTCGCCCGCAGCAACGCCTCGGACCGGGCGCGGTCCGGCAACACGAAGGCCAGGTCGGCATCGTCGTTGAAGACCACCCCGAAGTCCGTCGCGGCGCGGGCCACGGGACCGGCGATCAGCAGGCCCACGATCAAACGGAGCAGCGGGGTGAAGTTCATGGGGGACAATCAAAACCAAACGGCGTATTCGCAGCCGCGTTTGAGCCGCGGCGAAAACGCGGGGAGCAGCCGGCCGATCGTTGCGCGTCCACGTTGTCGCTGCGCTCCAACGCGGCTACAAGATCCGTGCAGCAGTTTCCTCATCGCGGTTCATTTTGAGGCGGTCGCCCGCAGATCCGCGATCAACACGCGGTCCCGGTCCGCCGTGCCGCGGAATTCCACGCGGAGATAATTCACGCCGAATTGCGCGGGGCGCCGCGCGTTGATCCGGCCCGCGGATTGGCCGTCGACGGTCACCTCGAGTTCGCCGGCGCCGGTGGCGCCCGACCAGCGGAACGCGACGTCGTGCCACGCGGCGGGCTCCGGCGCAGCGGTCGTCCAGTCGAGCTCGAACACGGCGTGCGCCGCCGCGCGCCCATCGTCGCTGCGGTTGAAGTGATCATTCAGGGCGAACCGCAGCGCCTTCGTCTCGCGCGGGCACCACAGGCGGAACGTGAGCTCGCCGCGCGCGGCACTCGGGAAATTCCACAACGCACCACAAAGGCCGGTCGACTTGAGTGGCAGCGCCGCGGCGCGCCCGCCACCCGCGAGCGTTTCCACCGCCAGACCCTCGTCGCCGTACTGCGTCCACCACACCGGACCCGACGCGAGGTCGTCGCCCATCGTCGACTCCTCGAGCCACGCGGGATCGAACAGCGCGATCGCGCGCTTTCCCTCGCCCTGCCCGCTGACAACCACGACCTTGCCCGCGGTGTTTTCCGCCAGCGTGGCGTACGACGTGCCACGGTCGCCGCCGCTGACGACATTCGTCTCGTGCAGGATTTCGCGGAATCCGCGCCACGTTTTGCCTTCGTCGGCGCTGATCGCCGCGTGCAACACCTCGCGTCCGCCCATCGCGTAACTGCGCGGGTCGGTCCAATTCTGGCACGCGTTCGTCAGCAGCACGATCCGGCCGTCGCGCAGGCGCAGGAGATCGGCGGGCGAATCCGAGGAGATGAACGGCGAACGGGTGAGCGCGGGCCAGTGCTCGCCGTCGGACGAAAACGTCTGCCACAACCGGCCGCCGCGGTCGCGCACGAGCATCCACACGCGGCCGTCGCGCAATTCGAGCAGCGCGGGTTCGATCGCGCCGTAGCGCGTGACATTGGGGGTCGCCAGTTCGAGGCTGAGCACGTCGGCCGACTGGCGCCAGGTCGCGCCTTGATCATCGGAAAGATAAACGAAGGTGTCGTTCCACCCGCGATCGGGCCCGCTCCGCGGCGACACTTCCCGGCCCGGAACGGCGCGACCAACCGCGAGCACCAGGCGACCGCGGCCGCTGAGCTGGATAAAGCCGTTGAGGGAACCGACGTAGCCCGGCACCACCCGCTGCGGCGCGGTCCACCTCGTCGCGCCCGCCGGCCGGCGCGTGTGATACACTTCGTAGAGCCGGCCGCGGTAACCACCGGGACCTTCGCCGAGGAGATGATAGACGGCATGCAACGCACCGTCGGCCGCCTCGATCACGACCACCGCGTAGTAGGCGCGGCCGGGCAATTTGAAGGCGAGCTCGGCCGCACCCCACGTGAGGCCACCGTCGCGGGAGCGGATGACGTTGATCGAATCACTCTCGGGTTTCGTCACCGAGTAGAGCTCCAGCGTCCCGTCGCGCCGCGCGACGAGCGACGGCTCATTCGTTGGCGCCTCGCGGATGATCACGGGGGCGCGCACGGCGGCGAGCGTGGCGGGTCGCACGCGGAGCTGCAGGCCGAAGGCATTGCCGAACGGCTGCTCGGGTGTGCCGGCCGCAGGAAAATGTCCCGTCGCGGAAAACGTGTGGAGTTGGACGGTGCCCGTTTCCGGATCGAGACCCAGCAGGCCCGGCGCGGCGGCACTACAGGAGCCGCGATGAACGACGGCGCCGTTGACGCGCACCGCGACGTTGGCGCCCACCCGCTCGACCCCGAGGCTGAACGGCGTGCCGGGCTTAATTTCCGGCACCACAATTTCCCACGGCAGGTCAGCGGCGCGGAAGAAGCGGCCCTTGAGCCGCCAGGTCTTCGCCCCGCTGACCAACCCGATTTCACTCTCCGCCCCGAACACCACCGTGCTCTCCCGCCCCGCGCGCGGCAGGCTGAGTTCAAGTTCGACGCGAAAATCGCCGGCATCCGGCACCACCCCGGCCAACAACCGATGCCCACGTCCGTTGCCGACAAGATAGCCGCCCTGATCGGCGCTCCACGCGCGGCCGGTGTAGCGGACGCGCGGCTGGGTGAGATTCTCAGCGTTGGCGACAAACGTGACCGTCGTCACGGACGTCGGCTCCGCCGCCCGCAGCGCGGCGCCCCAAATCAACCCGAGCAGAAACAGGATTCGATTCCCGCCCCATCGAGGCGGGGCGACCCCAACCCGCGGAAATACGGCCACACCCCTCCGATGATTGCCGTAGCCGCGAGTGCCGGCGAGTGGCCGGAACCTCACTCGCTGGCGCTCGCGGCTACCCGGCAAAGAGCGTCCCTTTCCCATGGCTCGTGGCATTTCCCGCCTACGGTGCCGCCGTAAACCAAGCGAGCGGGATGCTCCGGAATTTGAGCGAGAGCTGTTTTCCGCCGTTCGGAAAATCGTAATAAGTCAGCAGCGCCCGGCCGGCATGAAACGTCACGCTCGGGTAGGCGTACGTCGACGCGAGATTGCCCTCGACGTTTCGCGGCCGGCTCCACGTCCGGCCTTCATCCCGCGACACCATCGCGGCCAGCGGGGTGCGGGGTCCGCCGTGGTTCGCTCCGAGGACCGTCTTCTCGGGATTGCTCCAGGCGACGGCGGGATTCCATACCAGCAACCAGTCGCCGCGGTCCGGAACCCGGACGAGCGTTGACGGGGACTCCGGCGCCTCGAGGTCCCACGCGGCGGCGTCCGTCCACGTCTCGCCCCCGTCGCTCGAAAACGAACGCCAGATAAAACCGGTCTGGGTGCGGATGATCTGCATCACGCGACCGTCCTTGAGCTCGACCAAGCCCGGCTCCATCGCGCCGCGTTGGGGGGCCGAAACCAACGTGCGGCTCCGGCGCCAGGTGACGCCGTCGTCGTCGGAGAAGTAGACCGAGGTGCGGAAGTCATCGTTCTTCGTCCACACCTGCTTGCTGGTCGACACCGGGGCGAGCAACCGGCCGGTCCGCAGCTGGATCACGCGGGCGTTGTTCATCACGTGGTAGCCCGGCTCCGCGGTGACGAGCGTCGGCGCACCCCACGTGCGCGCATCGTCCGTCGAGCGGCGGACGTAGACCTTCAGATCGGTGAGGGAATTTTTCTGCAGATAGAAAAAAAGCACGTCCCCGGTCCGCGAGCGCAGGAGCGTGGCGGACATCACGTTCGTGCCGCCGTTTTTTTCCTGCAGGGTGTAACGCGGCGCCCAAGTCCGGCCGCCGTCGGTGGAGACGGCCGCCGAGATCCGGGCGGGGGCGTCATCACGTGAACCGGCGTAGAAATCCGACCACGCGGCCAGCAGGCTGCCGTCGCGGCGCACCAGGACATCGGCCTCGGTGTTGCGCAGGTTTTCCGCGGAGGCGGAGGCGATGAACGACGTGATGATGTCGTCCGCGGCGCGGACCGGCACTGCGCCCGTGAGGCAAAGGCCGCCGGCGCAAAGCAGGGCCGACGGAAGGAGTCGGCGGACGAAGCCCGCCGCGGAGGAGCTTTCGGGTTGAGCGTAGGTCAGCTCACGCGCGAGCGCGGTCGCGCGCGCGCCAGCGCGCTGGCCGACGGCGGAGGGGTGCCCGAAGGCGGGTTTCGTTTGCATGCTTAGAACTGGGTGCGCAGCCCGAGGGTGACCATCGTACCGAAATTCTGATACGACTGTGGGCGGGTCCACGCCGGGGCGCCCGGGCCGGCGCGCTCGGTGCGCTTGTTGGCCCCGTTGAAGTTGCGGGCGCCGCCGTAGACGGTGAAGCGCTGGGCGAACCGGTAATCGAAGGACCAGTCCTGCGTGACCTGCGGTGCGACATAGGACGCGGTCCCGACCGGGACGGTGGCGCTCGCGGCAACCAGGGCGCCGGTGACCTTGTACGTGTAGGCAACGTTCCAGCGGAACGAAAACCCGCGGCGCACATACGCCAAGCCCCAGTTGATATTCTTGTGCGCGAAGGGCGTGAAGTCGGCGGCGTTCTGACCGCTGACGTGCGAAATCGTCCAGTTCGCAAACGTCGAAAAACCCTTGGCCCACGCCGGCAGGAAGTAGAGCGCCTGGCGCCAGCTGGCTTCGTAGCCCTCGATCGAGGCGTTGCCGCCGTTGGTCTTGGTGGTGATCAGGTAGTCGATATAATCGTCGGAGAGACCAAAGTTCTCCAGCTGTTCCAGCGTCGCGGGCGTCTGGGTCTGGATGAAGAAGTTATTGATGTCCTTCTTGAACAAGCTGAGCGAAGCGGTGGCGCCCTTGAAGCTGTAGGTCTCGAGCGAGAGATCGTAATTATCGGCCGTCCAGGGTTTGAGACCGGAGTTGACGATGGACGCGGTGCGCACGGCGGCGCTGGGGTCCGAGACGGTGATGCCGGGAATCACCTCGGTGAGATTCGGCCGGCCCAGCGTCTTGGCGAAGGCCGCGCGGGCGACGAACGAATCGGTGATATAGTAGGTGCCGTTAACGCTCGGGTAGTAGCCCGAGTAAGCGCGCGTCGCCGCGGCGCCGCGCTCGGTGTACCGCAGCTTGGCATTGGCGAGGGCATCGGTGGTCACCGGAATCAACTTGCCCGCGGCGTCGCGCAGAAGGTTGCCGCTGGCGTCCTGGCGGTAGGTCGCCCGGATGTCGTCCTTCGGGCCGGCGCCGTAGTCGGCGGTTTTTTCGAAGCGCACGCCGCCGACGAGCCAGACGCGGTTGCTGAACAACTTTACATCGGTGCGCACGTAGGCCGCGGAGATCGTCTCCTCGAAGTACTTCGAGTTGGCCACGCCCGACTGGTAAGTGGAGGCATCGCTGATGGTGAACCAATCCGGGTGCGCCTTGAAAAGATCGTAGTACTTCGCGGGGCTCAGCCAACGCAGCTTGAGCGTATCGCTGAAGAAGGACTGCCGGGAGAGGAGGTCGTTGGTCAGGTCGTAACTGCCGGCGAGACGGCTCACGCCGGCGGGCGGGGCAAACGTCCAGGTCTTGAGCTCGGAGGTGTTGTCCTTGCGCTGCCGGTTGACCGAGAAGCCGGCCTTGATCGTCGTGGGCGCGGTGAAATCGAAATTGCGCGCGATGTTCGCGGCAAAGCTCTTCATGTCGCCGACGATCTCGTTGGGCTGGCTCGTCGGATTGAGGAGGGTGAAATTCGCGTAGTCGTAGGGATCGATGACCTTGCCGGTGCGATCGGTCACCGTGAGCTTCGGGGCGCGGCGGTCGTAGACGCCGTCGAGACCGTCGGCGCGGACGATCAGGGACGCGAGCTGGCTGGTCCCGGAAGTCCGGAAGAAACCGTGCTCAAGGTCCTTTCGCTCGTCCCAGCTGCGGGAGAAGTTGGCGTTGGCGTCGATCTTGTAGATCCGGCCGTCGTGCACGTACCGGAGCACCGCGGCGGTCGTACCGCGGGTGCGGTCGCCCCAGGTGGTGGTCTGGCGAACGATGTCGTTGCCCGCCGGCGAGCCCTGCGTGAACGTCGCGCCGCCGGTGTTACCCGCGCCCCAGGCGACCGCGAAAATATTTTGGCGGGTCGGCGTGTTGATCTGGACGTGCTCGACGTTGAGGCGCAGCGAATCCTCGCGGGACACCCGCCAATCGAAGGTCATCGAGGCCAACTGGCGTTCCGTTGTCTGAAGGACGTTCTGCTCGGTGGACGTCGTCTGCACGCCGCGGATCATGTCCCAGGTCGGCGAATCATAATCCATGTCGTAGACACGGGTCATCTCGCTCAGGTTGAGCGTGAACGCGAACTGCTTGTTCACCGGATGCGTGTAGTTGACGTCGAGGCCGGGCTGGATCGCCCGGGCCTTCGAGTGACTGTCGCTCCCGAGGCGGTCGCCGAGTCCCGGAGGCTGCAGGCGGTTGTCGGAGTTGTACGCGCCGTAGGTATTGATGCGGAGGCTGCGCCGCGGGCTGCTGAAGCCGCTCTTGCCGACGATGTTCACGGTGCCGCCGACGGCGTTGGCCGGACGGTCCGGGGTCGGGACCTTGGTGATTTCGATGCGGTCCACGCTGCCGGAGGAACTGGCCGCGAGGTCGAACGAGCGGTCCCCCGCCGGCGACGAGACTTCGGCGCCGTCGATCATGAACACAATGCCGCTGGAGGGCAGGCCGCGGATCGACGCGGAACCGGCGGTCTGCGGCGCGCCGACGATCGAAATGCCGGGCGTGTACTTGATGTATTCGCCGATGTTGCCGTCACCGAGGTCGCCGATCTCGTCGAGGACGATCACGTTCTTGATGTTCGGCGACATCTTCTGCTCGTTCACCGCCGCGGCGGCGGCCGAAAGGGCGGTGGACTCAACCACGTAGCTCTCGAGCTTCACCACGCTTTTGTCGTCGAGCGTGGTCAGACTGCGCGGAATCGAAAGTTCGAAGTCCTGACGGACGGTGGCGGCGCCCGAAACGGTGACCCGCGCGGTCTTTGTCTCCATGCCCGCGTAGGTCACCCGCAATTGGAGCGGACCGGCGGGAATATTCACGAGCCGGTACTGACCGTTCGCGTCCGTGAGCGTTTCCAGCCGCGTACCCTCGATGGCAACGCGGGCATTGTTGAGGGTCGCGCCGGTACTAAGCCCGACGACGGTGCCTTCGATCGTGCCGGCGGTGGTCTGCGCCGGCAGCGGTCGGACGAGCGCCAGTATCAGGCCGGCGAGCCCGGCGAACAGAAACGACACCGATCGGCCGGGGCGGGCAACCGGGGTGGCAAGGGAGGAGGTCTGGTAGTTCATGGCAGGCAAAAAAGGGGGCGAGATCCGGAAGGGGCGTCAGTTCCGCGGAGCCGCCGCAACGAGCGGTTGCAGAACGGGGGTGATGCGGTGGGCGAGGTCGGTGTGACCTTCGGCGTTGGGATGACAGCCGTCGGTGGTCCAAGCTTGGAGCGTGCGCCCCTGCTGCTGTTCAACGGCCCAGCCGGCAAAATGATCCACCAGCGGCACGCGCATCTCGCGGGCGACGGTGCGGGTGATTGCCATGAAACGACCGAGCCGGCCATTGGGATCCTCGCCCAGACCGTTGCGCTTGTTCTGCTCGCCGAACTTCGGCTCGGTCATCAGCACCACGCCGATTCCCGCGATCTGCAGGCGGCGCACGATCTCGCGGAGGTTCGCATCGTACTGTTGCGCAGTAAGGCGCGAGTCCGGCTTACCCTCGTCGACCCAACTGTCGTTCGTGCCGTACATCACCGTCACGAGTTGCGGGCGTTGGGAAATCACGTCGCGGTCCAATCGTTGCAGCGCCAAATCCGTCCGCTCGCCGCCGATGCCGACGTTGTGCACGCGGGCACTCGCGCCCGCCGCGCGCAACGCGGCCTCGGTCTGCGCGGCGAAAACCTCCCTCGGTTTCACGCCAGGCCGGGCGCCCTTCGTGATCGAATCACCGAGCATGATCACGCGGGTCGCGGGGCCGTCGAGCGGGCGGGCCACCGGCGTGAGAAAATCCGCCTCGTTCAGCGCGGCGCTGAGCCGGCCCTGCATCGTGGAAATCCAGAGCCGCCCGGGCGACACCTCAAACACATAGGGGTACGAGACCCAATAATCCGAGCCGTCCTTCCTGCCGTCGGGCAGCGTCTTCCGCGCAATCACTTGCGGCGTGGTCCACGTCACGCCGTCGTTTTCCGAGAACGCAATCGAAAGCGCCTCGCGGCGGGCCAGCTTCTTCACGGGGTCGCGGTAGCGGTTGTACAGGAGCGCGAGGCGGCCGCTCGCGAGCCGCACGATGGTGCCGGGCGAGTCGCTCGACTCGACCATGGTGGGCGCCGGGACGGTCCACTTGACGCCGTCCTTCGAGGTCGAGCCAAAGAAGCACCCGTGCGGCACGCGCAACCACAGCCAGAGGTCGCCGGCCGCGCGTTCGAACACCGTGCCCTCGAGTCCGCCGCCGTGCGTCGTGGCCCGCAGCCCGGTAACGGGGTCGCGGTAGTTGCCCGCTTCGCCCA
>CAIJFT010000274.1 GCA_903820035.1 uncultured Opitutia bacterium
GCCATGCCGCTGCTGCTCGCGCAACTGCGGTCCGATGATCCTGATTTCCGGGACCTCGCGTTACGCACCGCGCGCGATGTGCGCGATCCCGCCTTGGTGCCGGCCTTCATCGCGGAACTCGACCGCCTGCCGCCGCCGCAACAGGCCGCGGTGCTTTCCGTTCTGGTCGATCGCAACGATCCCGCCGCGCTGGCCGCGATCGAAGCCCGGGCCGCCGCCGGGGCCGAAGCCGTGCGCATCGCGGCTTTGCGTGCGTTGGGCGGTATCGGCCGTGCGTCCAGCGTGCCGATTCTGCTGCAGGCCGCGGGTGCGGCCGGCGCGGAACCGGTGGTCGAGGCCGCGTGGTTCAGTCTCGCGCGGATCAAGGCGGGCGAGACGGACGCTGCCATGCTCGCGGCGCTCCCCGGCGCTTCGGCCGCGTTGCAGGTGCGCCTGATCGGCGTACTCGGTGACCGGAGTGCAGCCAAGGCGACGGGCGCATTGATTGGGTTGGCGCAAGGCGCGAATCTCGATGTCGCCAAGGCCGCGTTGCGCGCCCTCGGGCAGATTTCGACTCCGGCCGATTTGCCGCGCCTGATCGCTCTGGCGATTGCGGTGAAAGAGGAAGCGGCGAAATCCCTGGCCGACCGCGCGATCGTGACGACGGCGATGAAGGTCCTCGAGCCCGCCCGTCGCTCCGAGGCGGTACTGCAGGCGTTTCTCGCTGAGCGGGAACCCGCGACGAAGGCCGCGCTGCTGCGTCCGCTCGGTGCGATCCTTCGCACCATGGGCGGGCGCCACGAGGTGTTTTTTGCGGTGCAGGCTGCGCTCAAGGATCCGGCGCCGGTGGTGCAGGCTGCGGCGTTGCGGTGCTTGGCCGACTGGCCCGACGCCACGCCGGTGACGACGTTGCTGGCCCTCGCGAATCAGGCCGGCGTGACCCCGGCCCAACGGGAGGTGGCGGTGATCGGGGCAATTCGCATGACGACCGCGGTGGCGGCGGGTCGCGAGCGTTCCCCGTTGAACGTGGCGGATGCTTTTGCCGCCGCGAACCGCGCGGTGCGGACCAAAGAGGAGAAGATGGCCCTCGTCGCCGCGCTCGGTAGTTGGAAGCGGCCCGGCGCCCTGGCGCTATTGCAGCCGTATTTGGATGATCCTGACGTGAAGGCGGAGGCCGCACTGGCGGTGGTGCAGGTGGCGCCCGCCCTCGGCGGGGCGCGGCAAGTATCGCCGTTGAAGGACATGCTTGCCCGTATCGCCGCGACCGATCGCGACGAAGATACGCGGCGGCAGGCGGCGCGACTGGTCCAGGGCGGGGGCGGGCCGGTGCCGAAGGGCAAGGCGGCCGCGGCGGCGCCCGCGAATGCGGTGTTACCGCCGCTGTTCAACGGCACCGACCTCACCGGCTGGGACGGTGATCCCGGCGTATGGCGCGTGCGCGACTGTACGATCGTCGGCGGATCGCTCGCGGGCAACCCGCGCAATGAGTTCCTCGCGATGACGCGGCGCACGAAGAACTTTGTGCTGACGATCGAGTACAAGCTCGCCGGCACGGAGGGCTTCGTGAACGGCGGCGTGCAATTCCGCAGTGTGCGGATTGTGCAGCCGCCAAATGAAATGAGCGGCTACCAGGCCGACATCGGCGCGGGTCACTCGGGGTGTTTGTACGATGAATCTCGCCGGAAGAAATTTCTCCAGCGGGCCACGGATGAACAGATCAAGCGCCTCGAGAAGGTCGGGGACTGGAATCGTCTCGAGATTCGCTGCGAGGGCAATCGCGTCCAGCTCTCGCTCAATGGCGAGCGCACCGTCGATTACACCGAGACGGACGGCTCCGTCGCCCCCGAGGGCCTGATCGCCCTGCAGATCCACGGCAACTGCAAGGCCGAGATCGCGTTTCGGCAGTTGGTGTTGACCGAGTTGCCCTGAAGTAAATGTAGCCCTGGCCCGATGTAGCCCTGCGCGTGAGGGCCACCTATCACCACGTGTCGGTCGGTTTGGGAAGAAAGTGAATGAGCGATCAGGACGTGTCGGTCAGTCGAGTCGACCGAGGCGGATGGGACCGAGACAGCAAGGCAGAGGGAGGGTGGCGA
>CAIJFT010000275.1 GCA_903820035.1 uncultured Opitutia bacterium
CCCCGCCAGGTACACGGACGACCAGTATGTGGTCAGCCCCTTTGCGAGCTACCGCCATAAATTCGGCCGCGTGACCTGGACCGGGCAGATCAACATCCAAAACCTCTTCGACCGCGTTTCGTATCAGGGCAACAACTACCGTAACAACCGCCTCACCGACCCGCGGCAGTTGGTGTTCACCAATTCATTCGGCTTCTGACGGCGTCAACGCTTCCGCCCGGCGCAGGGTACCCCACGCGCCTCAACCGAGTTTTCCCGTCGGGCAACCTCTCATCTTCGCTCTTCATCGCTGATTCACGGCCGACCCCCTCATCACCCTTGGCCTTGGCTACACCCGCGGGGTGAAGCGCGGGGCCAGCGACGATTGGATGCACGTCAGCCCCATGCGGTGCGGTTCGAAGCGATGCGCGGTTCCTCGCGCGGCGGGCTCGGGGTTCAAACCCTCCGCTGCACCCGCAGCGTACACTTTGTCATGAATACCCCCAACCCTCGCCGCAACGGCCGCCGACCGCACCGCATCATGGTGCTTCGCCTCCTCCTCGCTCTACTCCCGACCCCCGGCGTAATCGCAGCACCCACCGCCAGTATGGCGTCGGCCACCGCCAGTGCCACGGGCCGTATTTCCGGCCGCGTCGGCCACGCCGGCAACGGCCAATACCTCAACAACGCCCGGATCACCGTCAAAGGCACCGACCTCGTCGCATTCACCGACGAGTCCGGCACGTTTCAACTGCCCCGCGTACCGGCCGGTCCGGTGCTGCTCGAGATTTTCTACACTGGGTTGGAATCCCGCCAACTCGCGGTGAACGTTATGGCCGGCGGAGCCACCGAGCACGAGATCCTGCTCGCCGGTCGCGCCCGCTTCCGGAACGACACCGACGTCGTGAAACTCGAATCCCTCGTCGTCTCCTCCTCCCGGGAGATGGACGGCGCCGCGATCGCGATCAATGAACAGCGCTTCGCCGCCAACATCGTGAATGTGGTCTCGGCCGACGAATTTGGCGTGGTGCCCGACGGCAATGTCGGCGAGTTCCTGAAAATGCTCCCGGGCATCACCATGGGCTACCGCGGCGGCGACCCGCGCGAGGTGTCCATGAATGGCGTCGCGTCCGACTATGTACCGGTGACGATCGGCGGCTTTTCGCTCGCCACTTCCGAGACCACGGGGACCGGCCGCAACGTCGAATTGAACGCCGTTTCGATCAATAATGTGTCGCGGATCGAGGCCGTGTATTCGCCGACTCCCGAGTCGCCCGGCTCCGCGCTGGCGGGATCGATCAATCTGGTTCCGCGCAGCGCCTTCGAGCGGGCCCGCCCCATCTTCAACGGCAGTGTTTACCTCGCGATGCGCGACAGCACCAAACAGTTTCACCGTTCCACCGGCCCCGCCCAAAATCCGACCTACAAGGTCCGCCCGGGCTTCGAATTCTCCTGGGTCGTGCCAGTCAACCAACGCTTCGGTTTCACCGTCTCCGGCGGCGGCTCCACCCAGTACGTCGAGGGTCCGCTCCTGACCAACACCTGGCGCGGCGCCGGCGCCGCCACCAACGGCACCACCCTGCCCGACACCACGCCCGACCGGCCCTACCTCAGTGACTTCCTCGTCCGGACGGAATCAAAACTCGCCGACCGCTCCTCCTTCGCCACCAGCGCCGACTACAAGCTCGGGCCGGGCACGAAGCTGTCATTCTCGTTCCAATACGGCACGTTTCACACGGACTACAACCAGCGCTCGCTCACGTTCATCGTGAACCGCGTGCTCCCCTCTGACTTCACCCCGACCTCCACCCACGGCTTTGCCGGCGCCGGCGAAGTCCGGCTCTCGAACGCCGGCAACCACCGCTACAGCCGCACCTCCATGCCGAGTCTGACCTTACGTCATGACGGTCCCGTCTGGAAAGCCGAGGCGGGCCTGGGCTCATCGCATGCCGAAAACCGTTTTCGCAATCTGGACAAGGGGCGGTTCGCCTCGACGCTCGCGCGGCGTACCGGCGTCACCGTCTCGTTCGACGATATCTTTTACCTGCGGCCCCGGAGCATCACCGTCACCGACGGCACCACCGGCGCGCCGGTTGATCCGTACAACATCAACACCTACGCCCTGAGCACGGCCGGGGCCAGCCCCCAGATCTCACGCAACGTGTTCCGCACCGGATTCGCCCAGCTGCGGCGCGATTTCGAGGGACCGTTTCCACTCACGCTGAAGGCCGGCGTGGATGTGCGCCAATCGCGCACGGACAACCGGACCAGCACGACTTCGGTCAACTTTGTCGGTGCCGACGGCCGCGCCTCCACCACTCCGAGCGGCGGCAGCGACGACGGGGCCGGCCCGGTCTTTGACCCGTATTTCTTCCAGCGCGCCGGGCTGTACGGCATCCCGCGCGTGCAATGGGTCAGCAACGAGGCGGTGCTCGACCTGTACCGTGCGAAGCCGTCGTACTTCACCGGCGACGACAACGCGAAATACCGCTCGGAGGTGAGCAGTTCGAAGCTTTCCGAGGAAACCATCTCGTCCCTTTTCCTGCGCGGCGACACGCAGTTTTTCAACCGGCGCTTGAAACTGGTCGGCGGGCTCCGGGCCGAACAGACCAACATCGAGGCACGCGGCCCCCTCACCGACCCGACGCGCAACGTTCAACACGACGGCGCCGGCAAGGTGATTCTGGGTCCCGGCGGCCGGCCGCTGACGATCGCAACGGATGCCCTCGCCATCTCCCGGCTGACTTTCCTGGATCGCGCCGCCCGCGCCGAGAAGGAGTACCTGCGGCTTTTCCCGAGCCTGAACGCCAGCTATAATGTGCGCGAAAATCTGATTGCCCGCGCCGCCTACTACGAGTCCGTCGGGCGCCCGAACTTCAACCAGTACTCCGGCGGCGTCACGCTGCCCGATGTCGAATCGGCGCCCAGCCCCACCAACCGGATCACGGTCAACAACGCCGGGATCAAGCCCTGGAGCGCCCGGACCGGCAAGATCACCCTCGAGTACTATTTCGAGCGCGTCGGCCTGTTCTCCGTCGGGGCGTTCCGGCGCGATTTCAAGGATTTCTTCGGCAGCACCACCTTCGATTCGACGCCGGCGTTTCTCGCCCTCTACGGTCTGGATCCGACGCTCTACGACCCGTACGAGGTCGCCACCCAGCAAAACCTCGCGACCACCGTGCGCATGGAGGGCGTCGACGTGAACTACAAGCAGGCGCTCACCTTCCTGCCCCGCTGGGCGCGCGGTCTGCAGCTCTTCGCCAACGGCAGCGCGCAACGCGCGACCGGGGAAGCGGCCGCCAACTTCTCCGGCTACATCCCCCGCAGCGGCAGTTGGGGCATCAGCCTCTCGCGGGAGAAATACAACGTGCGCCTAAACTGGAACTACCTCGGGCGCCAAAGGCGCGGCCTCGTGACCGGCCGCAGCATCGAGCCCAACACCTACACGTGGGGCTCGAAGCGCTCCTACATCGATCTCACCGGCGAATATTCACTCCGCCGCAATTTCGCTCTGTTCGCGAACCTGCGGAACGTTAACGACCCCACCGACGATGTGGAAATCGCCGGCCCCAACACCCCGCCGCACGCCCAATTCCGCCAGCGCGCCGAGTTCGGCTCGCTGTGGACCTTCGGGCTCAAGGGGACGTTCTAAGCCAAAAGCAATTGAGCGTTGAGCGTTGGGAGAAAAATCAAACGGTGGGTTTGCCCTACCGATGTTGTCCGGGCTACTCGCCCTCCGGGAATTGGTCTCTCAACCCTTGACTCTCATCCCCGAACTAAATGGTTCCGTATCGGTCGTCCGCCATCCGACACACCCACTCCCGCCGCTATGAAGCTTCCGCTCCTCCTCACCGCGCTGCTCCTGCTTGGGCCCGCCCGCGGCGCCGCGGGATCCGCGCCGCGACCCAACATCGTCGTCATCTACACCGACGACCAAGGCTACGGCGACATGAGTGCGCTCAATCCCGCGGCCAAATTCCAGACTCCCCACCTGGACCGCCTGGCGCGCGAAGGGCTGATGTTCACCGACGGGCACTGTGCGGACACCGTCTGCACGCCGTCACGCTACGCGCTGCTCACCGGTCGCTACGCCTGGCGTACGTCGCTGAAGAAGGCCGTCCTGCACGCCGAGGGCGAGTGCCTCATCGCCCCGCAACGCATGACGGTCGCCTCCCTGCTGCGGACCCAGGGCTATCGCACCGCCATGTTCGGCAAATGGCACCTCAACATGCGGTTTCCCGGCACGGTCGGGCGCCGCGACTGGTCGCAGCCGATCACCGACGGCCCCAACGCGCACGGGTTCGAGGAATTCTTCGGCATCCCGGCCTCCATGAACTACGGCGTGCTCACGTTCCTCACCAATGACCGCGTGACCGATCCACCGACGCGCTGGACCCGCCGGAAGCCCGCCCCGGACCAAGGTAATTTTCGGTTCATGCCGCCCTACGAGGCCGAGCGCCAAAGTGAGGAGGATATCGAGATCGCACCCTCCTTCCGCGACGACCTTTGCCTCCGCGTCTGCACGGAAAAAGCCGTGGACTACATCGATCGCCACGCCGCCACCGCCAAGGCCGGCCAGCCGTTCTTCCTCTATCTCGCCTTGAACTCGCCGCACCTGCCGCACTGCGCTGATCCGGCGTTTGCCGGCCGGAGCGCCGTCGGCCCGTACGGCGACTTCATGCTCGAGACCGACCACCGCGTGGGCCAAATCCTCGCCGCCCTCGACCGCCACGGACTCACCCGTGACACGCTGGTGCTCCAGAGCAGCGACAACGGCGCCGAAACGGGTTACGCGGAACGCGCCCGCACCTACGGCCACGCCAGCAACGGCGAACTCCGCGGCGGCAAGCGCGACATTTACGAAGGCGGCCATCGCGTTCCTTTCGTGGTCCGATGGCCGGCCGTCATCACGGCCGGACGCACCTGCGCCGAACCCGTGGGCCAAGTGGATCTACTCGCCACCTGTGCCGATCTGCTCGGCGTCGCCCTGCCCGCCAACGCCGGCGAGGACAGTTTCAGTTTCCTCCCAGCTCTGCGCGGAGAAAATCATCCCCATCCGCTCCGCGGACCGCTCATCCATCACTCCGGCAGCGGATTTTTCGCGATCCGGGACGGACAGTGGAAACTAAATTTATTCCGCGGTTCCGGCGGCTCCCTCCCGCCCCGCTGGGTCGAGCCGAAGCCCGGTGAACCACGCTTTGAACTCTATGATATGACCACGGACTGGCGTGAGACCACCAACCTCGCCCCGACGAATCCCGCCATCGTCGCCCGCCTCACTGCGCTGGCCACGCGCCTGGTGCAGGAAGGCCGGAGCACCCCGGGAGCCGCCCAAGCAAATGACGGACCGACGTTCTGGCCCGAACTCACCTGGCTGCCCGAGGCGCCGCGGACCACCCCACCGAGCGCAAAGAAAAAACAAAAGGCGAAGGCCCCGTAACCGATACCGCGGCGGTCTCCGCTGCAGCCACCGCTCGCTTTACCGCAACCGACGCCATTGATCATCCAGATCCCTCTGCTCATCCTCTGCCGCCATGTCCTTCCCGAGGCTCGTTTTAGCGTATCCTCTCTTCACCCTCGCTCTGGTATCCGCGGTCTTCGCCGCCGACGCCGGTCGCTTTTCGCCTGAGCAGTTACCGCAGTACCTCAAGCAGTATCCCGACGCCGACGCCAACGGCGACGGCACCCTGAGCCCGGAGGAAGCCCGCGCCTACCTGCAGAAAATGCGCGGCGCCAAGACCGAGAAGCCGGCCGCGAAGCCGGAGCGCGCCCTGCCCCCGACCCACGCCAACGTCAGCTACGGACCCGACGCCCGCAACGTCCTCGATTTTTGGGAGGCCAAATCCTACGCGCGCGCCCCGGTCGTCGTCTTCATCCACGGCGGGGGTTTCACCTCCGGCGACAAGTCGAAGGTCGGCGGCGCCGCCGTGATCCAGCCCTACCTCGACGCCGGGGTTTCGTTCGCCGCGATCAACTACCGTTACCGCACGTCGGCCCCGATCCAGGACGTCCTGCGCGACTGCGCGCGCGCGGTGCAGTTCATCCGGAGCAAGGCCGACGACTGGAACGTCGATAAACTCCGGTTCGCGGCGTACGGCGGATCCGCCGGTGCCGGCACCTCCCTTTGGCTCGCCTTCCACGACGACCTCGCGGATCCCGCGAACCCCGACCCCGTGCTGCGGGAATCCACCCGCCTCGTTTGCGCCGGTGCCAACTCCACTCAGGTATCCTACGACCTGATGCGCTGGGCGGAGGTGCTCGGCGAGGAGGTCACCGACAAGTTCGGCGACGAGCAAGACGTCCTCGCCTTCTACGGCCTAAAGTCCCCGCAGGAACTGCGCGGCATGACCGGCGCCAAGCTCCGCGCCGACTGCGATCTCCTGGGCCTGATGAGCCCCGACGATCCGCCGGTCTTCCTTTCGACCAAACTACCCGCCGGCCCGATCACCACCCGCGGCGAATTCCTCCACCATCCGAAACACGCCCAAGCCCTCTACGAACGCGGCCAAGCCATCGGCCTGACCATCCTCGCCGACGTGCCCGCGCTTAATCTCAAGCCGCCCGCCGAAGGACCGACGCAGCTCCGGGCGTTTCTGTTGAAATACCTGAGCCCGGCGACGCCGTAGGCCAGCGCGCTTGCGCGCGCCCTCCGTTGTGGGCCCGCCCGGCCGCCGGCCGGGCCTACCTCAAAGCCAGGTGCGGGTGTTCACGATCTTTGGCGCGCGTGAGCGCGCGGGCCTACGACGCGACCACGTCACGTCGAAAGGCTGGACCGGACCGTGCCCGCGACCCAAGCTGGGGTGGTTTCCGTCCGCCCGTTTCGCTTCCAACGCCCCCTCTCATGACTCGACGCCCCTTCGTCCTGCTCGCGTGCGCCCTCGGCCTCGCGGTCTCGTTCTCCACCGCCCAAAACGCCGCGCCCGCCCCGTCCGCGCCCGCCGCCGCTGAAAAAGCCCCGCCAACCCCGGCGCCAAAGGCCAAGAAGAAGCGCGACGCGGCGCCCGCCAAAAAAGCCGAACCGGTCGAGGAGTCCAAGATCGGCCCGCACGCCAAAATGGATTTTCCGCCGCCCGCCACGAGCGCTCGCCCGCAGGTGGTGGCGCCGCCCGCCGCGGATGAACGCGTTGTCTTCCTCGGCAACGGCCTCGCCGAACGCGACGTGTACTACAGCCGGATGGAGACCGAGCTGCACCTGCGCTATCCCGGAAAGAATCTCATTGTCCGCAACATGGGCCGGCCCGGCGACACGCCCGCCTTCCGCCCCCACCCGGCGCGCGTCTCGCAGTGGGCGTTTCCCGGCGCCGAAAAATTCCGCCCGGAATTTGCGATGCACAACGGCAAGGGCTTCTTCCCCACGCCCGACCAGTGGCTCACCCACCTCAAGGCCGACACCATCGTCGCCTTTTTCGGCCTGAACGAATCCTTCGACGGTCCGGAGCGGGTCGACAACTACGAGGCCGAACTCGACGCCTTCGTCCGTCATACCCTCGGCCAGGCCTACAACGGCCAAACCGCGCCGCGCCTCGTGCTCGTTTCGCCCGTCGGGTTCGAAGATCTCTCGGCCACGCGCGATCTGCCCAACGGAAAAAAAGAAAACGAAAACCTCGCGCTCTACTCCGCCGCCATGCAGCGCGTCGCCGCCCGGCACCAACTCACGTTCATCAATCTTTTTCAGCCGACCCTCACCCGTTACAGCCAGCCCGGCCTTCCGTTCACGATCAACGGCTTCGCGCCGACCGCGAAAGGCTACGAGGAACTCGGCCGGATGCTCGCCGACGGACTCTACGGTCACCAGGCACGCCAGTCCGAAGCGGACGCGTCGCTCGTCACCGCCGCCGTCCAGGAGAAGGACTGGCTCTGGAACAACGACTACAACCTCATCAACGGGGTCCACACCCACGGCCAGCGCTACGCGCCGTACGGTCCGCAGAATTATCCCGATGAAATCAAGAAGACGCGCGAGATGATGGTGCTCCGCGACACGCTCATCCACGACGTCGCCGCCAGCCGCAAACGCGACCTCACGGTCGACGACAGCAAGACGCACCAACTCCCGCCGGTGCCGACCAACTTCAAGCCCGGCGGCGCGATGGGCACGATCGAGTACAAGTCCGGCGAAAAGGTGATCTCCGACATCAAGGTCATGGACGGCTTCAAGCTTGAGCTGTTCGCCTCGGAAAAGGATTTCCCCGATCTCCAGAACCCCGTGCAAATGTCCTTCGACAACCGCGGCCGCCTCTGGGTGGCCGTGATGCCGACCTACCCGCACTGGAAGCCGGGTGACCCGCGGCCGAACGACAAGCTGCTGATCCTCGAGGACACCGACGGCGACGGAAAGGCGGACAAGCAGACCATCTTCGCCGACCATCTCCAGTTGCCCATCGGCTTCGAGCTCGCCCCCGAGGGCGTCTATCTTTCGCAGGAGCCCAACCTCTGTCTCCTGATCGACGACGACGGCGACGACCACGCCGACCGCATGGAAATCCTGATGCACGGGTTCGACACCCACGACACGCATCACGCGATCTCGGCGTACTGCTCCGACGCTTCGGGGGCGTTTTACCTCTGCGAAGGTCGCTTCCTCCACTCCCAGGTCGAGACACCCTACGGCCCGCGCCGCTGCAACGACGGCGGCATCTGGCGTTTCGACCCGAAGAGCTTCCGTCTCGAGCGCTACAGCCAGGCCGACTACAACAACCCCTGGGGTATCGCCTTCGACTACTGGGAGCAGTGCTTCATCTCCGATGCCTCCGACGGCCTCAACTGGTGGGGCACGCCCCTCTCGGCGAAAATGCCGTACGGCATCGAGATCACCAAGACCCGCACCTTCGTGCCGAAACGCTCGCGGCCGACCTCCGGCTCGGAATTCGTCTCGTCGCGCCACTTCCCCGACTACGCGCAGGGCCAGTTCATGATCTGCAACAGCATCGGCTTCCTCGGCATCAATTTTTCTTCGGTGAAGGACGACGGCGCCGGCTTCACCGGCAAACTCGCGGGCGATCTCATCTCGTCCAATAATCCCAACTACCGCCCCGTCGACCTCGAGTTCGCCCCCGACGGCTCGCTCTACTTCATCGACTGGCACAACGCGCTCATCGGGCATATGCAGCACAACGCGCGCGACCCGAATCGCGACCACGAGCACGGCCGCATCTACCGTATCACCTACCCGGCCAACCCCCTCGTCAAGCCGGCCAAGATCGCCGGCGCCACCGTGGCCGAGTTACTGGAAAACCTGAAGCTGCCCGAGTACCGCACGCGCTACCGCACGCGCCGCGAACTGCGCGGTCACCGCCCCGACGAGGTGTTGCCCGCGGTGCGGGCCTGGGCCGCGAAACTCGATCGCACCGATCCCGCGTACGAGCACCACCTTTGTGAGGCCCTTTGGGCCACGTGGGCGCAGAACCAACCCGACGTCGAATTGATCAAACAATGCCTCGCCGCCAAACAGCCCGAGGCCCGCGCCGCCGCCGTCAGCGTGCTGCGCTTTGCCGCACACCAGGTGCCCGGCGCCGCCGCATTGTTCCTGCAGGCCGTGCGCGACCCGCATCCGCGCGTACGACTCGAAGCCATCGTCGCCGCCTCGTGGCTCGATAACGCCGAGGGCGCCCGCATCGTGCTCGAGGCGCTGAAGCTGCCGTTCGACGACTGGATGGGCCCGGTGACGAAACAGATCCTCGACTACACCTTGAAGGACAAGGTCGCCGCACTCCGCACCGGCGGCACGCTCGACCTCGCCGACAACCCGAATGCCCGCGCGTTCCTCGACGGGACGTACGAATTCCCGAAGCCACCGAAGTCCGAGGCGCAAATGAGCTACGGCCCGACGCGCAAACTCACCGGCGAGGACAGCCGGGTGTACGGCATCGGCAAGGAGGTCTATCTGCGCGACGCCCACTGCGTCACCTGTCATCAGGCCAACGGTAAAGGCACGCCGAACATCTATCCCTCGCTGGCCAAGAGCAACTGGCTCGGCGATGACGAACGCCTGATCAAGGTCGCGTTGAAAGGGCTCTGGGGTCCGATCGAGGTTAACGGCGAGCACTTCGACCCGACCAAGGGCGTCCCCCCGATGATGGGTTTCGGCGGCATGCTGAACGACAACGAACTCGCCGCGGTCCTCAGCTACGTGCGCCAGTCCTTCGGCAACGACGGCGAGATTGTGACCGCCGAGGCCGTCCGCAAAGTTCGCGCCGCCACCGAAAATCGGCTCAATTTCTACATGGTGGACGAACTCCTGAAGGAGCACCCGTTGACGGCGCCGGCCGCGAAACCCGCCACCGAGCCGAAGTAGACCGCGACGATCCG